>CAMFLK010000085.1 GCA_945957135.1 uncultured Rhodospirillales bacterium
CCATCCCCCGCAACGAAGCAAGGGCCTACGTGCGAAGAAGGGGGCCAAGCGAGCCTATCCTAGTTTCCTTGTTTGGCTGGAAAGGGCCGTTTCCTCGTCCCGGCCTGCCATCCGAAAGGCGCCGCGCGCAGGGGGCGTCAAGGCGCTTGAGCGCAGCGTGCCTTGACGCCTCCGAGCACGGTGCCACGCTCGCTCAGGACGGGCGCTGACAATATGACCTCCCCGCTCCCCGCCGAGTTCGCCCTCATCGCCCGCCACTTCGCCTCGCTCGCCGGGCCGGGGGCGCTCGGCCTGGGCGACGACGCGGCGGTGTTTGCCCCGCCGCCCGGCCGTGAGCTGGTGGTGGCGGCGGATGCCATGGTCGCCGGCGTGCATTTCCTGCCCGACGACCCCGCCGATCTCGTCGGCCGCAAGCTGCTGCGGGTGAACCTGTCCGACCTCGCGGCGATGGGGGCCGTGCCGCTGCACTATCTGATGACCGTCTCCGCCCCGCGCGCCACGCCGGACGCCTGGTTCGCCGGCTTCGCCGCCGGCCTCGCCGCCGATCAGCGTGAATTCGGCCTCACCCTGCTGGGCGGCGACACCACCACCACGCCGGGCCCGCTCACCCTCTCGCTGACCATCCTCGGCCACGTCGCGCCCGGCACGGCGCTGCGCCGCAACGGGGCACGCGACGGAGACCTCATCTTCGTCACCGGCACGATCGGCGACGGCGCGCTGGGCCTGCTCGCGGCGCGTGGCGAACTGCCCGATGCCGACGGCTTCCTCGCCGGCCGCTACCGCCTGCCCCAGCCGCGCCTCGCCCTCGGCGCGAGGCTGCACAGCATCGCCCATGCCGCCATGGATGTCTCGGACGGGCTGGTCCAGGACCTTTCCCATCTCTGCCGCGCCGCCGGGCTGGCGGCGGTGATCGAGGCGGGAAGGGTGCCGCTATCCCCCCCCGCCCGTGCGGCGGACCGGCGCGAGCTGTGCCTGACCGGCGGCGACGACTACGAACTCCTGCTCGCCGTGCCCCCCGAGCGCGCCGCCGCGCTGGCCGCCGCCTCGGCCGCCACCTTCATTCCCGTCACGCGCATCGGCGCCTTCCACGCCGGCCCGCCCGCCGTCACCGTGCGCGCGCCCGACGGCACGCCGATCCCCCTGGCCAGGGGCGGCTGGAGCCACTTCTAGATTTTTCGTCCCGGCACGCGGTGGCGGAAGGTCAGCGCCTCCGCCACGTCGTTGCGCCGCACCACCTCTGCCCCCGCGAGATCGGCGATGCTGCGGGCCACGCGCAGGGTGCGGGTGAAGCCGCGGGCGGACAGGCGCAGCTTTTCCGCCGCGCGCTCGGCCAGCTCGCGCGCCTCCGGCTCCAGCGTCAGCTGGGCCAGGTCGGCCTCGGCATTGGTCGCCGGGCCTTTCTCGCCGTAGCGGGCGCGCTGGGTCGCGCGGGCCTGGGCGACACGCGCGGCGATCACGGCACTCGCCTCGCCGGCTGGGGCGCGGGACAGCTCGGCGGGCGGGGTGGGGTGTACCTCGATGGTCAGGTCCATGCGGTCCAGCAGCGGGCCGCTGATGCGGTTCTGGTATTCCTCGCCGCAGCGCGGCGCCCGGCCGCATTCGCGCGTGCCGTCGCCGAGATGGCCGCAGCGGCAGGGATTCATCGCCGCGACCAGCTGGAAGCGGGCGGGGTAGGTGACGTGCGCCGCCGCCCGCGCCACGGTGGTGCGGCCGGATTCCAGCGGCTGGCGCAGCGCCTCCAGCGCCGGGCGGGGGAATTCGGGCAGTTCGTCGAGGAACAGCACGCCGCGATGGGCGAGCGACACCTCGCCCGGCTTGGCCCGCTGCCCGCCCCCGGTCAGCGCGGCCTGCGAGGCGCTGTGATGCGGCTCGCGATAGGGCGGGCGCATCACCAGCCGCCCGCCTTCCAGCATGCCCGCCACGCTGTGGATCATCGAGACTTCCAGCGCCTCCATCGGCGCGAGGTCGGGCAGCAGGGTCGGCAGCCGGGCGGCGAGCATCGACTTGCCGGAGCCGGGCGGGCCGACCAGCAGCAGATTGTGCCCGCCGGCCGCCGCGATCTCCAGGGCGCGGCGGGCGGCTTCCAGCCCACGCACCTCCGCCATGTCCGGCGCGCCCAGGCTCGGCGCGATGCCGGCGGGCTGCGGCGCCGTCAGCACCTGGGTGCCGCGGAAATGATTGACCAGCGACAGCAGGTCGGGGGCGGCGAGCACCGTGACCTCCCCGGCCCAGGCCGCCTCGCCGCCCTGGCGGGCCGGGCAGATCAGGCCGAGCTCGGCGGCGGCCGCGCCGATCGCCGCCGGCAACACGCCCGCCACCGGGTTCAGCGCCCCGTCCAGCGACAGCTCGCCGAGGGCCGCGAATTCCTGCAGGTCCTCGCGCGGTATCACGTCCATGGCGGCCAGCACCGCGAGCGCGATGGGCAGATCGAAATGGCTGCCTTCCTTCAGCAGGTCGGCCGGCGCGAGGTTGATCAGCACCCGGCGCGGCGGCAAGGCGAGGCCCATGGCGGTGAGCGCCGCGCGCACCCGCTCGCGCGCCTCGCCCACCGCCTTGTCCGGCAGGCCGACCACCAGGAAGGCGGGCAGGCCGGCGGAGATCTGCACCTGGACTTCGACGGGAACCGCTTCGATGCCGGAGAAGGCGAAGGATCGGATTCGGGCGAGACTCAACCGCCCAGCCCCTCCAGGAACCGCGTCAGCAGCGTGCCCATCACATCGACGTTGTAGCCGCCCTCCTGCACCACGGCGCAGGGCAGGTCGAGCCGGCTGATGGCCTTCGCGGCATGGGCGAAGCCGTCCTGGCTGACGGTGAAGAAGCCCAGCGGCTCGTCGGCGCTGGCGTCGAAACCGAGGCTGATCACCAGCGCCTCCGGCTGGAAATCCTCGATCGCCCGCAGCCCCGCGTCGATGGCGCGCAGCCAGCCGGCATCGCCTGTGCCCTGCGGCAGCGGCAGGTTGACGTTGCAGCCGATGCCGGCGCCGGCGCCGCGCTCGCCGGCATGGCCGACGAACCACGGGTAGTAGCCATTGGGGTCGCCGTGGACGGAGACGAACATCACGTCGTCGCGCTCCCAGAAAATCCCCTGCGTGCCGTTGCCGTGATGCGAGTCGATGTCCAGCACCGCCACCCGGGCGCAGCCCAGGCCGCGCAGGTGCTCGGCGGCGATGGCGGCGTTGTTGAGGAAGCAGTGGCCGCCGGCGCGGGCGGGGTAGGCGTGGTGGCCGGGCGGGCGGGCCAGCGCATAGGCGTTGCGCCCCGAAGCCGCCTCCTCCGCCGCGGCGATGGCGCAGGCCGCCGCGGCAGTCGCCGCCGACCAGGTGTGCGGGCCGATCGGGCTGCCGGTATCGGCGACGAACCAGCCGGCCTGGCCGACCACGGTGGCCGAGGGGCGGGCGCCGGTGGCCAGCATCTCCGGCGTGGGGTGGATGTTCGGCACGATCTCCGGCCCATGGTTGGGCAGGGCGGTCCAGGCGGCATGGCCGTCGCGCAGGAAGGCGAGATAGGCGGGGTCATGCACCGCGGCCAGCGCCGCCCATTGCGCGGGCGGCGGCTTCACGATCTCCAGCCGCATGGCGGTGCAGGCGCCGAGCAGGGCGGCGGCGCGGGCCGGCACCTCGAAATTGCCCTTCACGATGCCGCGCTGGAGAAAGAATTGCGGGGAATGGCCGAGCTGCACCTCGTCCCAGAAGACCTTCATCGTCCGCCTTTCACTACGTCGCGCCGTGAACCTTACGGCGCAACGACAAGCTCTCCCACCCCGCCGTCACCACCAGCGCCAGCGTGGTGCCGCAGGCCAGGGCGAGCGGCGTCAGGAACGGCGCCGCCGGCACCAGCAGCGCGAGCAGCGCGAGCCCGACCAGGTGCGACAGCGGAAACCAGGCCATGAAGGCCCGCTTGAACAGCAGGTTGCCCAGCAGGTACAGCGCCGGTCCGCCGAGGATGGCCGCCGCCGCCGGCCCGTCGGCATGGCCGAGCGGATGCACGATGGCCAGCTCGTCCGCCACCGCGGAGACGACGATGCCGGCGATCAGCGGCAGGTGCAGATAGGTGTAGCTCAGCCGCGCCATCCGCCCGGGGTCGGTCGTGGCGGTGAAATGGGCGGTGGCGCGGTGGATGCCCGTGTCGAAATAGATCCACCACATGGCGATGCTGCTCAGCACCGCCGCGAGGAAGGCCACCGCGCCCGGCGCGATCCCGTGCTCCCCGGCCCAATGCTGCTCGGCGAAGGTCGCCCCGGTCACCAGCAGCGATTCGCCGAGCGCGATGATGACGAACAGCGAGCAACGCTCGGCGAGATGGCCGGGATTGACGTTCCAGTCGGTGGTCAGCGAGCGCCCCAGCCCGGGCACATGGAAGCCCAGCCACGGCCCCGCGCATTCCAGCGCCAGCCCGGCCAGCCACAGCCCGACCATCGCCTCGCCCCCGGCCAGTGCGCCGCCGATCCAGAAGCCGGCGACGACGAGGTGCCAGACCAGGATGCGGCGGAAATTGGCGAACTGCGCCACCGGCCCGTGGCGCAGCGCCCACAGCATGAACAGGCTGCGCCCCACCTGCATCGCGGCATAGGCCAGCGCGAAGGCCAGCGCCCGCGGCCCGAACGCCTCGGGAATGGCCATCGACATCACCAGCCCGGCCAGCATCAGCGCGAACAGCATGCCACGCACCGGCAGGCGGTCGGGGTCCAGCCAGTTGGTGACCCAGCTGGTGTACATCCAGGCCCACCACATCGCCACGAACAGCAGCAGCACCTGCCCGGCGCCGGCGAGCGTGAGGTGGCCGAGCAGCGTGTGCGACAGCTGGGTGACGGCGAAGACGAACACCAGGTCGAAGAACAGCTCCACATTCGTCACCGGCGCGTGGCCGTGGCCTTCGGGGCGCAACAGGCCCGATCGTCGCGCGGTCATGCGGGGCTCATCTCCTGATCCTGCGGCTTCGTCGCCACAGGCTTTCCCGTTTCCTCGCGGTTTGGCAATCCCGCCGCTTGACGCGGCGCGGCGATCCCCGCCACACAATGATCGATTGAAACGCCAATCATCATAAGGAGTTGCCCCATGACCATGGGCAAGCGCCTGGGCGCCGAGTTCCTCGGCACGTTCTGGCTCACCTTCGGCGGCTGCGGCGCCGCCGTGCTGGCCGCGGCCTTTCCCTCCACCCCGTTCCTGGGCATCGGCTTCGCCGGCGTGGCGCTGGCCTTCGGGCTGACGGTGCTGACCATGGCCTTCGCCGTGGGGCACATCTCCGGCGGGCATTTCAACCCGGCGGTGACGGCCGGGGTATGGGCGGCCGGCCGGTTCAAGACGGCGGACATCATCCCCTACTGGATCGTCCAGATCGCCGGCGCCATCGCGGCGGCGGCGGTGCTCTACGTGATCGCCAGCGGGCGCGAAGGGTTCTCGCTGGCCGGCGGCTTCGCCTCCAACGGCTTCGGCGATCTCAGCCCCGGCAAATACAGCCTGCTGGCCTGCTTCCTCACCGAGGTGCTGGCGACCTTCTTCTTCCTGACCATCATCATCGGCAGCACCTCCGCCCGCGCGCCGGCCGGCTTCGCGCCGATCGCCATCGGGCTGGGGCTGACGCTGATCCACCTGATCACCATCCCGGTCACCAACACCTCGGTGAACCCGGCGCGCAGCATCGGCCCGGCGCTGTTCGCGGGGGGCGCGCATATCGCCCAGCTCTGGCTGTTCATCATCGCCCCGATCATCGGCGCGGTGCTGGCCGGCTGGGTCTCCAAGGCGCTGCAATCCGAGGATTGATGCGCTAGGCTCCGCGAAGCGGGCGGAGACACGTCTCCGCCCGATTTTCGTTGGAGTTCTCGATGACCCTGCGCCTTGCCCTCGGCGGCTTCCTGCACGAAAGCCACTCCTTCGCCCCGCGCCCGACGCGCTACCAGGACTTCATCCATCCCGGCGGCTTCCCGGCGCTCAACGCCGGGGCGGGGCTGTTCGACATCCTGCGCGGCACCTCCGTGCCCCTGGCCGGCGCGCTGCGCGAGGCGGAGGCGGCGGGGGCGGCGCTGGTGCCGCTCGCCTGGGGCTTCGCCAACCCCGCCGGGCCGGTGCAGGACGAGGCGTTCGAACGCATCTCCGCCCTGATCTGCGCGGAACTCTCGAAGGCGCTCGACGCCGGCCCGCTCGACGGCATCTATCTCGACCTGCACGGCGCGGCGGTGGCCGACAGCTACCCGGACATGGAGGGCGAGCTGCTGCGCCGGGTGCGCGCCATCGCCGGCGACGTGCCGCTGACCATCAGCCTCGACCCGCACTGCAACCTCACCCCGGCGATGGTGGAGCGGGCGGACGCGCTGTCGCCCTTCCGCACCTATCCGCATGTGGACATGCCCGAGGCCGGCGCGCGGGCGATGCGGCTGCTGCTGGCCCGCATCGCCAGGGGCAAGCCGTTCGCCCGCGCCTTCCGCCAGGTCGATTTCTTCATTCCGCTCTCCGCGCAATGCACGATGATGCCGCCGATGGCCCCGGTGCTGGAGGAGCGCGCCCGCCTCGGGCAGGCGGAGGGCGTGGCGGAGCTCGGCTTCTGCTTCGGCTTCCCCTATGCCGATTTCGCCGATTGCGGCGTGGCCATGGCCGCCTATGCCGACACGTCCGAACAGGCCGAGGCGGCGGTGGAGGGGCTGCGCGCCTTCATCGCCGCGCGCGAGGCCAGCTTCGCCGCGCCCATCCTGACCGCCGAGGACGCGGTGGCGACGGCCATGAAGGGGCAGGGCGCCGGCCCGGTGGTGATCGCGGACACCCAGGACAATCCCGGCGGCGGCGGCCATGGCGACACCACCGGCCTGCTCGCCGAGCTGATCCGCCAGAAGGCGGAGGGCGCCGTGGTCTGCCTGATCAACGATGCGGAGAGCGCCGCCGCCTGCCACGCGGCGGGCGAGGGCGCGAGGCTCGCGCTGTCGCTTGGCGGCAAGTCCGACGGCGCGCCGCTCGAGGTGACGGCCACCGTGCTGAAGCTCACCGACGGCGTCTTCACCCTCACCGGCCCGATGGGCGCGGGCAATCCCGGCAATCTCGGCCCCTGCGCGCTGATCCAGGTGGCGCCCCAGGGCGGGGGCGACGTGAAGGTGATGGTGGTCAGCCGCAAGATGCAGGCGCTCGACCAGGCGATCCTGCGCCATGTCGGCATCGCGCCGGCGGAATGCCGTATCCTCGTGCTGAAATCCTCCGTGCATTTCCGCGCGGATTTCCAGCCGATCGCCCGCGAGGTGATCGTCGCCGCCGCCCCCGGCCCGGTGGTGGCCGACCCCGCGGTGCTGCCGTTCCGCCACCTGCGCCCCGGCCTGCGGCTGCGCCCGATGGACAACCGCGCCACCTAGAGCGGGATGACATCGCTTCGCTCAGCTATCCCGCTCTAGTTCTTTGTTTGGTCGCGTGATTCAGACTTTTTGGCGATTCCGCCAAACGTCATCACGCTCAAGGGGATGAGGGAAACCATGGCATGCCGGTGATCGAAAAGGGCGCGGTGCGCATCAGCTACGAGGAGCGGGGCACGGGATTCCCGCTGTTGATCCTGCCCGGCGGCGGGCTGAACGCCACCCTGGCCGGCTTTGCAGCTTCCGCCCCGTTCGATGCGCTGGCGGCGTTTTCCGGTGAATATCGCTGCATCGCCCCCGATCTGCGCAATGCCGAGGGCGGCGGTTCCAGCGGGCCGATTGAGCCCGAGCGCCCATGGGATTCCTACGCCGACGACCAGCTCGCGCTGATGGACCATCTCGGCATCGAGCGGTTTCTGGTGATCGGGTTCTGCATCGGCGGCCCGTTCATCTGGAACCTGCTGCGCCGCGCGCCGCAGCGTGTGGTGGCCGGCGTGCTGGCCCAGCCCAGCGGCTCGCGACCGGAGAAGCGGGACATGTTCTACGAAAACAACATGAAGGGCTGGGGAGCGAAGCTGCTCGCGCGGCGGCCGGATGTGACGCCGGCCCAGGTGGACGCGTTCCTCACCCGCATGTACCGCACCGACCCCGATTTCGTCTTCACCGTCACCCGCGACTTTGTCGCCGCCTGTCCCACCCCGGTGCTGATCCTGCCGGACGACGTGCCCGCCCACCCCTATGCGGTCGCCATGGAATCCGCCCGCCTCGCGCCCAACGCGCAGGTGAGCCTGTACCCATGGAAAGACCCGCCGGAGCTTGTGCCGCTCGCCCTGCGGCATATCCGCATGTTCCTGCGGGCGAATACGCCGGCTTAACCTTCGGGACTGACGAGCGTGCCCTGGTGGAAGCGTATCCGCCATTGGCCGTCGTGCAGCTGCCAGATCGAGCTGCGTAGCGTGCGGCGGCCAGATGCGCGGTTGGTGGCGCGGTAGGTGGCCAGCGCCGTGCCGTCGGCGAGCGGCCGCACGGTGAAGTCGTGCACCTCCCGCGCCGCGGGCGCTTCCCCGGCCAGGGCGGCGATGATGCCGGCGCGGTCCCACACCCGGCCGGAACTGCCGAACTCGACGAAATCGGGGGCGAGCAGCGCGTCCACGGCGGCGGCCGATCGCCGCACCTCCGGTTGCAGCAGCCGTTCCTCGCCATCGCGCACCGCCCAGTAGCGCGACCAAGCGGCGGGGTCGGTACGGAACAGCACATGGCGGCGCAACGGATGACCTTCGGCGACGCGGGGATGGTCGAAATCCTCGGCCGCGTCACGGGTCATGCCGATGGCGCGCATCACGCCCTGGGAGGGCAGATTGACCGGCGTGGTGAAGGCGACGATTCCCGGAAATCCGAGCCGGGAGAAGGCGAAATCGACGGCGGCGCGGGCGGCCTCGCTGGCGTAGCCGTGCCGCCAATGGGCGCGGGCGAAGGTCCACAGCACCTCCACCGTCGGGCCGCAGGGAAATTCCTCGCCCACCGGATGCAGGCCGCAGAAGCCGATGAAGGGCGCGATCCCCGGGGCCTCCACCGCCCAGATGCCGTAGCCCTGGCGCTCGAAATTGGCACGGGCGCGGGCCAGCCAGGCGTCGGACTGGGCGCGGTCGCGCGCGGCGGGGAAGAAGCGCATCACCTCCGCATCCGCCGTCATGGCGGCGACGGCGACGGCGTCCGCGTCGGTGAAGGGGCGCAGGATCAGGCGAGGGGTGGACAGCCTCATCGTGCGAGCGCGGCCTGGACGATTTCCGCGCGCGGAATGGGGGCGACGGCGCCGTAGCCCTCGGTCTTCAGCGCGGCGGCGCAGGCGGCGTAGCGGGCGGCGGGTTCGGGCGCGTCGCCGGCGATCAGCCGGGCGAGGAAGCTGCCGCAGAACGTGTCGCCGGCGCCGGTGCCGTCCACCGGGCGGCAAGGGAAGGGCGGGATGTGCACGCGCTGCTCGGGCGTGGCGAGCAGCGCGCCCTTCGCTCCCTGCTTCAGCACGACGATGCTCGGGCCGAGGCGCAGGTAGAAATCGGCGATCGCATCCGGTGCCTCCAGCCCGGTCAGTGCCTGGGCGTCCTCCAGGCTCGGCAGGGCGATGTCGGCCTGGGCGATGGCGGCATGGATCACCGCGGCGGCGCGGGGGACCGGCCACAGGCGCGGGCGGTAATTGGTGTCGTAGGCCACGCGGGCACCGGACTCGCGGGCGATGGCGATGGCGTGGAACACCGCGTCGGCGGCGGCGGGGGAGATCGCCTGGCTGATGCCGGAGGCGTAGAGGATCTTCGCCCCCGCCACGAGGTCGCGGTCCACCTCGGCCGGGCCGTAGGCGCTGGCGGCGGAATCGCGGCGGTAATAGTGGAACGCGTGGCCGGCCTCGGAATGCGTCACGAAATACACCGCCGTCGGCCGCGCCGCCGAGCGCACCACCCCGCGCGTCTCGATCCCTTCATGCCGCCACAGCGAGAGGAACCCGTCGCCCGCCGCGTCCTGGCCGAGGGCCGTGAGATAGGCCACCCGCGCGCCCTGCCGCGCGGCGGCGATCGCGGCGTTGGAGGTATCCCCGCCAAACCCTTCGAGATACAGCTTGCGGCCCTGGGCATCGGGCGCCTGCTGGTTGAACTCCAGCATCGGCTCGCCCATGCTGACGAGATCGACACTCATGCGCGGATCGCCGCCGCCGCGTCCATGATGGCGGCCCGGTCGCCGGCCGCGATCGCCTTCTCATCCACCAGCGCGCCGCCCATGCCGACGAAGGCGGCGCCGGCCTTGAGGAAGGCGTCCACGTTGGCGGCGCTCACCCCGCCGGTCGGGCAGAACACCACCTCGGGCAGCACGCTGGCCAGCGCCTTGATGTGGGCCGGGCCACCGATCGAGGAGGCGGGGAAGATCTTCACCACATCCGCCCCGGCATGCAGGGCGGCGCGCACCTCGGTCGGCGTCAGCGCGCCGAGCATCAGCAGCGCCCCGGCATCGGCGCAGGGCTCGGCCAGCGCCGGGTCCACCCAGGGCGCGACGATGAAGCGGGCGCCGGCTTCCAGGCAGGCGCGGGCGGTGCGCGCGTCCGCCACCGTGCCGGCGCCGACCAGCAGCGAGGGATCGCTGGCGAGGTCGCGGATCAGGGCCGGCGCGTCCGGGATGGTCATGGTGACCTCGAAGATGCGCAGGCCGGCCTCACGCAGCCAGCCGATGCCGGTGGCGGCATGGGCGGCGCTGTGGGTGCGCACCACGGGCACCACGCGCGCGGCGCGCAGATCGGCGATCAGGGCGGACTTGGCCATCGGGGCCTCCTTCAGAACACCACCCGGCCGCCGAGCAACTGCAACAGCAGCACGGCACCGAGCATCACGATCACCACGCCCGCGAACAGCCAGCGCAGCCACATGCCGCCCTCCGGCAGCCGCCCCTCGCGGGCCAGCCGCGCCTCGCCCACCGCCAGCCCGGCATAGCCGACGACCAGCGCGACCAGGCCGAAGCCGGTGGACAGGGCGACGGTCAGCACCATCGCGGCCCAGCCGAAGCCGGCGGCCATCAGCCCCACCGCCGCCCGGCCGCGTAGCCGGCTGGCGCCCGTCTGATACGCCCCGGCCCAATGGATGCCGCCGAGGAAGGCGAGCACCACCGTGCCATAGGCGATCAGCGCGAGCAGGAACACCCGCGCGGAATTGTCCTGGAAGGTCAGCGCCGCCAGGCCGCACAGCAGGAACGGCAGCAGCCCCGCGAGAAGGGTGAGCATCGGCATCAGCCCGCGCCGGAAGCGGGGATGGAGGGAGGCATCGGCGGTTCCCTTGCGCAACGGTCGGCCGCGAAATTCGCAGCCGCCGGCGCGCCCTGTCAATCGACGCCGTCGGCCAACAACGTCCGGAAATACGCGTTCAGCAGCCGCCCGTCCGGGTCGTATTGCCGGCGCGCGGCCTTGAACGCGTCGAGCCGCGCGCCGAACGCCGTCCTCACGATATCTGCGGTCAGCCCGTAGGTCTGGTTGAACAGCGGCAGCCCGCCGCGCTCGGCGCAGAACACGTTGTACGCATCGAGAAACGGCTTCCAGCCGGGATTGCCGGTGGAGACCGGATCGATGGTGATCACCGGAAAGTCGTGGGAGTAGGACAGCAGCGCCTGCTGGTCCTGGGCGATGCGGTAGCCGACATAGAGCAGGTTGGAGCGGTAGTTCTGTTCGTCGTACCATCTCCGCACGAAGGCGAAGAATTCGCTGAACACCTTCGGGAATTCGTCTTCGGGGAAGGCGAACAGGCTGAACGTGTAGCGGCTGTCATTGGAGACCGCGGGGTAGTCAATGATCTGGTCGGGCGGCAGGGTGTGGTCGGCCTGGATGATGGTCTCCAGCTTGAAGCGGATCAGCGCGTTGAACCCGTCGATCACCTCGTAGCGCACGGCGGGAATGGGGATGTTCGCCTCCGCGTCGCGCGCCAGCTTCGGCCCGGCGGTGCCCCACAGATAGTTGCGCAGCTGCCAGACCGCGCGGTTGGGCTCGCCCGTGGCCGCCGGGTTGTCGCGGCGGAATTCGACGGTGACGCGGTCGTCGAACGGGAACGCGTAGTACATCATCGCCTCGCCCCGCGCCTTCAGCTCCGGCAGGCGGGCGAGGAAATCGGCCAGGGTGAAGGTCTCGTGATACACCTTCATCGGGGTCAGCGGCCGCACCCGGTAGGTGACCTCCGTCACGATGCCGAAAATGCCGTAGCTGGAGCGCAGCAGCTTCATCAGCTCCGGCTGGCCCGCCTCGTCCGCCGCCAGGATCTCGCCGGAGGGCAGCACCAGCTTCATGGCGGTGATGTAGGAGCCCACCTGCCCATACTGCCCGACGAAGGAGGAATCCTTGGTGCCGGCGCAGGCCGCGCTGCCGGCGGTGAGGCTGCCGATCTCGGTGTTCACGTAGAACTGCAGCCCGCGCGCCTGAAGCTCCCGCGCCATCGCCAGGTGATGGGCACCGGCCTCCACCGTGATGCTGTCGCCGGTGATCCGCAGGATGCGGTCCATGCGCATGCGGATCAGCGTGCCGCCCTCCGCCACCCCGCAGGGCGCCGTCGAGTGGTTCGACCCCACGGCGCGCACCGGCGCGGGATAGCCGGCGGGGTCGCGCAGCACGCGGGCCACGTCCTCGGCCGAGAAGGCATCGACGATCACCTGGGGATGCGAGACCAGGTCGCCGAACCAGTTGGTCACCAGGGGGCCGGCCATGCGTGCGTCTCCCGATGTCGGACCGAGTCTCCACGAAGCGCCGCACGCCACGCAAGCCGCGCGATGTCACATCTGCGTGGAGGGGCCGCTTGACCGCGCATCAACTCCGGTTTCCAGTCGCGGCCGAGCGTTCTGCGGAGGAAGCCATGCGCGCCTGGGCCGTCGTCGAGACCGAGAAGCCGTTGCGGGAGATCGAGCTGCCCACGCCCGAACCCACGGGCACCCAGGTGCTGCTGGAAACCCTCTATTGCGGCGTGTGCCACTCGGACATCCATATCTGGGAAGGCCGCTACGATCTGGGCGACGGCAAGGTGATGAGCCTGGCCGATCGCGGCCTGAAGCTGCCGGTGGCGATGGGCCACGAGATCGTCGGCCGGGTGGTCAAGGCCGGGCCGGACGCCAAGGGTGTGAAGCCGGGCGACGTGCGCATCGTCTTCCCCTGGGTGGGCTGCGGCGAGTGCAAGGCCTGCCTCGCCGAGGAAGACAACATGTGCGTCAAGGGCCGCTCGCTCGGCGTGTTCCAGAACGGCGGCTACGGCACCCATGTGGTGGCCCCGCATCCCCGCCACCTGGTCGATCCCGGCGGGCTCGACCTCGCGGTGGCCGCCACCTATGCCTGCTCCGGCATCACCGTCTATTCCGCCATCAACAAGGTGATGCCGCTGGAGCCGGACGAGCCGATCGTGCTGGTCGGCGCCGGCGGGCTGGGCCTGAACGCCATCGCCATCCTCAAGGCGATGAAGCACCGCAACATCGTGGTGGTGGATATCAGCGCCGAGAAACGCGCGGCGGCCGAGCGGGAAGGGGCGACGAAAACCGTGGACGGCACCGGCCCGGACGTTGTCCAGCGGCTCACCGAAGCCTGCGGCGGCCCGCCCGGTGCCATCATCGACCTGGTGAACGGCACCGCCACCGCCCGCGTCGCCTTCGACGCGCTGCGCAAGGGCGGCAAGATGGTGATGGTCGGCCTGTTCGGTGGCGAGCTGCGCATGCCCCTGCCGCTGGTCGCCATGCGCGCCATCACCGTCCAGGGCAGCTACGTGGGCAACCCCAAGGAACTGCGCGCCCTGGTGAAACTCGCCCAGGATGGCAACCTGCCGGCCCTGCCGGTCACGCTCGTCCCCCAGAACCAGGCGGACGCCGCCCTGCAACGGCTGCGGGCGGGGCAGGTGACCGGACGGCTGGTGCTGAAGGCGGAGGCCGCGTGATGACCCAGATCGCCCACGCCCTGGTGCTGCGCCGCCGCCCGGACGGCGAGCCGGACCCCTCCGACTTCGACATGGTGGAACAGGCCATCCCCACCCCCGCCGCCGGCGAGGTGGTGACCCGCACCATCTGGCTCTCCATCGACCCCTATATGCGCGGCCGCCTCGCGGACCGGAAATCCTACGCCCCCTCCGTGCAGATCGGCGAGGTGATGACCGGCGAAAGCGTCGGCGAGGTGATCGCCTCGGGCGACCCTGCCTTCGCGGTGGGCGACATCGTCTCCGGCGCCCGCGGCTGGCAGACCCATGTCCTGTCGAAGGCCGCCGCGCTCGCCCCCATCCCCAAGGGCCAGGCGCCGCTCTCCGCCTATCTCGGCGTGCTCGGCATGCCCGGCACCACCGCCTATTCCGGCATGAAGGATATCGGCCGGGTGAAACCGGGCGAGACGGTGGTGATCTCCGCCGCCTCCGGCGCCGTCGGCTCGGTCGCCGGCCAACTCGCCAAGCGGGCGGGGGCGCGGGTGATCGGCGTGGCCGGCGGGCCGGACAAATGCCTGTGGGTGCAGGAAACCCTGGGCTTCGACGACTGCGTGGACCACCGCACCATGGACCTCGACGCGGCCCTGTCCGACGCCTGCCCCCAGGGCATCGACGTCTATTTCGAGAATGTCGGCGGCGTGGTGCAGCAGGCCGTGTTCCCGCTGCTCAACAATTTCGGCCGCATGGTGATGTGCGGCATGGTGGCCCAATACAACGACGCCAGCTTCTCCGCCGGCCCCAATCTCGGCGCCGTCGTCGGCAAACGCCTGACCATCCAAGGCCTGATCGTCAGCGACAAACCCGAACGCTTCGCCGAATGGCGCAACCTCGCGAGCCCCTGGGTGGCGGAGGGAAGCCTGAAATACCGCGAAACCGTGCTCGACGGCCTGGAAAACGCCCCCAAAGCCCTGGTCCTGCTGCTGCGCGGCCAGAATTTCGGCAAGATGCTCGTGCGGGTGGGGGCGGATCCGGAGTAGGGAAAGAAGAAAGGAAGCGTGTTCTTTTTTCAAAAAGAACCAAGAAACCGCAATGGCCGGGCGCTTGACCCGGCCATCCACGCGGGAAAGACAGTAAGGAAGAATGTTCTTTTTTGAAAAAAAGAACCAAAAAACTTTTACTCGTTTGGCTGCGCCGTGGCTTGTTCTTCCAAACTCCCCGGTTTCGTCTTGTCCACGCGCCTTCGCCCCGGGAATGACCCAGGGTAAAAAAT
>CAMFLK010000086.1 GCA_945957135.1 uncultured Rhodospirillales bacterium
CCACGGCGCAGCCAAATATCAAAAGTTTTTTGGTTCTTTTTTTCAAAAAAGAACGCGCTTCCTTCCTGCCTTTCCCGCGTGGATGGCCTGGACAAGTGCCCGGCCATTGCGGTTTTTTGGTTCTTTTTTCAAAAAGAACCCGCTTCCTTCCTTACTCCGCCGCCGCCCGTTCCTTCACCGCTTCGGGCGAGGATGCGCTGACGTCCACGGGCAGGAGGATTTCGAACACGGCGCCGCCGTCTTCGTTGCGGACGGTGATTTGGCCGCCCATGTCGGTGATGATGCCGTAGCTGATCGACAGGCCGAGCCCGGTGCCGTGGCCGGCGGATTTGGTGGTGAAGAAGGGTTCGAACAGGCGGGTCAGGGCGTCTTCGGGCACGCCGCCGCCGGTGTCCTGCACCACGATGGCCAGTTTGTCCTGGTCCACCTGGGCGGAGAGCGAGATGCGCCGTGCCGCGCCGGGCACGGGGTCGTGGGCCAGGATGGCGTCGGCGGCGTTGGCCAGCAGGTTCATCAGCACCTGTTCCAGCAGCACCAGGTGGCCGCGCACGGGTGGCAGGTCGGGCGGGATATGGGTGCGCAGGGCGATGCCGGCGCGGGCGATGCGCCCTTCCAGGATGAGGGTGGCGCCCGCCACCGCGTCGGCCACATTCACGGCGCCGGGGGGCCCGTCGTCGCGCCGGCCGAACACCCGCATGTGGTCGATCAGCGCGGCCGCGCGCATCGCCTGTTCGATGATGCGGTTGAGTTTCTGGGCCAGTGCCGGGGCTTCGGCGGTGCCGGACTGGACCAGGGCGAGGGCGTTCTCGGCGGTCATGCTGATGCCGGCGAGGGGTTGGTTCAGTTCGTGGGCCATGCCCGTCGCCATTTCGCCGAGGAAGGCGAGCTTGCCGGCGTGGGTGAGTTGTTCGGCCTGGAGTTTCTCGCGGGTGATGTCGGCGAAGTAGCCCACCCAGTGGCTGGCGCGGTGGAGATCGACCCGCCGGCAGGTGTCGTTGATCCAGATGAACGAGCCGTTGCGGTGGCGGAAGCGGTACTGGGCGGAGGAGATGCCGCGTTCGGCGATGCGTTGCATGTGCTGGGCCAGCGTGTCGGCGAAGGCGGGGTCCACGCGGCTGCGCCACCAGCCCGGCGTGGCCATCGCTTCGGCCGCGGTGAAGCCGGTGAGGGTCTCGATGTTCGGGCTGATATATTGCATGCGCAGCGGCCCGCCGGCGGTCTGTTCGTAGCGGTAGAGCCCGGCGGGGGCGGCGCTGACCACCGTGTCGATATCTTCGCGCGCGCGTTGCAGCGCCTCCTCGGCCACGCGCCGGCGGCTGACGTCGCGGGTGGTGCTGACCATGCGGATGGCGTCGTTGCCCAACGCGCCGACGGGCACCTCGCCCACCCCGCTTTCCACCCACAGCCGGCTGCCGTCGGCGCGGGTCAGCATGTGGTCGCCGCCTTCGCCGTTCAGCGTGAAGGGGGGCGGCTTGCCGACCAGGGCTTCCGGCGCCAGGCCGGTCAGCGTGCGGGTGGAGGGACTGGCGTAGAGCACGCGGCCTTCGGCGTCGTGCAGGCAGATCATGTCCGGCAGGCTTTCGGTGAGTGTCCGGAACAGGCGCTCGCTCTCCCGCACCGTCTCGCCGCGGGCCCGTTCCAGGGCGACGCGCCGCTGCCAGGCCAGGAACAGCAGCAGCCCGCCGGCGAGTGCCGCCATCAGCACCACGGCCATCATGGCCAGCCGCTTCAACAGGTCGAGGAACGGTTCGGTCTGGGCGAGGTGGGCGGCCTCGTTCAGCCCGGCGACCACGATCATGTCGTCGTCGGGCATGCGTTCCATGGCGATCAGCCGCTGCACCCCGTCCACCCCGCTGGGGCCGCGCCAGATCACGCTCATCCGGTTGCCGAGCGCGCCGAGGGCGCCGGATTGCGGGTCCATCATCCGCCCCACGCCGAAGCCGCCGGTGCGGGCCAGCACCAGCCCGTCGCCGCGCAGCAGGGTGATGACGTCGGTGGATGCCAGCGTCATCGCCCGTTCCATCACCCTGAGGATGTTGGGGTCGATGGAGACGGTGCTGACGCCGAGCAGCGTGCCGTCGCGCCCTACGATGGCCGCACTCATGGGAATGACCGGCACGCCCGACAGCGCGCCGCGGGTGGGGGCGCCGATGGCTTCGGACTGGCCGTCGGCGAGGATGGCGCGGACATGGTCTTCGGTGGCGACGGAGGGTGGCGGGCCGGGCGGCAGGGGCAGCGAGGACCAGGCGATGTGCCCGTCCGGGTCGGTCACCGAGACCTGCACCACGCCGGTGCCCTGCAGCGAGGCGGTGCCGCGGATTTCCGCCAGCAGCCGGTCCGCCGCCAGCACGTCGCCCTGGCGGCGGAGCATGACCGCGAGTCCGGCCAGGCGGTGCAGGGTGCGCACGTGGATCATGGTGCGGGAGATCTGCTCGCGGAAGATCTGCGCCACGTCCCGCGCGTCGCCCCTTCCCTCGCGCAGGTCGCGCTCGGTCTGCGCCTGCACCACGCGGCGGGCGGCGACCAGGATGGTGCCCTGGGCGGCGAGCATGACCGCGAGCACGAGCAGGACCGGCCAGCGGCGGCGCCAGGCCCACCGTCCCCGCGCCGCCGCGGCCGGGGAGACGCCGGTCAATTGGGTAATCCGGGGGATGGCGCGGGGTCGAGCGGCAGGGTGATCACCACCTCGGTGCCCAGGCCGGGGGCGCTGCGCACCTCCAGCCGCCCGCCCAGCCAGGCGGCGAGGCGGGCGGCCAGCGTCAGGCCCAGGCCGATGCCGCCATGGCGCCGGCCCATGGACATGTCGAGCTGGCGGAACGGGCGCAGCGCGAGGGCGATCTGCTCCTCCGTCATGCCCGGCCCGTGGTCGTGAACGCCGAAGGCGATGCCGCCGGGCGTGGCGTGGGCGGAGATCTCGATCTCGGATTGCGGCGGGGCGAAGCGGATGGCGTTGTCGATGATCTGGTCGAGCGCCTGGATCAGCCGGGCGCGGTCGGTGCGCAGCACGGGCAGCGGGTCCTGCACGGTGGCGAGGTGCTGGCCGCGCGCCTCCGCCCGCTGCCGCCAGGCGCCGACCAGGGCGGCGAGCACGGCGCCGGCATCCTCCATCGCCGCGTGGCGCTCGGCGGTGCCGGTTTCCAGCGCGGTCATGTCGAGGATGTTGCCGGTGATCTGCTGCAGCCGCTCGCCGGCCTCGCGGATGGCGCCGGCATAGGCGCGCAGGTCGGCCTGGGAGAGGTCTTCCGGGTGCTTCTCGATCATCTCGGCGAAGCCGATGATGGGCACCAGCGGCGTGCGCAGCTCGTGGTTCACCACGCTGAGGAATTCGCGCCGGCTGCGATCGGACAGCTCCGCGCCCTCGAGCTGGCGGGAGACCTGCTGGCGCAGCGCGTCGCCGCTTTCCCGCAGCCGGTCCAGCTCGGCCCGCATGTCGTCGCGCGCCTGGCGGACGGTATCGGCCTCGCGCGCCCGGGCACGCCGCGCGCTGGCGGCTTCGTGCGCCCGCAGCAGGGCGGCGCGCAGGGCGGAGAGCTGCACCGGCTTGCGCAGGAAATCGATGGTGCGGCTGCGCATGGCTGTGATCGCGTCGTCGAGCGAGGCGTGGCCGGTGAGCATCACCACCTCCACCGCCTGCGCCTCGCTGCGCTCGTCCATGGCGCGGGCGGCGAGGATCAGCCCGTCCATGCCGGGCATGCGGATGTCGCTGAGCATGACGGTGACGTCCGGGTTCTCGCGCAGGCGGGCGAGGGCGGCGTGGCCGTCGGCCACCGCCTCGGCCAGGAAGCCCTGGGCGCGGAGATATTCCACGATCTCCTCGGCGAGCACGGGCTCGTCATCCACCACCAGCACCTTGGGCGGTGCGGCGGCGCCGGCGGGCTTGGGCTGAACCGGGGTCTCTGCGACCATGCACGCGGTCCTGTGTCTCGGCTGATCGTTAACGACCAGCAACGCTGGAACGGACGGCGATTATGCACGCACTCCAGGCGCCAGCGCCAGAACCGCCGGTGCGGCGGGCATCACGACTTCGTCGGCGCCAGGATCTCCACCCAGTTGGGGGTGCGGCCCACCTTCACCCGGCCGTGCGGGCGCGGCAGGCCGTCGGCCCCGATGGCGTACACGCCGACATGATCGGAATGCTGGCCGGCGCAGAGCAGGAAGCGGCCCGTGGGGTCGATGGCGAAGCCGCGCGGCTCGTCCTCGCTCGCCACCGTGCCGAGCGGGGTGAGCCGCCCGTCCGCGGCCACCGCATAGGCGGCGAGGAGATCGGACTTGCGCTCGCTGCCGTAGAGGAAGCGGCCGTCCGGGGTGAGGTGGATGTCCGCCGCCGCGAAAGGGCCGGTGCCACCGGGCGGCAGCATGGCGACGGTCTGCACATGGCTCAGCGCGCCGCTCGCCGCGTCCCGCGCGAAGACCTCGATGGTCGCGGCAAGTTCGCCGATGGCGTAGAGGTGCCGGCCGTCCGGGGCGATGCGCAGATGGCGCGGCCCGGCGCCCGGCGGCGTGGCGGCGGCCGGGCCGGCCGGGGTGAGGCGGCCGGTCGCGGCATCGAGCGCCAGGTGCAGGATCACATCCCCGCCCAGGCTCGCGGCATAGACGAAGCGGCCCGTGGGGTCGGGGATGATGGAATGGGCTTTGGGCGGCGTGGCCATCACCTGCACCGCCGGCCCGTCCACCGCGCCATCGGCACCGATCCGGCTGACCGACAGCACCGCCCCGCCATAGGATGCGGCGAGCAGGTTCGTGCCGGCGGTGTCCACGGCGATAGAACACATGGATTCCGGCAGGGGCGCGTTGCCGATATGGGCGAGCGCGCCGGTCGCGGGGTCGATGGCGAAGCTCGCGACGGTGAAGGGCTCGGTGCGCACGCCGGCATACAGCACTCGCCGGTCGGGCGAAAGCGCCAGCGGCATGCTCATGCCGCCGGGCGCGACCCCCGATACGGTGGTCACACCGCGCGGGGTCAGCGCCCCGGTCTCGGGATCGAAACCCAGAATGTGGATTTCATGTGCCTCCGCGCAGGCCACGTAGACGATCTGCTCGCTCATGCCGCCCTCCCTCCCCTTCCCTTCCAGTCTAGCGGGTGCTCTGGCGCGGAACGAGGGTGAAGGGAATGACGCTCTTCTTCGGCTCCGCCGCGCCGGTCAGGCTCGCCAGGATCTTCCGTCCCGCGAGCACCCCGATCTCGTGCGCCGGGACATGGACCGTCGTCAGGCCGGGGCTGACGACGCGGGCGATCGGCAGGTCGTGGAAGCCGGCGATGCCGAGGGCGCCGGGAACGTCCAGGCCGCGCGCCTGGGCGGCGAGCAGGGCGCCGACGGCATAGACGTCGCTGGTGAAGAAGATCGCATCCGCGCCATGGGCCAGCACCGCGTCGAGCACCGCGGCTCCCTCCTCGAGAGTGGGAACCGAGGGCGCGCCGATCGTGGGGATCGGCAGCACCGGCAGGCCGAGTTCGCGAAGGGCCCTGGCATAGCCGAGCTCGCGGCGGCGGGCACGCTCGTTGGTGCGGCTCGGGCCGCTGACGAAGGCGATGCGCCGGTAGCCGCGCTGCGCGAGATAGCGCGTCATCGCATGGGCGGCGTCCTCGTTGGAATAGCCGACGACCATGTCCAGCGGCGTGCGCGACAGCTCCCAGGTCTCCACCACCGGCACGCCGCTGCGCCGCAGCAGGTCGCGGCCGCGCGGGGAGCGGGTCACGCCGGTGAGCATGAAGGCGTCGGGCCGGTGCGCGAGGAACGCCGCGATCAGCGCGTCCTCCTCATCGCGGCGATAGCCGGTCTCGCCGAGCATGACGTGGTAGCCGTGCGGGCCGAGCACTTCCGACAGGCCGGTCACCGTGTCGGCGAAGATGGCGTGCTGGATGGTCGGGATCAGCGCGGTGACGATCCGGCTGCGCGACCGGCCCGAGAGCACGCCGGCCACGACGTTCGGCACGTAGCCGGTCTCGGCCACCGCCGCCCGCACGCGGGCCAGGGTGCCGGGGGCGACCTTGGCGGGATCGCGCAGGGCGCGCGAGACCGTCATCTGGGTGACCCCCGCGGCCTTGGCCACGTCGGCCATGCGCGGCAGCGCGGAGGCGTTCGGCTTGTCGGACGACGCGTTCACCCCGCCATCGCCCGGTGCCGGTCAGAACCGTGCCGACCAGCGATCGGTGAACAGCGGCAGGAACGCATCCGGCTCCCACGGATGGGCCAGCGCCACCTCGGGCCGGAATTCGCCCACGCCGAGCCCCGGCCGGTCCGATACCACGTAGCGGCCGTTCTCGGGCTTGGGCGCGTGCTCGAGAAGGTCGAAGCGGAACGGAACGTCGTATTCACAGAAGGATTCCTGCATGAAGACATTGGTGGTGCAAGCATCGAGCTGCACCGCCGCCGCCGTCGCCACCGGGCCGAACGGGTTGTGGAAGGAGACGGGCGTGTAATAGGCGTCCGCCATCGCCGCGATCTTCTTGGCTTCGAGAATGCCGCCGACATGGATGATGTCCGGCTGCAGCACGCCGATCTCGTGGGTCTCCAGCAGGCCGGCCATGCCAGCGCGGCTGGTGCAGCGCTCGCCGGTGGCCAGGCGCGTCTTCATGCCGCGCCCCACCATGGCGAGGGAGGCTGCGTTCTCCGGATCGCACGGTTCCTCGAACCAGAACAGATCCGCCGGCTCCAGGTCGCGCGCGATGGCGATGGCCGAGGCCGGGCTGAAGCGGCCATGGGCGTCGATCATCAAATCCACGTCGGGCCCCGTGGCATCGCGCACCGCCGCGACGATCTCGACGGCGCGGCGGATCGAGGCGCGGTCGGGGTCGCGGCCGGCATCCTCGAACGGGTCGAATTTCAGGCCGCGATAGCCTTTCGCCGCCGCCGCCGCCGCCGCCTGCCCGATCTCGGCGGGCGACTTGCCGACGCCGTACCAGGCATTGGCGTAGGCGGGCAGCACGTCATGCACCCGCCCGCCCAGCAGGTCATGCGCCGGCCGGCCGAGGGCCTTTCCGGCGATGTCCCACATCGCCATCTCCAGCGCGGCCGCGGCGCTGTTGATGATGGGCGAGTGCATGAACTCGTTGCGCAGCACGTCGTGCCACAGCTTCTCGATGGCGAAGGCCGAGCGGCCGATGGCGTAGCGGGCGGCGAGCTGCTGGATCGCCGCCTCCACGGCCTTGGGCTGGTATTCCAGCGAGCCCTCGCCGATGCCGGCGATCCCCTCGTCGGTCTCCACCTGCGCGAAGACGCAGTTGCGCCAGCGCATGCCGACCACATAGGTGGTGACCTTGGTGATGCGGCAGGCGCGGGTGTCGTGTTTCGGCAGGTCTGGCATGGGCTCGCCTCCGGGGAGTTCGATCAGATGTTCGGCAGCGGGCCCATCTTCTCGCCCGTCCATTTCTCGGTGATGGCGTTCAGCTCGCCATTGGCGCGGATCGCGTAGATGAAGGTGTTGAGCCATTGCAGCAGATCGGCCTGGCCGCGCCGCACGCCGATGCCGAAATGATTTTCGACCAGCGTCAGCTTGCGTTCGAACTCCTTCTGCGCCTTGCCGCGGTTGAGCACGATCAGCGCCGTGGTGCTGGACCCCAGCGCGTCCACCTGCCCGGTGACCAGCGCCTGGATCGACGTCGCCTCGTCGTCGAAACGGACGATCTGCACGTCCGGCAGCGCCATCTTGGTGAGCAGGTTGTCGGGAATGGTGCCGCGCGGCACGCCGACTTTCAGCCCCTTCAGATCGGCGAAGCTGGTGATCTTGCGGTCCGCCCGCGCGGTGACGATGGTGCCCACTGCCGCGTAGGGGCTGGAGAACGACACCTGCAACGCGCGTTCGGGCGTGACCGAGAACAGCGAGATCACCATGTCCACGCGGTTGGTCAGCAGATAGGGAATGCGGTTCTGCGAGGTGACGGGCACGAGTTCGAGCTTGACGCCGAGATACTTGGCGACGAGGCGGGCGACATCGACATCGAACCCGTCGGGCTGACCGTCCGTGCCGGTGATGCCGAACGGCGCGCTGGTCGGATCGACCGCGATCTGCACCGTGCCGCGCTTGATGATGTCGTCCACCGTCTGCGCCCGGGCGGCGGGGACGGCGAGGCCGAGCACGGCGACGATCGCCGCGGCCCAAGTCAGAATTCGTTTCATGGTGTCCTCCACTGGGTTTTATCGTTGGCGAGCGCGACGATCTGGGGAACCGTCATGCCGCATTGCTCTTGCAGGAACGGCAGGGACCCGCATTCGACGAAGCGGTCGGGGATGCCGACGCGACGCAGCCTCCGCACGATCCCTGCGTCGAACAGCGTTTCGGCGACCAGCGAGCCGAGCCCGCCGGTGACGACGTGGTTCTCGATGCTGATCAGCCGCCCGACGCGCTGGGCGAAGGCGGCGACCCCCGCGGCATCGAAGGGCTTGATGGTCGGCACGTGCAGCACGCCGGCGGAGATGCCCTGCGCCGCCAGCTTCTCGGCGGCGTCGAGCGCCCGCTCGGTCATGAAGCCGGTCGAGACCAGGCCGATATCCTCGCCCTCGCGCAGCACGTAGCTGCGCCCGATCTCGAAACGGTGCGCGCGCGGGTCGAGCACGCGCGGCACCGCGCCGCGCAGCAGCCGCACATAGGCGGGGCCGCGATGGGCGACGACCGCATGCGTGACCTGTTCCAGCTCCGTCGCGTCGCAGGGATCGATGACTACGAGGTCGGGCACCATGCGCATCAGGGCGAGATCCTCGATCGCCTGATGGGTGCCGCCATAGCCCGTGGTGAGTCCGGGCAGGCCGGCGAAGATCTTCACCTCCGCCCGCGAATGCGCGCAGGCGATGGCGATGAAGTCGTAAGCGCGCCGGCTGGCGAACACGCCATAGGTCGTGCAATAGGCGACGAAGCCCGATTTCGCGAGCCCGGCGGACACCGCGACCAGATTCTGCTCCGCCATGCCCACGTTGAAGAAGCGGTCCGGGCATGCCTCCTTGAACGGCAGGATGTCGGTGTATTTCGCGAGGTCGGCGGAAAGTCCGACGATGTCGCCTCGGTCTTTCGCAAGAGTCACCAGTGCGTGGCCAAACGGCGCGTCCACCAGCTCACGGCTGCCGCCGCGCACCACCTCGCCCATGCCGACCGTGACGCCCCGGCTCATGGCTGCGCCTCCAACTCGCGCGCGAACACGTCCCATTCATCCGGTTCCACGCGCACGAAATGCGCCTTCTCGCGCCGCGCGATCGCCGGCACGCCGCAGCCCGGCAGGGTGCGCAGCACGATGGCCTTGGGCCGACCGTTTGGCGTGCGCGCTTCGTGCAGCGCATCGAGGATCGCGGCGACGTCGTTGCCGTCGATCTCCGCCGCGTCCCAGCCGAACGCGGCGAGCTTGGCGGCGACCGGCTCGATGTCGATGACGATGGCGCCGTCGGCCTGGATGCCGTTGCAGTCAACGAGGGCCACGAGATTGTCGAGACCGAAACTCGCCCCGGCCATCAGCGCCTCCCAGGTCGAGCCTTCCTGCAACTCGCCGTCCGAGAATTCGACGAAGATGCGCGCGCCGGTTCCGCGCAGGCGCTGGCCGAGCGCCATGCCCACGGCCTGGCCGGGGCCGTGGCCGAGCGAGCCGCCGATGATCTCCACGCCGGGCGTGGTGTCCAGCGTGCTCATCGGCAGCCGGCTTTCATCGAGGCCGTAGCTGGCGAGTTCGTCGATCGGGATCACCCCGGCCTCCGCCAGGGCCGCCCACAGCGCGATGGAATAATGGCCGGTGGAGAGCAGGAATCGGTCGCGCTCGGCCCAGGCGGGATTGGCCGGATCGTGGCGCAGCTCGTGGAAATACAACGCCGCCAGAACATCCGCGATGCCCAGGCCCTGGGCGATGTAGCCCTGGCCGATATGGCGCGACATGCGGATCATGTGGCGCCGCAGCGCCTTGGCGCGGGACTTGATCTCATCGACCGGACGATCCGATCCGGGAGCGTTGCGCAGCATTTCTTCAGTCCCTGTCCAGTCCGCCCGACATGTTCAGCCGCTCCGCCGTGAGGTAGTCGGGCGCGTCGAAGGCGAGCCACAGCACCATCTCCGCGACATCCTCCGGCGTGATGCGCCGCCCGACGGGGATGCGCGCGGTGCGCTCGGCGAGGAAGGCATCGAGGTCGGTGCGCCCTTCCAGCTCAGCGAAGGCCGCTTCGGTCACGCGCTGCATCGGCGTGTCCATCATGCCCGGCGCGAGCGAATTCACCCGCACGCCGTGGGGGGCAAGCGCGACGGCGGCGGCGCGGGTGATCGCGTCCACCGCCGCCTTGGAAGCGGCGTAGGCCGTGTAGTTCGGCAGCGCCATGCGCGAGGCCGGGGAGGTGATGTTGATGATCCGCCCCGATCGCTGCGCGGCCATGATGCGGCCGGCCGCGGCACTCGCCAGT
The DNA here is from genome assembly GCA_945957135.1 of uncultured Rhodospirillales bacterium. Classification (GTDB taxonomy): domain Bacteria; phylum Pseudomonadota; class Alphaproteobacteria; order Acetobacterales; family Acetobacteraceae; genus CAMFLK01. Next base: position 10,368 of record CAMFLK010000086.1, read on the forward strand.
GCCAGGGCGCGCACGTTGAGGCCGAGCGTGCGGTCCCAGGTCGCGGCCGTCATGTCCAGGAACGCTTCGCCGGCGCCGTAGCCGGCATTGTTGACCAGCACGTCGAGCCCGCCGAGCCGCGCGGCCGCCGTCGCGATGCAGGCCTGCGGATCGCCGCCGATCAGATCGGCGGCGACAGCGACACCGCCGATCTGATCGGCGACCGCGGCGGCACCGTCCGCGTCGATGTCGATGACCGCGACGTTCGCGCCGCGCCGTGCCGCGCGGATCGCCACCGCGCGGCCGAGCCCGCCGGCCCCTCCCGTCACGATCATGCGCGCCGCCATCGTACGGTTCCCCCATTGACGGGCCAGATGTTATCCGTAACATTGAGGCTGTCAAGGGGGAGCGCCCAAGGGGATCGGCGTGAACTACGTCTTCCAGTTCGGAACCCTGCTGCGCGAGTGGCCGCTGCTGCTCGACGGGCTGCTGCTGACGCTGCGCCTGTCGCTGATCGCGATGGTGTGCGGGCTGGCGCTCGGCGCGGCCGGCGCGATCGGCAGCGTCTATGGCCCGCGCTGGGTGAAGGCCGGGCTGTTCGGCTATGTCGAGGCGATCCGCAACACGCCATTCCTGGTGCAACTCTTCATGGTGTTCCTGGGATTGCCGGCGCTGGGCCTGCGCCTCAGCCCGAATACCGCGGCGGCGGTGGCGCTCACGGTCAATGTCGGGGCCTATGCGGCGGAGATCATCCGGGCGGGCATCGAGGCGGTGCCGCGCGGGCAGATCGAGGCCGGGCTGGCGCTCGGCTTGCGCCAGGCGCAGATCATCCGCCTCGTTGTGCTGCGCCAGGCGCTGATCGCGGTGTATCCCGCGCTGTGCAGCCAGTTCATCCTGCTGATGCTCGGCTCCAGCGTCGTCTCGGCGATCGCCGCGGAGGAGCTGACGGCGGTGGCGAATTCCATCCAGTCGCGCACCTTCCGCACCTTCGAGGTGTATTCGGTGGTGACCGCGATCTATCTCGCGCTGTCGCTCGGCCTTAGGCAGGTGTTCCGCATCGTCTATGTCCGTTGGGTGCGCGCCGGATGATTCGCGATTTCTCCAGCGCTGACCTGCTGATTCTGCTGCGCGCGACGCAATGGACGGTGGCCCTTTCGGCCGTCGCCTTCCTGGGCGGGCTGGTCATGGCGCTGGTGATCGCGCTGATGCGCACGGCGGGCGGGCGGCTGCCGCGCATGGTGTCCGCGGCCTATGTGGAGCTGTTCCAGGGCACACCGCTGCTGATGCAGCTGTTCATGCTGTTCTTCGGCGCCAACATTCTGGGGCTGCCGGTCAGCGCCTGGAGCGCCGCGGCGATCGGCCTGACGCTGTATACCAGCGCGTTCCTCGGCGAAATCTGGCGCGGCTGCATCGAGGCGGTGCCGCGCGGCCAGTGGGACGCGGCGCGCGCCCTCGGCCTGCGCTATCCGCACCAGATCGTGCTGATCGTCATTCCGCAGGCGCTGCGGCTGGCGACGCCACCGACCGTCGGTTTTCTCGTGCAGGTCATCAAGAGCACGTCGCTCGCCTCGATCCTCGGCTTCGTCGAGCTGACCCGCGCGGCGCAGCTGGTCAACAACATCACCTTCCGCCCGCTGCTGGTGTTCTCGATCGTCAGCGTCATCTACTTCATGCTCTGCTGGCCGCTGTCGTATCTCAGCCGCAGGCTCGAAGCCCGGCTGGCGGCTGGCGGCGTGCGATCGCCGCAGCTCGAGGCGCTCGATCAGGACCCGCTGCGCATTGCCGACAGCCGGTGAAACAGCCGGATCACAGCCAGTTCTCCGCGCGCACGCCGGGCATACGGGCGAACTCGCGCATGTTGTTCGTGACGACGATCAGCCCCTCGCTGCGGGCGTGGCCGCCGATCTGCATGTCATGCGGACCGCACGGCTTTCCCGCGCGTTCCAGGTCGGCGCGGACCTGCCCGTAATGCGCCGCGGCCTTGGCCGCGAACGGCAAAACCTCCAGCCGCGCCACGAAATGCGCGATCGCTGTCAGGTTCTCGGCGCGCCGCGCGGACTTCTCCGCACCGTAGTGCAGCTCGCCCAGCGTGATGCTCGATATGCAAAGCTGCTCGGCCAGCGCGTTGAACTTTTCCCGCATGGCGGGCGGATAGGTCTTCATCACGTAGATGCAGATATTGGTATCGAGCATGTAGGTCAGCATCAGAAGGACTCGCGTTCCTCCGCCGCGGGCTGCGCGCGCTCGATCAGGAAATCCTCGCTGGCGCGCGGGCCGTTCAGGAACAGATCGTCCCATCTCTTGCCTTGCGGCACGATCACCCGGCTGCGGCCGATCTTGATTATATCGACGTGATGCACGTCCTCAGGGAACGCGACGGCCTTGGGCAGGCGCACGGCCTGGCTACGGTTGCTGGTGAACACGGTCGAGCTGGTCACGGGCCGCTCCCTGCTGCGATATACAACCGGGATATACATACGATGAAAGACGACCGATGACAAGGATCAGGCGTGCGCCGTGTATGGCACTACACTCAAAAAAGGCAGCCCGAAATGTCAACGGAGAATGGCGCACCCGGAAGGACTCGAACCTCCAACCCCCAGATTCGTAGTCTGGTGCTCTATCCAATTGAGCTACGGGTGCGAACCGGAGGCGGCGGTGTAGCGGATGCCGCCTGCCCCGGCAAGAGTCGAAATCAGGCAGCGAGCTTGTTCAACTCGCGCAGCACCGCTTCGCCCATGACATGGGTGCCGACCTTCGCGCAGCCCGGCGCCATCACGTCCGGCGTGCGCAGCCCGCTGGCCAGCACGTTGGTGCAGGCGGTCTCGATCAGCGCCGCGTCCTCGTTCATGTCGAAGGAATAGCGCAGCAGCATGGCGAAGCTCAGCATCTGCGCCAGCGGGTTGGCCAGGCCCTTGCCGGCGATGTCCGGCGCGGAGCCGTGGATCGGCTCATACAGCGCATGGCGCAGCCCGCCCGGCTGCGGCGCGCCCAGCGTGGCCGAGGGCAGCATGCCCAGGCTGCCGGTGAGCATGGAGGCGAGGTCGGAGAGCAGGTCGCCGAACAGATTGCCGGTGACGATCACGTCGAACTGGCGCGGATTGCGGGCGAGCTGCATGGCGCAGTTGTCGGCGTACATGTGGCTCAGCTGCACGTCCGGATATTCGGCGGCGCCGAGTGCCGTGACGGTCTCGCGCCATAGCAGGCCGGATTCCATCACGTTGGCCTTCTCCACGCTGCACAGCCGCCCGCTGCGCTTGCGCGCGAGGTCGAAGGCCACGCGGGACACGCGTTCGATCTCCGGCGTGGTGTACACCTCGGTGTTGACGCCGCGCTTCGTGCCGTCGGGCAGAGTCTCGATGCCGCGCGGCTCGCCGAAATAGATGCCGCCGGTGCTTTCGCGCACGATCATGATGTCGAGCCCGCGCACCAGATCGGCCTTCAGCGGCGAGGCATCGACCAGCGGGTCGAGCACCACCGCGGGGCGAAGATTGGCGAACAGGCCGAGCTCCTTGCGCAGGGTGAGGATGGCGATCTCGGGCCGGTTGTCGAAGCCGAGCTTCTCCCATTTCGGCCCGCCCACGGCGCCGAACAGCACCGCGTCCGCCTGCCTGGCGCGCGCCACCGCGTCCGGCGTGATCGCGACCCCGCGCGCGTCGATGGCGGCGCCGCCCACCAGGTCTTCCTCGATGTCGAAATTCACGCTGCGGCGGCGGGCCATCCACTCCACCACATGCATCACTTCGCGCATGACCTCGGGGCCGATGCCGTCGCCCGGCAGGACCAGCAGCTTCTTGTTGGCGGGCATGTCGTTCCTTCAGGCGATGGCGATGTGGGGCATCCAGGATTTCTCGTCCCGCTGCGTCGCCTCGTAGCGGTCGATGCTCGCCTTGTGCTGCATGGTCTGGCCGATATCGTCCAGCCCGTTGAGCAGCAGGTGCTTGCGGAACGGGTCGATCTCGAAGTGGATGCGCTCGCCGTTCGGCCGCACCACCACCTGCTCGGCGAGATCGACGGTGATGCGCGCGTTCTCGCCCATCGCCGCGTCGGCCATCAGCTGGTCGCATATCTCGCGCGGCAGGCGGATGGGCAGGATGCCGTTCTTGAAGGTGTTGTTGTGGAAGATGTCGGCGAAATCGGGCGCGATGACGCAGCGTATGCCGAAATCCAGCAGCGCCCAGGGCGCGTGCTCGCGCGAGGAGCCGCAGCCGAAATTCTCATGCGCGATGAGGATCTGCGCGTTGCGGTAGGGCTCGCGGTTGAGCACGAAATCCGGCCGCTCCTCGCCCATCTCGTCGTAGCGCAGCGTGTCGAACAGGTGCACGCCCAGGCCGGTGCGCTTGATGGTCTTGAGGAAGCGGGCGGGGATGATCTTGTCGGTATCGACATTGGCCATCGGCAGCGGCGCGGCGACGGCGGTGAGTTCGGTGAAGGCCTCCATCACGCCGTCTCCTTCGCCAGTTCGCGCACATCGACCAGCCGTCCCATCACCGCCGCGGCGGCGGCCATCGCCGGGGAGACCAGATGGGTGCGCCCGCCGGGCCCCTGCCGCCCCTCGAAATTGCGGTTGGACGTGCTGGCGCAGCGCTGGCCGGGGGTCAGCTTGTCCGGGTTCATGCCCAGGC
>CAMFLK010000087.1 GCA_945957135.1 uncultured Rhodospirillales bacterium
ACGCAATCCTCATCATGCACACGATGTGTGCATCACGAAGGGCTTGACCCGGCCACTCCGCCGCGACCCCTTGTCGCGGCAGCGGCGAGGCCCCGCCATCAGGTGATGGCTTCGCACGAGGCCGACGCGCGTTGCGTCCTTGCGACCGCCGGCGGCACGTCACGGCGTGGGTGGCCGGGTCAAGCCCGGCCAAGACGAGATTGGGGAGTTTGGAAACGAAAGGGCAGCGTAGCCAAACTGAAAAAAGTTTTTTGCTTCTTCTTTTCAAAAAAGAAGCGCTTCCTTTCTTCCTTTCACCCCGCCTGTTGTAGCAGGTGATTGCGCCATGTCTCGCGCAGGGCGCGTTTCTGGAGCTTGCCGGTGGCGGTGTGGGGCAGGGCATCGACCACCACCACGTCGTCCGGCACCCACCAGCGCGCCACCTTGCCGTCGTAGATGCGCAGGATGTCGGCCTTGTCGATTTCGCGATCCGGCTTGGCGACCACCAGCAGCAGCGGGCGCTCGTCCCATTTCGGGTGGGTGGCGGCGATGATCGCGGCCTCCGCCACGTCGGGGTGGGAGACGGCGATGTTCTCGAGCTGGATGGAGCTGATCCATTCGCCGCCGGACTTGATCACGTCCTTGGAGCGGTCGGTGATTTCCATGTAGCCGTCGGGGTCGATGGACGCGACGTCGCCGGTGGCGAACCAGCCGTCGGCGCTGAATGCCTCCGCGCCCTGGCCGTCGAAATAGGCGCTGGCCACCCAGGGGCCGCGCACTTCCAGATGGCCGGTGTGCTCGCCGTCCCAGGGCTGCTCCTCGCCGGCATCGTTGACGATGCGCATGTCCACGCCGAACAGGGCGCGGCCCTGCTTTTCCTGGAGGCGGAGAAGGGCCTCGCCCTCCAGCCCGGCATTGGTGGATTTGAGCGTGTTGTAGGTGCCCAGCGGGCTGGTCTCGGTCATGCCCCAGGCATGGTCGATGCGCACGCCGAACTCGCTCTGGAACGCCTCGAACAGCATGCGCGGGCAGGCGGAGCCGCCGATGACGAAGCGCTGCATGTGCGGCAGGCGCTCGCCGCTGGCGCGCAGATGCATCAGCAGCCCCATCCAGATGGTGGGCACGCCGGCGGAGATGGTGGCGCGCTCGCCGTTCATCAGCGCGGTGAGGCTGGCGCCGTCGAGATGGCGGCCGGGCATGATCAGGGTGGACCCGGCCATCGGCGCCGCGTAGGGAATTCCCCAGGCGTTGACATGGAACATCGGCACCACCGGCAGCACCCGGTCGCGCGCGCGCATGGCGAACACGTCCGCCTGGTTGATCGCCATGGCGTGCAGCACGGTGGAGCGGTGGCTGTAGAGCACGCCCTTGGGGTTTCCCGTGGTGCCCGAGGTGTAGCAGAGCGAGGCGGCGGCGCGCTCGTCGAACACCGGCCAGGCGAAATTCTCGTCGGCTGCGTCCATCAGGGTTTCGTAGCAGAGCAGGTCCATGCCCTCGGGCAGCGCGATATCCGGCATGGAATCGGGGCCGCAGAGGAAGACCACGGCGCGCACGGTCTTGCGGATCTCCGGGGCGATGGCCTGCACGAGGGGGGCGAAGGTGGTGTCGGCGAACAGCAGCGCGTCGCCGGCATGGTTGATGATGTAGGCGAGGTCGGCCGGCGCCAGGCGCGGGTTCAGCGTGTGGCAGATCGCCTGCATGCCGGAGACGGCGTAGTACAGCTCCAGGTGGCGATAGCCGTTCCAGGCCAGCGTCGCCACCCGGTCTTCCGGCCTGATGCCCAGGCCTTGCAGCACCCGCGCCAGCCGCCGCGCCCGCGCCTCGGTCGCCGCGTAGGTGGTGCGGTGCAGCGCGCCTTCGGTGGTCTTGGAGACAATCTCGGCGCTGGCGTGATGGCGCGCGGCATGGCGGATGATCGACGAGATCATCAGCGGATGGTCCTGCATCAGGCCGAGCATGGAAGTCTCCCCGTCGTTTTGCGGGGAGATTAAGCCGTGGTCGGCCCCGGCGTCACGCGCTGAGCGCGGCCATCCGGCGGGGCACGATTTGCAGCCCGCCATGGGCGCGCATGAACGCCTTGATGCGCGGGGCCACGTCCGCGTTGAAGCGGCGCCCGTTGAACAGGCCGTAATGGCCGACGCCCGGCTGCTCGCGATGCTCGCGCATCGAATCGCGCAGATTGGGGGTCAGCACATGGGCGGCGCGGGTCTGGCCGATGCCGGAGATGTCGTCGCGCTCGCCTTCGATGGTCAGCAGCGCGGTGCGCTCGATCGCCGCGGGTTCCACCAGCGTGCCGCGATGGGCGAGCAGGCCGCGGGGCAGCAGGTGCTCCTGGAACACGGCGCGGATGGTCTGCAGGTAGAATTCGGCGGAAAGGTCCATCACCGCGCGGTACTCGTCGTAGAAGGCACGCTTGGCGGAGAGCGGCTCGCCGTCGCCCTGCACCAGGTGCTGGAACATCTGCCAGTGGGCTTCCATGTGCCGGTCGAGATTCATCGACAGGAAGCCGGCGAGCTGGAGGAAGCCGGGATAGACCTGCCGCATGAACCCCGCATGGCCGAACGGCACGGCGTGGATGGTGTGGCGGCGGAACCACTCGATATCGTGGGTCTTGGCGAATTTGTTGACCGCCGTCGGGCCCTCGCGCGTGTCGATCGGTCCGCCGATCAGCGTCATGCTGCGCGGCGCCAGGTGCGGCTCGTTGGCGTTCATCAGCGCGACGGCGGCGAGCACGGGCACCGAGGGCTGGCACACGGCGATCACATGCGTGTCCGGGCCGAGATGGCGCAGGAAGTCCCGCACGTAGTCGATATAGTCGTCGAGGTCGAAGCCGGCGGCGAAGACCGGGATGTCCCGCGCGTCGCGCCAGTCGGTGATGTACACGTCGTGGTCGGGCAGGAAGGCTTCCACCGTGCCGCGCAGCAGGGTGGCGTAGTGGCCGGACATCGGGGCCACCATCAGCACCTTGGGGTCGGCCGGGCGGTGGGTGTCGCGGGCGAAGCGCTTGAGGTCGCACCACGGCTTGGCGAGGACGATCTCCTCGGTGACGGCGACGGGCGCGTCGCCGATCGTCGTCTGGCTGTGGCCGAATTCGGGTTTGCCGAAATGGCGGGTGGTGTGTTCGAAACTGTCCAGCGCCGCGCGGGCGATGCGGCCGGCGGGGGTGGTGCTCACCGGGTTGAACGGCAGGTCGAGCAGGGACAGGGCGCCGTTGGCCAGGATGCGCATCGGGGCCAGCGAAGCGCGCTGCATCTCATAGACGTGGTAGAGCATGCGTTCCCTTCTTCACCCGGAGAGGGCCGATCGGCCGCGCCCCTCGCGTGCAAGGCGAAGGGCGCCAGCTTCATTATTGAGATGATGATGTTTCATAAGATCGCCGCAAGCTCAAGCGAACGCATGGCTGGCGCGTGCGAAGAGCCGGGCGGCGTGGCGGAAATGCCTCAGAAGGCCCGCAGCCGGTCCGGCACCGCGGCGATGGCGGCTTCGTCCACATTGGCGAAGGCCAGGCGCAGGTGGCGCGTCTGGCCGGGGCCGAAGAACGGGCCGGGCAGGGTGGCGAGGCCGCAACTGGCGGCCAGGTGCTCGGCGGCGGCATCGGCGTCCGGGGCGGACTCCGGCAGCCGAAGATAGGCGAAATAGGCGCCGAGCGCGTCGAGCTTCCAGTCCTGTAGAGGGGTGACGGCGGCGCGGAAGGCGTCGGCCCGGCGCGCCATCAGGGCGCGATTGGCCTCGCGCCAGCCGCGCAGCGCGTCGATCGCCCAGGCCAGCGCGATCTGCGGCGTGCGGGTGGGGCAGATCTGCATGGTGTCCAGCACCTTCGCCGCCTCCGCCCGGAAGCCGGGGCCGGCGGCCATGGCGCCGACGCGGTGGCCGGGCACGCAATAGGCCTTGGAGAAGGAATAGAGATGCACGGCGAAATCGCGCCAGGACGGGTCGGCGAACACCGCGTGCGGCGGGGCGTCGCCGGGCAGGAAGTCGCGATAGGTCTCGTCCAGCACCAGCCACAGCCCCTTTGCCCGGCAGAGCTCGGCGAAGGCGGCGATGGTGGCGGGGGGGTAGATCGCGCCGGTGGGGTTGTTGGGCGTCACCAGCACGATGGCGCGGGTGGCGGGGGTCAGCAGCCGGGCCGCGGTTTCGGGGTCGGGCACGAACCCATCCTCCGCCCGGCAGGGCAGGGCGACGGTCCCGATGCCCAGCATGGTCAGCGCCATGTGGTGGTTGAAATACCAGGGGGACGGCAGCATCACCGCCGCCCCGCTGCCGGCGATGGTGGTGGCGGCCATCACGAAGGCGAGGTTGCAGCCGGCGGTGATGGCCACATCCTCCGCCGCGAAATCCGCGCCATAGCGGGCGGCGAGGTCGGCGGCGAGGCGTTCGCGGAGCGCGGTATCGCCCTCGATCGGCCCGTACGCCGCCGCCTCGCGCGAGCCCGCCGCCTGGGCGAGGCGGGCGAGCAGGTCGTCATGCGGCGGATAGCCGGGCACCGCCTGGGTGAGGTCGATCAGCGGCCCGGCGCGACCGTCGTAGCGGGCGGACCAGGTGCGGGCGAGGGGGATCGGTGGCGCGCCGACCGCGCGCACCCCGGCCGCGAGCATCACGCCGCCAGCCCTCCGGCGCGCTCGACGAAGGCGGCGATTTCCGCCACCCCCTTGCCCGCGCGGATATTGGCGAACAGGAACGGCCGCTCCCCGCGCATCTTCCGCGCGTCGCGGTCCATCACCTCCAGGCTGGCGCCCACCATCGGCGCGAGGTCGATCTTGTTGATCACCAGCAGGTCGCTGCGGGTGATGCCCGGGCCGCCCTTGCGCGGGATCTTGTCGCCCGCCGAAACGTCGATGACGTAGATGGTGATATCCGCCAGCTCCGGGCTGAACGTCGCCGCCAGGTTGTCGCCGCCGCTCTCGATCAGGATCACGTCCAGCGCGGGGAAGCGCCGCCGCATCTCCGCCACCCCCGCGAGGTTGATGCTGGCATCCTCGCGGATCGCCGTGTGCGGGCAGCCGCCGGTCTCGATGCCCATTATGCGCTCCGGCGACAGCGAGCCGGCGCGGGTGAGGAACTCGGCGTCCTCCTTGGTGTAGATGTCGTTGGTGATGGCGGCGATGTCGTAGCGGGCGCGCAGATGCTTGCACAGCGCGTCCATCAGCGCCGTCTTGCCGGTGCCCACGGGGCCGCCGATGCCCACGCGCAGCGGGCCGTTGGGACTTTTCATGAGCGGAACAACCTCGTGTGCTGCGTCTCGTGGCGCATCGCCGCGATATCCGCACGGAAGCACGCGCCGCCGAGATCGTCGAGCGTGGCGGCGGCACTCGCGCGGGCGATATCCGCGATCGCCGGCTCCAGCGCCGCGAGCACGGCGAGGCCGGTGGACTGGCCGAGCGGCACCAGCCGCACCGCCGCCGAAATCAGATTCGCCGTCACCGCCTGCAGGAAACACGCGGCGGCGAGGTCCTCGCCGATGCCGCGCGCCCCGGCCAGCGCGCCGACGGCGATGGGGTAGGGCAGGTCGCCCGCCTCGGCGGCGGCGGGAATGCCACCCCAGGCGGCGGCGGCGAGGAGGAAGGCGTTGCCCTGGCCGGTGGTCTCCGCCAGCCGCTCGCGCGACCCAGCCAGCGCGCGGGCCAGTTCCGCGAGGTCCGCCAGCCCCGCGGGGTCGCCGGCGGCGCGATGGGCGTGGCGCAGCAGGATCGCGTCGTTGTGCCCGGCGCCGTGGCGCAGGATGTCCGCGAGCCACACGCGCAGCGTCTCGCCATCGCCGATGTCGCCGGCTTCCACCGCCCATTCCAGCCCGTGCGAATAGGCGTATCCCCCGGTGGGAAAGGCGGGCGACAGCCAGGCGAGCAGGCGCGCGACGGCGAGGTCAGTGGTGGTGGTCGTCGTCATCGTGATGGTGGTGATGGCCGCCGGCATAGGCGCCGGCCTCGGGATCGAACGGCGCCTCGACCGACGCGACATGGCCGCCGAGCTGGCGCACCATGTCCTCGATCACGTGGTCGGCGCGGATGCGCAGATGGTGCCCGGCGATCTGCACCGGCAGGTGGCGGTTGCCGAGATGCCAGGCGATGCGCACCAGGGTCTCGGGATCATGGGCGTGGATGTCCAGCAGCGCCTCCGGCCGCGCCTCCACCCGCACCACGCCACCCGCGACGACCAGCCCGTCGCCATCGCGCAGCCGCGCGGCCTGGGGCAGGTCGAGCAGCAGCTCGGCGCCGCCCTCGGTTCGCAGCACCAGCCGGCGGCGATGGCGGCGGTCGAAATCGATGCGCACCCGGTCGATCGCCTCGTCAACGTTCCAGCTTCCCGCTGGAAGAACGGTGTCGCAGCGCATCAGAACAGGAAGTAGCGCTGGGCCATGGGCAGCAGCGTCGCCGGCTCGCAGGTCAGGCGCACGCCGTCCGCGCGCACCTCGTAGGTTTCGGGATCGACCTCGATCACCGGGGTGGCGTCGTTGTGCACCATGTCGCGCTTGCCGATGCTGCGCGTGCCCGTCACCGGCGCCAGCATCCGCCGCAGGCCGAGCTTCGGCCCCAGCCCGGATTCGAGCGCCGCCTGCGGCAGGAAGGTGAGGCAGGTGGCCGCCAGCGCGCCGCCGTACGTCGCGAACATCGGCCGGTAATGCACCGGCTGCGGCGTGGGGATGGAGGCGTTGGGGTCGCCCATCGGCGCCATGGCGATGGCCCCGCCCTTCAGCACCAGATCGGGCTTCACGCCGAAGAAGGCGGGCGACCACACCACGAGATCGGCCAGCTTGCCCACCTCCACCGAACCCACCTCGCGCGCCAGCCCCTGCGCGATGGCCGGGTTGATGGTGTATTTCGCCACGTAGCGCTTCACCCGCACATTGTCCGCCCGCGCGCTGTCACCGGGCAGAGCGCCGCGCTGCACCTTCATCTTGTGGGCGGTCTGCCAGGTGCGGATGATCACCTCGCCCACCCGTCCCATCGCCTGGCTGTCCGACGAGATCATCGAGATTGCGCCGAGATCGTGCAGGATGTCCTCGGCCGCGATGGTCTCGCGACGGATGCGCGATTCGGCGAAGGCGACGTCCTCGGGAATGCTCGGGTCGAGATGGTGGCAGACCATGAGCATGTCGAGATGCTCGTCGAGCGTGTTGGAGGTGTAGGGCCGCGTCGGGTTGGTGGAACTCGGCAGCACGTTGGGCAGGCCGGCGACGCGCAGAATGTCCGGCGCATGGCCGCCGCCCGCGCCCTCGGTATGGAAGGCGTGGATGGTGCGGCCGCGGAAGGCGGCGATGGTGTCTTCCACGAAGCCGCTCTCGTTCAGCGTGTCCGTGTGGATCATCACCTGCACGTCGAAAAGCTCGGCGACGGACAGGCAGCAATCGATGGCGGCCGGCGTGGTGCCCCAATCCTCGTGCAGCTTCATCGAGGAGGCGCCGGCCAGGATCATTTCCTCCAGCGCCGCGGGGCGGGAGGCATTCCCCTTGGCGGAGAAGGCGAGATTGACCGGCAGCCCCTCCGCCGCCTGCAGCATGCGCGCGAGATGCCAGGGGCCGGGCGTGCAGGTGGTGGCGGAGGTGCCGGCCGCCGGGCCGGTGCCGCCGCCGATCAGCGTGGTGATGCCGGAGGCCAGCGCCTCCTCCACCTGCTGCGGGCAGATGAAATGGATGTGGCTGTCAATGCCGCCGGCGGTGAGGATCTTGCCCTCGCCGGCGATCACTTCGGTGCCCGGGCCGATGACGATGTCCACGCCCGGCTGGATGTCCGGGTTCCCCGCCTTGCCGATGGCGGCGACGCGGCCGTTGAGGATCGCCACGTCGGCCTTGACGATGCCCCAATGGTCGATGATCAGCGCGTTGGTGATGACGGTATCCACCGCCCCCTCCGCCTGGCTGGCCTGGGACTGGCCCATGCCGTCGCGGATCACCTTGCCGCCGCCGAACTTCACCTCCTCGCCGGGGATGGTGAGGTCGCGCTCCACCTCCACGAACAGCTCGGTGTCGGCGAGGCGCACGCGGTCGCCGGTGGTGGGGCCGAACATATGGGCATAGGCGCGGCGGGGGATGGTGGTCATCGGTCGAGCTTTCCCATCACGGCGGCGCGGAAGCCGAACACCGCGCGGCCGCCGGCGAAGGGCACCAGAATCACCTCGCGCGTCTGGCCCGGCTCGAAGCGCAGCGCGGTGCCGGCGGCGATGTCCAGCCGCTGGCCGCGCGCGGCCTCGCGGTCGAATTCCAGCGCCGGGTTGGTCTCGGCGAAATGGTAGTGGCTGCCCACCTGGACCGGCCGGTCGCCGGTATTGGCGACGGTGAGGGTGGTGCGCGGGCGGCCGACGTTGATCTCGATCTCGCCGGGCAGCGTCTCGATTTCGCCGGGGATCATCGTATCGGCTCATGCACGGTGACGAGCTTGGTGCCGTCGGGGAAGGTGGCTTCCACCTGCACGTCGTGGATCATCTCGGCGACGCCCTCCATGCATTGCTCCCTGGTGATCACCTTCGCGCCGTCCTGCATCAGATCGGCCACGCTGCGCCCGTCGCGCGCCCCCTCCACCACGAAATCGGTGATCAGCGCGATCGCCTCGGGGTGGTTCAGCTTCACGCCGCGTTCCAGCCGCCGGCGCGCGACATTGGCGGCCATGGCGACCAGCAGCTTGTCCTTCTCACGCGGCGTCAGGTTCATCGCTCACTCCGTCAACACATCCACACGCGGGGCAGGGCGCGGCCGTCGCGCAGCACGGCCAGTGCCACGGTGACGGCCGCGCGCAACGCCTGGCCGCCGCGCGCCACCACGCGCGCCAGCAGCATGCCGTCCCACGCGCTGGCGCCGCAATCCGTCCTGTCCGCCCAGGCGGCGCGCAGCGCCTCCAGCCGCGCTTCGGCGTCCGGCGCGACATGCACGAGCGTCGCCACGGCTTGCCCCCCGGCGGCGACGGACGGGCGGGCGAGGGCGGAATCCACATCACCCACAAGCCGGATCGCCTCGTGCAGCACCAGCCTTCCGCCGCGGTTGATGCGGATCGTGTCGGCGAGGCGGGCGTGCCGCACGCGCTCCCCCATCGCCGCGCGGCCAAACACCAGCATCTCCACGCCGAGGAACGACGCGGCCGGATCCATCTCCACATCGAGGCGACGATCCAGCGCCGCCCCGTCGAACAGGATGCTCTCCTGCGGCAGCCACTCGCCGGCGGCCCCGGCCGCGATTGTGATGCGGGTGCGGACATGCGCCGGCGAATCCTCAGGCAGCGCCCGGTAGAAACGCTCGGCGGCCTGGGCGGCGAAACCGGCCTGGGCGCCCGCATCCAGATGCAGCGCCAACGCCAGCCGGTCCCCGCCGGCGATGCCGCCGGAGCTGTTCAGCATCACCGCCTCGCGCCAGCCCTCGCTGTCGGGAAAGCGCGCCTTCAGGCAGCCCTGCTGGCGCAGATCGGCCAGCACCGTCGCCGCGCCGCGCCGGCGGAAGGCGATGCGGAGCTCGCCGCTGGCCCGCTGGAGCGGCGGGTCAGACCGAGAGACGGCGGCGGACATCCTGTTCGTCGAGCTCCTCGCGCTTGCCGGACAGGACGATGTCGCCGCGGTCCATCACCGCGATACGTTGCGCCAGTTCCTGCGCGAAGTCGAAATACTGTTCCACCAGCAGGATGGCCATGGTGCCCCGCCCGCGCAGCAGCGAGATCACCCGGCCGATATCCTTGATGATGCTGGGCTGGATGCCCTCCGTCGGCTCGTCCAGCACCAGCAAACGCGGCTTCATGATCAGCGCCCGGGCGATGGCGAGCTGCTGCTGCTGGCCGCCCGAGAGGTCGCCGCCGCGCCGGCGCAGCATGGTGCGCAGGATGGGGAACAGGTCGTACATCTCATCCGGGATGCGCCGCTCCCGCCGCGGCAGCACGGCGAAGGCGGTCTCCATGTTCTCCCGCACCGTCAGCAGCGGGAAGATGTCGCGCCCCTGCGGCACGGAGGCAATGCCCTTGCGCGCCCGGTCGTAGGTGGCCAGGCCGGAGATGTCCTCGCCTTCCCACAGGATGCGCCCGGAGGAAATCGGATGCGCGCCGGTGATGGCGCGCAGCAGGCTGGTCTTGCCCACGCCGTTGCGGCCGAGCAGGCAGGTCACCTCGCCGGGCCGGGCGGTGAGGCTGACATGGCGCAGCGCGATGGCGGCGCCGTAATGGAGATCGACGTCCTGGACTTCGAGCATTGGCGGCTAGAGCGAAGGGAGGAAGGAAGGATCTTCTTTTTCTGAAGAAAAAGAAGCAAAAAGACTTTTTCCGTTTGATGAGTACGTGCGCGGCACGCCCACGCACGGATCATTGGTAAAAAGTTTTTTGGTTCTTTTTTTCAAAAAAGAACGCGCTTCCTTCTCTTTTTCAGAAAAGAACATTCTTCCTCACCTTCCCAGATACACCTCGACCACGCGCGGATCGGCGCTGACATGGTCGATCGTGCCTTCGGACAGCACCGAGCCTTCGTGCAGCACGGTGACGCGCACATCCAGCGCGCGGACGAAATCCATGTCGTGCTCCACCACCACCACGCTGCGGGTGCGGTTGATGTCGCGCAGCAGCTCGGCGGTCTGCGCGGTTTCCGCGTCGGTCATGCCGGCGACGGGTTCGTCCACCAGCAGCAGCTGCGGCTCCTGCGCCAGCAGCATGCCGATCTCCAGCCACTGCTTCTGGCCGTGCGACAGGTCGCCGGCGCGGCGGTGGCGGTGGTCGGTCAGCCGCGTGGTCTCCAGGATCGCGGCGATGCGGTCCTCCTCCTCGGAGGTTTCGCGCGCCCACAGGGTGAAGCGCGGGCGGCGGTCGCCGGCCAGGGCCAGCAGCAGGTTGTCCCACACCGTATGCGGCTCGAACACCGTCGGCTTCTGGAACTTGCGGCCGATGCCCAGCGAGGCGATGGCCGGCTCGTCGAGCTTGGTGAGGTCGGTGTCCGTGCCGAACATTACCACGCCCTCGTCGGGGCGCGTCTTGCCGGTGATGACGTCCATCATCGTGGTCTTGCCGGCACCGTTGGGCCCGATCACCGCGCGCATCTCGCCTTTCTGCACGAACAGCGACAGGGCGTTCAGCGCCTTGAACCCGTCGAAGCTGACGGAGACGTTGTCGAGATACAGAAGCGTGTCCGCGCGGTTCGGCTTGTTCATGCGTCCTGCTTCGTCAGTTGCGGCGCGGCTTCGTCGGCCCCTGCTTCGTCGGCCTCCGCAGGCGCGGCGGCGCGGCGGCGGAACAGGCCCATGATCCCCGCGGGCAGCAGCAGCGTGACCAGGATGAACAGCAGGCCGAGGGCGAACAGCCACAGCTCCGGCAGGGCGCTGGTGAAATAGGTCTTGCCGGCATTGACCAGCACCGCGCCGAGAATGGCGCCCACCAGCGTGCCGCGCCCGCCGACCGCCACCCAGATCACCGCCTCGATCGAGTTGGCCGGGGCGAACTCGCTGGGATTGATGATGCCGACCTGCGGCACGTACAGCGCGCCGCCAATGCCGGCCATGATCGCCGACAGCACGAAGACGAACAGCTTGTAGTATTCCGGGCGGTAGCCGAGGAAGCGGGTGCGGCTCTCGGTATCGCGCACCGCGATCAGCACCTTGCCGAAGCGCGAGGCGACCACGTAGCGCGCGACCAGCAATTGCAGCGCGAGGATGATCGCGGTGGCCAGCAGCAGCCCCACGCGCGTCGCGTCGGCCTGAAGCGGAAAGCCGAACATCTCCTTGAAGTCGGTCAGGCCGTTATAGCCGCCGAACCCCATGTCGTTGCGGTTGAAGGCCAGCGCCAGCGCATAGGTCAGCGCCTGCGTCATGATGGAGAGATAGACGCCGGAGACGCGGCTGCGGAAGGCGAGCCAGCCGAACACCAGCGCCAGCACGCCGGGCACCGCCAGCGCCATCACCACGGCGAACACCGGATTGTCGAAGCCGTGCCAGTACCACGGCAGTTCCTTCCAGTTCAGGAACACCATGAAGTCCGGCAGGATCGGGTTGCCGTACATGCCACGCGGGCCGATCTGGCGCATGAGATACATGCCCATCGCGTAGCCGCCCAGGCCGAAGAAGGCGGCATGGCCCAGGCTGAGAATGCCGGCGAACCCCCAGATGAGATCGACCGACAGGGCCAGGATGGCGAAGCACAGATACTTGCCCGCCAGCGAAACGATGTAGATCGGCACATGCACCGGCGAGCTCGCCGGGGTGAACAGGTTCAGGCAGGCGAGCAGGGCGGTGAGGCCCAGCAGGCAGACCACGCAGATCAACGTTGCGTGCCTCATGCCTCCACCGCCCGCCCCTTCAGCGGGAACATGCCGCGCGGCTTGCGCTGGATGAACAGGATCAGCAGCACCAGCACGACGATCTTGCCCAGCACGGCGCCCGCCAGCGGTTCGAGGAACTTGTTGACGATGCCCAGCGTCAGCGCGCTGACCACCGTGCCCCACAGATTGCCCACGCCGCCGAACACCACCACCAGGAAGCTGTCGATGATGTAGCCCTGGCCGAGATTGGGGCTGACATTGTCGATCTGGCTCAGCGCCACCCCGGCCATGCCGGCCACACCCGAACCCAGGCCGAAGGTCATCGCGTCGATCCACGGCGTGCGGATGCCCATGGCCGCGGCCATGCGCCGGTTCTGCGTCACCGCGCGCATCTGCAGGCCGAGCGAGGTGAAGCGCAGGGCGGCCATCAGCGCCAGGATCACCAGCGCCGCGAAGACGATGATGACCAGCCGGTTGATGGTGATGGTCAGCCCGCCCCATTGCACCGCCCCGCTCATCCAGGCGGGCGTGCCCACCTCGCGGTTGGTCGGGCCGAAGATGGTGCGCACGCCCTGTTGCAGCACCAGCGACAGGCCCCAGGTGGCCAGCAGGGTTTCCAGCGGCCGGCCGTAGAGGAAGCGGATCATGCCGCGCTCGATGGCGATGCCGACCAGGCCGGAGACCAGGAAGGCGAGGGGCACGGCGATGATCAGGCTGGCACCGAACAGGCCGGGCGCATGGGCGCGGATCACTTCCTGCACGACGAAGGTGGTGTAGGCGCCGAGCATCACCATCTCGCCATGCGCCATGTTGATCACCCCCATCACCCCGAAGGTGATGGCGAGGCCGGCGGCGGCGAGCAGCAGCACCGAACCCAGCGACAGCCCGTAGAACACGCCTTGGCCCAGCGCCCAGAGCTGCTGCTGGCGGTCGATGGCGGTGACCGCCGTTGCTGCCGCCTCGGCCACCGCCGGCGGCTGGGTGCCGAGCGAGGCGAGGATGGAGCGCGCGTCGAGATCGCCGCGCCCGCGCAGGATGCCCACGGCGACGATGCGCTCGGCCTCGCTGGTGTCCGGCGCGGCCAGCACGGCGGCGGCGCGCGCCTGGTCCATCGCCGCGCGCACGGAGGAGTCCTTCTCCTGCGCGATGGCGCGGGTCAGGGCGGGCAGGGCGGCGGGGTCGCGCGATTTCAGCACCGCCTCGGCGGCGCGCAGGCGCGTGCCGGCGTCGGCGGAGAACAGGGTGAGGTTGCCCATCGCGGCGGCGGCGGCGGCGCGCACGGCGTTGTTGAGCCGCACGGGGCGGGGATTGTCCGGCGTGGCCGCGGCCCCGGTGCGGGCGTCGCGCCAGCCGTCGTCGGTCTTGATGAACACGCCGCCATCGGCGGTGGTGGCCAGGCGGCCGGCCTGAAGGGCGGCGATCGTCGCCTCGGCCTGCTTGTTGCCGGAACCGGCGAGATCCTCGATCGCCCGGCGGATGCCGTCGAAGCCGGTGGCGGCGAAGCCCGCGAACGGGTCCGGCGCCTGGGCGCGAACGGGGAGGGCGGCGAGCAGCGCCGCGAGCAGCAGCAGGGAGCGGAGGATGCGCATGGTGCCTTGGCTGATGGAGGCGCCCGGAAGGGAAGGCGAACCGGGGGCGGATGCGCCCCCGGTTCCTCGGTCAGTCGCGCGCGGCTACTTGCCCGCGCCCAGGCACTTGCCCAGCTTCACGTTGTAGTTGCCGCACAGCATCGGCGAACGCCAGTCGGCGATCAGGTCGCGCGAGCCTTCCAAGTAGGGCGACCACTCATTGGCCACCACCGTGCCCGGCGTCTGCCACACCACGTTGAACTGGCCGTTCTCCTGCACCTCGCCGATCAGCACCGGCTTGGTGATGTGGTGGTTCGGCATCATCGTGGAGATGCCGCCGGTCAGGTTGGTGGTGGCCACGCCGATCATGGCGGGGATCACCTTGTCCGGGTCGGTGGTGCCGGCCTTCTCCACGGCCTTGATCCACATGGCGAAGCCGATCACATGGGCTTCCATCGGGTCGTTGGTCACGCGCTTCGGGTTCTTGGTGAAGGCGCGCCACTTCTCGATGAACGCCTTGTTGTCGGCGTTATCGACGCTCTGGAAGTAGTTCCAGGCGGCGAGGTGGCCGAGCAGCGGCTTCGTGTCGATGCCCGCCAGCTCCTCCTCGCCCACCGAGAAGGCGACGACGGGGATGTCGGTGGCCTTGACGCCCTGGTTGCCGAGTTCCTTGTAGAACGGCACGTTGGCGTCGCCGTTGATGGTGGAGACCACGGCGGTCTTCTTGCCGGCGGAGCCGAACTTCTTGATCGAGGCCACGATGTTCTGCCAGTCGCTATGGCCGAACGGCGTGTAGTTGATCATGATGTCCTCGTCCTTGACGCCCTTGGACTTCAGGTACGCCTCGAGGATCTTGTTGGTGGTGCGCGGATACACGTAGTCGGTGCCCGCCAGCACCCAGCGCTTCACGGACCCGCCTTCCTCGCTCATCAGGTAATCGACGGCGGGGATGGCCTGCTGGTTGGGCGCGGCGCCGGTGTAGAAGACGTTCTTGCTGCTCTCCTCGCCCTCGTACTGCACGGGGTA
>CAMFLK010000088.1 GCA_945957135.1 uncultured Rhodospirillales bacterium
AGCAAAGTCTTTTTGCTTCTTTTTCTTCAGAAAAAGAAGACGCTTCCTTCCTTACTCAAGCCTGCTTCATCTCGATCAGGCTCCGCCTTATCACCCGCCCCCGCAGGATGCGGTCTTCGATATAGGTGGCGTCGCCCCAGCGCACGGCGCGGGCCATGGCTTGGGCGTCTTCCATGAAGCGTTGCAGCATTTCCAGCAGCGCTTCGCGGTTGTTGAGGAACACGTCGCGCCACATCACCGGGTCGGAGGCGGCGATGCGGGTGAAGTCGCGGAAGCCGGAGGCGGCGAATTGCAGCACCTGCTGGCGGCTTTCGCCTTCCAAATCGTCGGCGGTGCCGCAGATGGTGAAGGCGATCAGGTGGGGCAGGTGGCTGACGATGGCCAGCACCCGGTCGTGATGGGCGGGTTCCATGGCTTCGACCATCGAGCCGCAGCGCCGCCAGAGTTCGGCGATTTTTTCCACCGCGGTTTCGTCGGTGCCGGCAGGGGGCGTCAGCAGGCACCAGCGGCCCTGGAACAGGGTGGTGAAGCCGGCGTCCGGGCCGGAATATTCGGTGCCGGCGACGGGGTGGGCGGGGACGAAATGCACGCCGGCGGGCACCAGCGGGCCGACGTCGCGGATCACCGACTGCTTGGTGGAGCCGACATCGGTGAGGATGGCGCCGGGGGCGAGGTGCGGGGCGATGGCGGCGGCGAGGGCTTCGTAGGCGCCGACCGGGGCGCACAGCATCACGCAATCCGCCCCTTCCACGGCGCGGGCGGGGTCGAGTTCCACGCGGTCGGCGATGCCGAGCTGCATCACCCGGTCGAGCGTGGACTGGGTGCGGGCATTGGCCACCAGCTCGGCCGCGATGTCGCCGCGTTCGCGGACGATGCGGGCGACGGAGCTGCCGATCAGGCCGATGCCCAGCAGCGCCAGGCGGCGGAAGATGGGTTCAGCCATGGGCCATGAAGGCCGCCAGCGCCTCGGCCACCGCGTTGCATTCCTCGGCGGTGCCCACGGTGATGCGCAGGCAGTGCGGCAGGGCGTAGGCGCCCATGGCCCGCACGATGATGCCGCGCGATTTCAGGAAGGCATCCGCCGCCGCCGCGCGCTCGGCGGTGGCGAAGTCGGCGAGGAAGAAATTGCCGTGGCTCGGCCAGGTGGCGATGCCGGTCGCGTTCAGCGCCGCCATCAGCTTGCCCCGCCATTCGCGGTTATGGGCGACGGAGGATTCGACCCAGCCGGGCTCGGCGAGGGCCGCCACCGCCGCGGCCTGGGCGGCGAGGTTCACGTTGAACACCCCGCGCACCCGGTTGATGGCGTCGATCACCGCCGGCGGCGCGTAGCCCCAGCCGACGCGCATGCCGCCCAGGCCGAACACCTTGCTGAAGGTGCGCAGCATGATCGTGTCGGCCCCGGCATCGACCAGGGCGACGCCGGGATCGTAGTCGGGGTCCTCGACGTATTCGGCATAGGCCGCGTCGATCACCAGCAGCACGTGGCGGGGCAGGCCGGCGCGCAGCCGCACCATCTCGGATTGCGGCAGCAGGCTGCCGGTGGGGTTGTTGGGGTTGGCGAGGAAGACGATGGTGGTGGCCGGCGTCACCGCCGCGAGGATGGCGTCGATATCGGCGGTGAGGTTCTGCTCGGGCACCTTGACGACGCGGCTGCCGGCATAGGTGCCGGCGATGTCGTACATGGTGAAGCCGTGGGCGCTCATCAGGATGTCGGTGCCCGGCCCGCCATAGATATGGGCGATGTGGCCGATCAGCTCGTCCGAGCCGGTGCCGCAGACGATGCGCTCGGGATCGAGGCCGAAGCGGGCGCCGATGGCGCGGCGCAGGGCGGCCGACCCGCCATCGGGGTAGCGGTGGATCTCCGCGGCGGTGGCGGCATAGGCGGCGATGGCGCCGGGCGGCGGGCCGAACGCGCCTTCGTTGGAGGACAGCTTGATGACGCGGTTGGCGCCGGCGACCTTGGATTCGCCGGCGACATAGGCGGCGATGGCCATCACCTCCGGCCGGGGGACTGGGGCCCCCGCTTCTTGCGTATCGGCCAACTCGGTGGTTTCGCTCACGCGGTCTCTCCCTCCACGGGCACGGCATAGGCGCCCAGCACCACCGGCTTGTGCAGCACGTCCGTCAGGGCCGCGAGGCGCGGGTCGTCGTCGGTCACCAGCCCGTCCACCTCCACCAGCGCCTGCGCCGACCCGCCGGCATCGCGACGGACCAGGGTGGCGCGGGCGGCGAGGCCGGCGGCGGCCAGCGCCGTGGCGAGGCGGGCGCGGCTGGTCTCCGGCGCCAGTTCCAGGCCGATCAGCGCGCGGTCGGTCCGGCTGGCGTCCGGCGGCACGGCGGCCACCACCAGGGCCTGGGCGCGCGGGGCGCCTTCCGGCCGGCGGGCCCAGAACGGCAGGCGGGCGACGATATGGATGCGCGGCTCGTCGCGATGCAGCAGCGCGGTCCACCAGGCGGCGGAGGCCGGTTCGGATTCCTCGGGCATCGGCAGCACCGCCGCGGTAGCGGTGCCGGCGCTGACCTCGCGGATCGCCTGGGCCGGGGTGCGATGCACGCGCAACGGGGTCAGCGCGCCGAAATGCTCGCGCGCGCAGGCCGCGAAGGGGCCGGTGGGGTCGGTTTCGCACACGGTGATGACATAGCTGCCCTGCATCGTCGTGGTGGCGGCGAACAGCTCCCGCCAGATGCGCGCCAGAACCTGGGCCGGCAGCCTGCCGCGATGGCGGGCCAGCAGACGGCGGACGATGTCCGCCTCGCGCCCCGGCCGGAAGGCGACGCGGCCCTTGGTGGCCCCCACACGTTCCACCACTTCGGCCCGGCGCATCAGCAGGTCGTGCAGCGCGTCGTCGATATGATCCAGCTCCACCCGCAGCGCGGCCAGGGTGGCGGCGGGATCGGTCTGGCTCTCATGGATGGGGATGGTGCTGGACATGCGCGCGATCGTTCGGGGGAACCTGCAATAGCGGAACGCCCCTGCTCTGCAAAGGCAGGCCAGCCGGCCTGTTGCAACCGTACCGGGTGGGTCGCATATGCTGGCCGGCATCATGGACCAGCCCGAGTTCCCCCAGGTTCCGCAGCACGCGGCCTTCGCCGACGGGCTGACGCTCGAATGCGGCACGCATCTGGCGCGGCTGGTGGTGGCCTATCGCACCTATGGCACGCTGAACGCCGCGCGCAGCAACGCCATCCTGATCTGCCATGCGCTGACCGGCGACCAGTACGTGGCCGAGACCCATCCGCTGACCGGCAAGCCCGGCTGGTGGGAGGCGGTGGTGGGGCCGGGCAAGCCGATCGACACCGACCGCTACTTCGTCATCTGCTCCAACGTCATCGGCGGCTGCCTCGGCTCCTCCGGCCCGGCCAGCCCGCGCGACGACGAAAGCGGCCGGCCCTGGGGGCCGGATTTCCCGCCCATCACCATCGCCGACATGGTGCGCGCCCAGAAGCGGCTGGTGGAGCATCTGGGCATCGACCGGCTGTTCGCGGTGATCGGCGGCTCGATGGGCGGGATGCAGGTGCTGCAATGGGCGGCGCTGTATCCGGCCAGCGTGTTCGCCGCGGTGCCGATCGCCACCGCCGCCTGGCATTCCGCGCAGAACATCGCCTTCAACGAGGTCGGCCGGCAGTCGATCTTCGCCGATCCGGACTGGCAGGCCGGCCGCTACGGCGAGACCGACGCCATGCCGGCCCGCGGCCTGGCCGTGGCGCGCATGGTGGCCCACATCACCTATCTGTCCGAGGAGGCGCTGACCCGGAAGTTCGGCCGCCGCCAGCGCTCCGGGCCGGTGGGCGCGAACGCGCTGTTCGGCGACATGTTCGAGGTGGAGTCCTACCTGCGCCACCAGGGCAGCACCTTCGTCAACCGCTTCGACGCGAATTCGTACCTCACCATCACCCGCGCCTGCGACTATTTCGACCTCGCGGCCGAGCATGGCGGCGACCTCTCCGCCGCCTTCGCCGGCACCCGCACCCGCTTCTGCCTGATCAGCTTCAGCAGCGACTGGCTCTATCCCACCGCTGAGAGCCGCACCATCGCCCGCGCGCTGAACCGGGCGGCGGCGAATGTCAGCTTCGTGGAGATCGCCTCGGACAAGGGGCACGACGCCTTCCTGCTCGACGAGCCGGATTTCCACCGCACCCTGGCCGGCTTCCTCGCCGGCTGCGCCGAGCATGCGGGGCTGGCGGCGTGAACAACATGCCCGTGCGCTTCGTGGCCAAGAACATGCGGCTCGACCTGCGGCTGATCGCCGGCATGATCGCGCCGGGGGCCCGCGTGCTCGACATCGGCTGCGGCGACGGCTCGCTGATCGACCATCTCTACCGCACCCATGGCTGCGACGCCCGCGGTCTGGAGCTCGACATGGCCGAAGTGACGCGCGCCGTGGCCCACGGCCTGCCGGTAATGCAGGGCGACGCGGACACCGACCTCGCGCAATACCCGGACGGCGCGTTCGACTTCGTGGTGCTGTCGCGCACCCTGCAGGCGGTGGAGCGGCCGCGCGAGGTGCTGCGGCAGATGCTGCGCATCGGCACCCATGCGCTGGTGAGCTTTCCCAATTTCGGCCATTGGAAGGTGCGCTGGCAGCTGCTGTGGTCGGGCCGCATGCCGATGACGGCGGTGTGGTCGCGCCCCTGGCACGAGACGCCGAACATCCATCCCTGCACCATCCGCGACTTCTTCGTGCTGTGCGCCGAGGAAGGCTACACGGTGGAGGAATGGCTGGCAGTGGACGAGGCCGGCCAGCGTGGCGCCTGGCGGCGGGCGGCCAGCTTGGCCAATGTGTTCGGCGAGCAGGCACTGTTCAAGCTCACCGGCCGCTGACACCGAAAATCCTTTCCCGCCCGGCGCCCGCTTCCTATCATGGTATGGGTCTGGCGGAGGCGGCATGACGGGGTACGGCGTCAGCAATATCGCGCTCGACCTGATCGGCGCAGGCCTGGGCGAGACCACCGCGGCAGGGGTGGGGGATGCCTATTTTGCCGCCCTCGGCCGGTTCGGCGCCCGCGCCATCTTCTCGCGAGACATCTCCAACGGCGTCACCACCATCCTGTCGCGCCACTCGCCGGCGGGGTGGGAGGATATCTATGCCGAGCAGCAGTTCGCCGGGGTCAACTACCTCACCCGCGAGCTGGCGCAGCGCAGCAGCGCCTTCGCCTGGAGCGACGTTCCCGTGCTCAACCGCCGGGAGCGGCAGCTCTGGAACGCGGTGATGGATTTCGGCGTGCGCGACGGGCTGGCGATCCCGTTCCATTCCCGCTCCAGCGCCGGCGTGACCAGCCTGGCCTTCGACCGCCTGCACGATCTTTCGCCGGACGAACGCCAGGCCATCGAGATGGCCGGCCTGGTGCTGCACGACCGCATGCGCCGCTTCGCCGTGCCCCAGGCGGGGAAGCTGACCATCCTGTCGCCCCGCGAGCGCGACTGCGTCGCCATGATGGCCGCGGGAAGGCGGGACGCGGAAATCGCCACCGCCCTGTCGATCTCCCACGCCACGGTCATCACCTACATGAACAGCGCCAAGCGCAAGCTGGACGCGCGCACCCGCGCCCAGATGGTGGCGATCGCGTTGATGCAGGGGCTGTTGTGAGAGTCTGACGGCAGGATTGGCGGACCCGACACGATTCGAACGTGCGACCTTTGCCTTCGGAGGGCAACGCTCTATCCAGCTGAGCTACGGGTCCAGTGGCGCCTTACCTATCGCAACTCGGGCGGGAAGGCCAGAGCAGCCGGTGATCGCAATCTACGCGACCGCGTTTGCCACCATGTCGGGATGCCGGCCGATGACGCGTACATAGGCGACGGCAAAATCCGGCGCGGTGACCCGCGCCTGCTCCCAATCGCGCAACGTGCCGACGGGAACGCGAAACCGGCTGGCGAACTCGGCCTGCGACAGCCCCAGCCCGGTCCGCGTCATGCGGATCAGGCGCGCGCGCTGACCCCTGTCCAGCGCTTCGGCCGTCATGTCGAAATCTTCCGAGTCCGCCCGGTTAGCCGGCAGCGTGACAGGCTTTTTCTTCACCGGCGTTGCTCCGTCGAACCTGCCTCGGGTCATGTGCCAAGCTTATACGGAATTTCCGTCTACCCGGACACATCCGCCGGCTGATACGCGGCATCGGCGGCGTCGAACAGGCTGGCCAGGGTGGGATTCGCGCCGGCGAGCGCGGTGAGCAGCCCGGCCTGACAGGCGCCGAGGGCGCGGTAGCTTTCGAACTGGCTCTCGCTGAACCATTGGTCGAGCGTCGATTCATGCGGGAAGTCGGGGCTGGCCGCGCCATAGGCCCGCACATCCGCCGGGATTCCCGCGAGCCAGGCGGGCTTGAGGTAGATCAGCCGGCCCTCCGCGCCGCCCTCGTGATAGGCGATGCGGCCCACCGCGAAGCCGAACGGGGCGGCTTCGGCGCGCGAGGCGATGCGCGGCGGCGTGATGGCCACCTCCACCGCGAGGTCGATGCGCGCCTTGCGCAGGGCGTTGCCGAGATCGGCGAAGGCGAAGTCGCCGTCCTGGCCGGCATCCACCACCACGATCAGCCGGCAGCGGCGGCGCAACATCTCGTAGAGGCCGAGATTGTCGAAATGCCCGCCATCGCTGAGGTTGATCGCCGCCGCGCGGTCGGTGGTGCGGCCGAGCAGGTCGCCGAGCATGGCCATCAGCGCGTTGCGCGGGCGGCTGGCGCGCAGATCCTCGAGCCGGGTCAGCCGGCCGGGATTGGGCAGCCAGGCGCCGAGCCGCACGTTGAACAGCGTCATCAGGAAGGCGGTGACCGGCGAGGAATGGTAGCCCCAGTTGGGGCTGACGGCGGCCCCCGAGATGGTCATGGCGGTGGCGAGCGTCATGCCCTCCTCGTGCCGGCCGCCGGCCTCGCGCTCGCGCCCGGCATAGTCGCGGGTGCGGACATAGGCGCCGGCGGGGGGTGCCGTGGGGTTGGCGCGCCCGGCCTCCGGCAGGTTCAGCACCGGCGAGCCGCAGGCCAGCGCGGTGGCGGTGAAGGGGGCGGCCTTGCGCTCGGCCCATTCCACCCGCAGGTCCTGGGTCAGGTTCAGCGCCATGTTCACCACATGGAACAGCTTGCGCGGCGCGCCCACCCGCTCCGGCGCCGGCGCCAGCTCGGCGAGGCGGATGTTGTCGCGCGGGTCGAAGCCGGTGAACGGGTCGGGCTGGCGGTCGCGATGGGCGGCGCCGAGGAAGGCGCGGGCCAGGCGGTTGCGATACACCCCGTGCAGCGAGAAGCGGTTGACGTCGATATGCGGCGTCACCCGCCACAGCAGGAAGCCGAGCCCGGCCAGCAGCACGGCCTGGGTCACCACCGGCAAAGTGAGCGGCTTCAGCCAGTTCCAGCCCGCCGGCAGCCCGTCGCAGGGCGAGACCTCCGCCGCCACGGAGGCGGCCAGCGGGTCGATCAGCGCGGCGGCGAGCGGCGGGTTCAGCGTGGTGCAGGCGGCGAGCTGGATCTGGCCCAGCAGCCAGCCCACGAAGAAGCCGATCAGGCAGGCCAGCCCGATGGCGAACAGGGCGGAGAGCACCTGCAGCAACAGGGTGAGCGGCAGGGTCTTCAGCGAGGCGCCGCCGAGCGCGCTCTCCACCCGGGCCAGCGCCTGCTTGCCGAGCCACGCGGCGGCGGAGCCGGAGACCAGCGGGCCGAGGAAGCTGAGCCAGACGGGCACCGCGGGGTCGTCGGCATGGAAGGTGAAGCGCGGCAGGGTGAGGGTGCACAGCGCGAAGCCGGTCCACATCACCACCGGGCGCAGCAGCACGGCGCTGAGCCGGGCGAGCCATTCGCGGTCGAGATCGGCCAGCTCCGCCTCGCGCCGCAGGCCGACATGCACGGTGGTCTGCAGCACGGCGGCGAGGATCAGCCAGAGCGGGCCGAACACCGCCACCACCTCCGCCTGGATCACGTCGCTGATGCCGCGGCCGAGGATCAGCCCCACCCAGATCAGCGCCGCCGAGCACAGCGAGGCGGTCAGCCAGCCCGGCAGGTTGCGCCGGTACAGCCGCACCGCCCGGTCGCGCGGCGACAGCGCGGCGGCGAGGTAGCTGCCGATCACCACCACGAAATAGGTCGCCGGCAGCACCAGCCCCTCCAGCCCCACCACGTCGTGGTTCCAGAACCAGCGCGCCAGGGTGAAGGGCAGCAGGAAGGCCCAGGCCAGCGACAGCCACACCACGAGGCCGATCCGCGCCGGCGGCGTGCGGCCGGCTCCCCGCCGCAGCCGGTGGCTCGGCAGGCTGATGCAGGCGGTGGTGGTGGCGAGCGCCAGGCAGGCGGCGGCGGCAAGCAGGAACGGATGCAGCGGCAGCTCCGCCCGGCCGATCTCCCACAGCGCGGTGCGGTAGAAGATGGCGAGCAGGGCGGCGAGCAGGAACAGCGGCGCGAAGGCGAACCAGGTCAGCAGCATGTTGCGCAGATAGAGGACGATGGTCGTCCAGCTGTCGGCCGAGAACAGGCCGGGCTGCGGCGTGAGGTAGTTGGTGGCGCGGCGCAGCGCCGTGAGTTCGGGTGGCGGGTCCTCGGCGGCCAGTGCCGTCTGCGCGGCATGGGCCGACCCCTTCTCGTGGATCAGCCGCGTGAGCCACGACCCGGTGAAGCCCCCGCCGGAGACGGTGGAGAGATAGTCGAACCGCGCCAGCAGCCCGGCCTTGGCCAGCCCCTGCACCACGCCGAGGCAGAACGCCGCACTGCGGACGCCGCCGCCGGACAGGCACAGCGCCGACTGCCCCGCCTGCCGCACCGCCGCGCGATAGGCGTCCTCGTCCGCCATGGGCGGCGGCTCGCGGCCATGGACGACGCGGTACTCGTCGGCCAGCGCGCGGGCCAGGGCGTGGCGGGGAAACGTGTCGGGCATGGGCGCGGAGCGTAACGGGATTCCCACGCCGCGGCCTGGAAAATCACGCTGTCGTGCGGTTTTCCAGCCAATGGGTGGCGAGCTTGTCGGCGCTGGTGGGCAGCGGCGCGTTGGGATTGGCGATCCAGGCGATGGTGTCGCCGATCGGCGCGGCGCGGCCGAGGTCGCGCAGCAGCAGGTGGTAGCCGTTGGGGTAGAAGGCGGTGCGGGTCGCCTCCGTCGGCAGGGCGCGCCAGGTGGCGGTGGTGGCGGCGGGCGGCACCAGATCGTCATGCGCGCCGTAGAGCAGCAGCGAGGAGGCGGTGAGCGCGGGGGCGGCGGCCAGCGCGCGGTCCATCAGATCGACCAGCCCCTTCAGCGTGTCCACCCGCGTCGATTTGATGGTCAGCGGATCGCGGGCCAGCGCCAGCAGCGCCTCGTGGTTGTCGCTCGGGATCACCCGCACCACGGCGGGCGGGCGGGTCAGGATCATGCCCGGCACCAGCGTCGCGGCCAGCCACAGCGTGCCGCGATACACGAGGTTCATCCGCGCCCGCCCCCACACTGCCGGCGCGATCAGCACGTAGCCGACATCCGCGGGCGCCTCGGGCGAGGTGGCGAGCGACATGGCGACGGCGCCGCCCATGCTCTCGCCCATCACCACGAAGCGGGTGTTGGGATGGGCGGCGCGCAGCAGCGCCACCATCTCCGCCGCGTCGTCCACCAGCGCCTGGTCGCCGGGCCACAGGCCCCGGCCGGGCGCCTCGCCGAAGCCGCGCTGGTCCGGCGCGTAGAGCGCGATGCCCGCGGCGGCGAAATCGGGGCCGGGGATGTCCCAGGCGTCGCGGCTGTCGTTGAACCCGTGCAGGGCCAGCACCACGGCGCTCGGCGCGCCCTGCGGCAGCCAGGTGCGGTAGGGCAGCCGCGCGCCGTCGCGCATGACGAAGGCGGCATTCTCCATGCCGCCCGCGCCGATGCGCGGGCCGGGCGGGGCGGATTCGCTGACGCAGCCCGTCATGGCAAGACTCAGTCCACCCAGCAGGGCCGCGCGGCGGCCGGGAGGGCCGGGGCGTGATGTTGAAAGCACGGTCGCCATCGGTATCATGGAACCGTGGCGACAGACCATACGACGCCCGCAACCCGAGGAATCCCCCCGATGTCGGACGCAATCACCGCCGCGCGCACGCCGAGCGAGATCATCCATGTGGACGAGCGCACCGTTGCCTGCGACGGCGGCGACGGCGCGCTGGGCCATCCGCGCGTGTTCCTGCGCATCGTCGCCGAGCAGGTGATGTGCCCCTATTGCTCGCGCCTCTACGTGCTCAATCCCGGCGCGGGCCACGACAGCGGCCACTGACATGGACGCCCACGAAACCGGGGCGGCCGACACGCATCTGCTGCTGATCGACGGCTCCGGCTTCATCTTCCGCGCCTTCCACGCCCTGCCGCCGATGACGCGGCCGGACGGCACGCCGGTGAACGCCGTGTTCGGCTTCACCAATATGCTCGCCCGGCTGCTGAAGGACCATGTCGGCACCCATATCGCCGTGATCTTCGATGCCGGGCGCGAGACCTTCCGCAACCGGCTCTACGACAAGTACAAGGCCCAGCGCCCCGACCCGCCGGCCGAGCTGATCCCGCAATTCGCCCTGGTGCGCGAGGCCACCGAGGCGTTCGGCGTGCCGGCGGTGGAGCTGGCGGATTGGGAGGCCGACGACCTCATCGCCACCTATGCCCGCGCCGTGGTGGAAGCCGGCGGCCGGGCCACGCTGATCAGCTCCGACAAGGACCTGATGCAGCTGATCCGCCCTGGCGTGATCATGCTCGACCCGATCAAGCAGAAGCCGATCGGCGAGGCCGAGGTGCTGGAGAAGTTCGGCGTGGCGCCGGGCAAGATGATCGACGCCCAGGCGCTGATCGGCGATTCCGTGGACAACGTGCCGGGCGTGCCGGGCATCGGCCCCAAGACCGCCGCCCAGCTCATCGCCGAGTTCGGCGACCTCGAGGGCATCCTCGCCGCCGCGCCGGCGATGAAACCCTCCAAGCGGCGCGACCTGCTGATCGAGCACGCGGAATCCGCCCGGCTGTCGCGCGTGCTCGTCACGCTGCGCGACGACGCGCCGCTGCCCCGCCCGCTCGGCGAACTCGCCGCCTGCCAGCCGGACCGCGCCCGGCTCGCCGCCTGGCTGCTCGCCCAGGGCTTCCGCTCCACCCTGCTGCGGCTGGGGCTGGAGGAAGGCGCCGCCGCCCCCTCCCCCGCTCCGGCATCCCCCGCTTCGGCAGCCGGGGCGCCGGTGCCGGCCGCCAGCCCGCAGGGCCAGCTGTTCCCCGCCGCGCCCCCGCCGCCGCTGGTGCCCACCGACGGGTTCGGCCCCTACGACTGCGTCACCACCCTTCCCGCCCTCGCCGCCTGGATCGCCGAGGCGACCGCCGCCGGCGTGGTGGCCATGGACACCGAGACGGACGGGCTGGACCCGCTGCGCGCCGCAATGGTCGGCTTCTCGCTCGCCACCGCGCCGGGCCGCGCCTGCTACGTGCCGCTGGCCCATGAGGGCGCCGAGCAGATCCCCGCCGCCGACGCGCTCGCCGCAATCGCGCCGCTGCTCGCCGACCCCGCCGTGCTCAAGATCTTCCACAACGCCAAGTTCGACCTGCTGGTGCTCGCCCGCGCCGGCGCCGGCCCGATCGCGCCGGTGGACGACACGCTGCTGATCTCCTTCGCCCAGGAGGCCGGCGCCCATGGCCACGGCATGGACGAGCTCTCCACCCTGCATCTCGGCCACACGCCGATCAGCTACGACAGCGTCACCGGCACCGGCCGCGCGCGCGTCACCTTCGCCCAGGTGCCGCTCGACCGCGCCACCGCCTACGCCGCCGAGGATGCCGACGTCACGCTGCGCCTGTGGCACGCGCTGCGCCCGCGCCTGCGCCCCAACCATTCCCTCGCCCTCTACGAGCAGGTGGACCGCCGCCTGACCGCGGTGCTGATGGACATGGAGCGCGCGGGCATCATGGTCGATGCCGCCGCGTTGCAAGCCCTGTCGCAGGATTTCGCCGCGCGCATGGCGGTGATGGAGCAGGACATCCACCGCCTGGCCGGCGAGAGCTTCAACCTCGGCAGCGCCAAGCAGCTCGGCGAGATCCTGTTCGACCGCATGGGCCTCAAGGGCGGCAAGCGCATGAAGACCGGCGCCTGGGGCACGGATGCCTCGGTGCTGCAATCCCTCGCCGAACAGGGCAACGAGCTGCCCGCCCGGGTGCTGGACTGGCGCCAGCTCGCCAAGCTGAAATCCACCTATGCCGACGCGCTGGTCGGCCAGATCAATCCCGAGACCGGGCGCGTCCACACCAGCTACGCCATGGCCATCGCCAGCACCGGGCGCCTCTCCTCCACCGACCCCAACCTCCAGAACATCCCCATCCGCACGGAGGAGGGCGGGCGCATCCGTGCCGCCTTCATCGCCAGCCCCGGCCACACGCTGGTCAGCGCCGACTACTCGCAGATCGAGCTGCGCCTGCTCGCCCATGTGGCGGACATCCCCGCGCTGAAGGACAGCTTCGCCGCCGGCGAGGACATCCACGCCCGCACCGCCAGCGAGGTGTTCGGCATCCCCATGGCCGGCATGGACGCGATGACGCGGCGCCGCGCCAAGGCGATCAATTTCGGCATCATCTACGGCATCAGCGGCTTCGGCCTCGCCCGCCAGTTGCAGATCGAGCCCGGCGAGGCCCGCGCCTATATCGACGCCTATTTCCAGCGCTATCCCGGCATCCGCACCTACATGGAACGCACGCGGGAAGAAGCCCGCATCCACGGCTACGTGCTCACCCCGTTCGGCCGGCGCTGCTGGATTCCCGGCATCGCCGACAAGAACCCCAACCGCCGCGGCTATGCCGAGCGCCAGGCGATCAACGCGCCGTTGCAGGGCGGGGCGGCCGACATCATCAAGCGCGCCATGCTGAAACTGCCCGCCGCCCTGGCCGAGGCCGGGCTGCGCGCGCGCATGCTGCTGCAGGTCCACGACGAATTGCTGTTCGAGGTGCCCGCGGGCGAGGAAGACCGCACCGCCGCCCTGGCCCGCACGGTGATGGAAGCCGCCGCCACCCTCTCCGTGCCGCTGGTGGTGGAAACCGGCCAAGGCGCCAACTGGGCGCAAGCCCACTGACGCGCACCCGCCCAGCAAAGCGTTTCCCTCGCGGATGAAACCGTTTTAACCTTCACCGATCGGTGATGCGGAGACGGCGATGAAGAAGCTGGTTGCGGGATTGCTGGGCGCGGCCGCGTTCATGATGGGCGGTGGCGTCATGGGCGGGGCCGCCGCGCGGGCGGAGACGGTGCGCATGACCGTCTCGTTCTACTCCGCCGCCACCGGCCCCTATTTCGAGAAGATGGCCGCCGAGTTCCACGCCGCCAATCCCACCATCGACGTGAAGATCGACGTGGTGAACTGGTCGAGCCTGCTGCAGAAACTGCAGACCGACATCTCCGGCGGCGCCAACCCCGACCTGTCGATCATCGGCACGCGCTGGCTGCTCGATTTCGTGCGCGACGACGTGGCCGAACCGCTCGACGGCTACATGGACAAGAGCTTCCGCGACCGCTTCATCGGCCCGTTCCTGCGCCCCGGCCAGATCGACGGCAAGACCTTCGGCCTGCCCATCGCCGCCTCCGCCCGCGCCATGTACTACAACAAGGACATGCTGACGAAGGCCGGCTTCCCCGACGGCCCCACGAGCTGGGACGACGTCGTGGCCGCCGCCGAGAAGATCAAGGCGGCCGGCGGCGCCGGGTTCGGCCTTCAGGGCAAGGGCACGGAAGTCGATGTGTATTACTACTATTCGCTGTGGACGCATGGCGGCGAGGCGATCGGGCCGGACGCCCGCGCCGCCTTCGCCTCCCCCGCCGGGGTGAAGGCGCTGACGCTCTACAAGTCGATGCTCGACCGCGGCCTGACCCAGGACGGCCCCACCAACTACACCCGCGAGGATTTGCAGAACCTGTTCAAGCAGGGCCGCGTGGGCATGATGATCACCGCCCCCTTCCTGATCAACCAGATCGCCAAGGAAGCGCCCAACCTGCAATACGGCATCGTGCCCGTGCCCAAGGGCACCACCTCCGCCACCTACGCGGTGACGGATTCCGTGGTGATGTTCAAGAATTCCAAGGTGAAGCCGGCGGCCTTCAAGTTCCTCGACTTCCTGTTCACCAAGGAGCCGCGCATCGCCTTCACCAAGGGCGAGGGCTTCCTGCCCACCACGGTGGCCGAGGCGGCGGACCCGTATTTCACCGAGAACGCCCGGCTGAAAGTGTTCACCGACCTGCTGCCCAACGCCCGCTTCGCCCCCACCGTGACCGGCTGGGAAGACACCGCCAAGGCGGTGACGGACGCGCTGCAATCCGTCTATCTCGGCAGCGCCCAGCCCGAGCCGGCGCTGCGCGCGGCGGCGGAGAAGGCGAACCAGTCGCTCGGCAAGTGAGGGACGGACAGGCCCTTCACCCGGACTGCACAGCCGGAGAAGCGCAGGTTCGTTTCAATATTTTATCGTCATGGCCGTGCTTGACACGGCCATCCCGCCGCGACCCCTTGTCGCGGCAGCCGTGGGGCTCCGCCATCGGACGATGGCGGAGCACGCGGCTGACGCACCTTGCGTCCATCCCACGGCCGGCGGCACGGCACGCCGTGGATGGCCGTGTCAAGCACGGCCATGACGTGGAGAGGAACGGGAG
>CAMFLK010000089.1 GCA_945957135.1 uncultured Rhodospirillales bacterium
GTCGCCATCCTCCTCGGCCTCGCCATGCTCGCCACCCTGGGCACCCTGTTCGCCGGCATGATCGGCCTGGCGCGCGGCAACGGCGACCCGATGCGCTCCAACCGGCTGATGCGCTGGCGGGTGATCATGCAGGGCGTGTCCATCCTGCTGTTCCTGCTGCTGATGTCGATGATCTCGCGCTGATCCCGCCGGGTTTGACACGGCCCACGGCCCGCCCCTATGGATCGGCCCCATCTCCATAAGCGGCGACCCCCAGCATGAAAATCCTCGTCCCCGTCAAGCGGGTGGTGGACTACAACGTGAAGGTCCGGGTGAAGGCGGACGGCACCGGCGTGGAGACCGCCGGGGTCAAGATGTCCATGAACCCGTTCGACGAAATCGCCGTCGAGGAAGCCGTGCGGCTGCGCGAGAAGGGCACGGCCACCGAGATCGTCGCCATCTCCATGGGCGTGCCCGCCTGCCAGGAGACCATCCGCACCGCGCTGGCCATGGGCGCCGATCGCGGCATCCTGGTCGAGACGGATGTGGAGCTCCAGCCGCTGGCCGTCGCCAAGCTGCTGCGCGCCCTGGTCGCGAAGGAGTCGCCCGGCCTGATCATCATGGGCAAGCAGGCGATCGACGACGACATGAACGCCACCGGCCAGATGCTCGCCGCCCTGCTCGGCTGGCCCCAGGGCACCTTCGCCAGCAAGGTCGTCATCGAGGGCGACACCGCCACCGTCACCCGCGAGGTGGATGGCGGGCTGGAGACCGTCGCCCTCACCCTGCCCGCCATCGTCACCACCGATCTGCGGCTGAACGAGCCGCGCTACGCCTCGCTGCCCAACATCATGAAGGCGCGCAAGAAGCCGATCGAGACGGTCAAGCCGGCCGATCTCGGCGTGGACCCCACGCCCCGCCTCACCGTGGTCAGCGTCGCCGAGCCGCCCAAGCGCCAGGCCGGGGTGAAGGTCGGCTCGGTGGCCGAGCTGGTGGCCAAA
Organism: uncultured Rhodospirillales bacterium; assembly: GCA_945957135.1. Lineage (GTDB taxonomy): Bacteria > Pseudomonadota > Alphaproteobacteria > Acetobacterales > Acetobacteraceae > CAMFLK01. The sequence goes on from CAMFLK010000089.1 coordinate 981, forward strand.
CTCAAGACCGAAGCGAAGGTGATCTGACCATGGCCGTGCTGGTTCTGCTCGACCACGAGGCGGGGGCGATCAAGCAGCCCTCCCGCTCCGCCATCGCCGCCGCCGCCAAGCTCGGCGAGGTCCACGCCCTGGTCGCCGGCGCCGAGACCGAAGCCGCGGCCGCCGCCGCCGCCGCCGCCGCCAAGCTGCCCGGCGTCGCCGAGGTGCTCACCGCCGAGGGCGCGGCCTACGCCCACGCGCTGGCCGAGCCGCTCGCCGCCCTGCTGGTCGCCATCGCGCCCGGCTACACCCACCTGCTGGCCGCCGCCACCGCCATCGGCAAGAACGTCATGCCCCGCGCCGCGGCCCTGCTGGACGTGCAGCCGATCAGCGACATCGCCGGCATCGTCGATGCCGACACCTTCATCCGCCCGATCTACGCCGGCAACGCGCTGGCCACGGTGAAGAGCGCCGACGCCAAGAAGGTCATCACCGTCCGCGCCGCCAGCTTCGACCCCGTGGCGGCCGAGGGCGGCAACGCCCCCATCCGCGCCCTGCAAGCCGCCGACGCCCCCGCCGGCTCGCGCTTCGTCTCCGCCGAGCTCTCCAAGAGCGAACGCCCCGAACTCACCGCCGCCCGGGTGGTGATCTCCGGCGGCCGCGGCATGCAGAACGGCGACAACTTCAAGCTGCTCGAACCGATCGCCGACAAGCTCGGCGCCGCCGTCGGCGCCAGCCGTGCGGCCGTCGATGCCGGCTTCGTGCCCAACGACTACCAGGTGGGCCAGACCGGCAAGATCGTGGCGCCGGACCTCTACGTCGCCGTCGGCATCTCCGGCGCCATCCAGCACCTCGCGGGCATGAAGGACAGCAAGGTCATCGTCGCCATCAACAAGGACGAGGAAGCGCCGATCTTCCAGGTGGCCGATTACGGGCTGGTCGCCGACCTGTTCACCGCCCTGCCGGACCTCGCGGCCGAACTGGCCAAGGGCTGACCCCATGACCGACCAACCGATGGACATCACCCGCGTCGGCATCATCGGCGCGGGGCAGATGGGCAATGGCATCGCCCATGTCTGCGCCCTCGCGGGAATTCCCGTGGTGCTGCTCGACGCCGACGCCGAGGCCCTGCCCCGCGCGCTCGCCGCCATCGCCAAGAACCTCGACCGGCAGGTGACCCGCGGCAACGTCACCCAGGACGCCCGCGACGCCGCCCTCGCCCGTATCGCCACCGCCGCCGACTACGCCGCCTTCGCCGAGTGCGACCTGGTGATCGAAGCCGCCACCGAGCGCGAGGAGATCAAGAAGGCGATCTTCAAGCAGCTGGTCCCCCAGCTTTCGCCGCACGCCCTGATCGCCACCAACACCAGCAGCATCTCCATCACCCGCCTCGGCGCCGGCACCGACCGGCCGGGCAAGTTCATCGGCATGCACTTCATGAACCCGGTGCCGGTGATGAAGCTGGTGGAGATCATCCGCGGCATCGCCACCGACGAAGCCACCTTCCAGGCCATCGCCGCCCTGGCGAAGCGCCTGAACAAGACCATCGCGGTCAGCGAGGACTTCCCGGCCTTCATCGTCAACCGCATCCTGGTGCCGATGATCAACGAAGCCGTCTATGCCCTCTACGAAGGCGTCGGCTCGGTGGTGGCCATCGACACCGCGCTGAAACTCGGCGCCAACCACCCGATGGGTCCCCTGGAACTCGCCGACTTCATCGGCCTCGACACCTGCCTGTCCATCATGCAGGTGCTCCACGAGGGGCTCGCCGACAGCAAATACCGCCCCTGCCCGCTGCTGGTGAAATACGTCGAAGCCGGCTGGCTCGGCCGCAAATCCGGCCGGGGATTCTATGACTACAGCCAAACACCGCCGATGCCGACGCGGTAGTAAGAAAGCGGTTCTTTTTTGAAAAAAAGAACCAAAAAACTTTTGATATTTGGCTGCGCCGCGGCTTGTTCTTCCAAACTCCCCTTCCCCGTCTTGGCCGGGCTTGTCCCGGCCAGCCCGCCGCGACCCCTTGTCGCGGCAGCCGTGACGTGCCGCCGGCGGTTGGGATGCGTCCATGCGCTATCGCCTCGGGAATCACCCAAGGTAAAAAAATTTCGAGATAGCCGGTTCGGGTTGAGGAAAAAGCGCGGATCGGGCGGAGCTTGGCATCATCCCGACCACTCATCGGCTCGCGGCACGGTGACCTTCCGCCGCTTCCAACGGGACCCGATCTTTCGCGGAATGACCGACCAGTTCACCGGCCGGAGCCGGATGATCCGCCGCCTTGCCGCCGGCTCGGCCGGGCGCCGGCGGGGAGAGGCGGACCGGGCGCGGTGCGTCCGCGCACGCGGCTTGCGAACACGGGCGGGCGCCTCCTCCTCCACCTCCGGCACCAGGGTGCCGGCGCGCCACTGGGCGAGCAGCTCGTCGAACGCCCGCATGGTTTCCATCAGGACATTCGCCTCGGCCCTGTCTTTCCGGCTGAGGAACAACCGCCCCCACACTCCGCCCAGCAGGGCAGAGAGCATCTGCACGATCTGGGTGAAGGGGCTGGGCGGGTGCATCGGGGTGGTCTCCTGCAAAAATGGTTCGTGAATAATTCTACTCATGTCGCGTTGGTTGGCAACATGAAAAACACGATCGGTGAAAATTTTTTGTAACAGACCGCAACCGGTCAGCCCGGGGGAATGCGCCGCCGCCCCGCCTCGTCCTGGAGCGCCGTTCGCACGATCTCCAGGTGCCGCGTGGCTTCCTCGACATGGGCGAGCAGCCCGGCGCGGCGGACGTCGTCAGCGCTGGTGGGGGCGCCCCCCGGCGGCGGGTCGGTGAGCGGGGCGTTGCCGAGCTGGGCGTTCATCGTGGCCAGCAGGGCCAGCGCCCGTTCGGCGGCCTCGCGCGCCCAGCCATCGGCGGCCGGCGCGTCCCCGTCGCGATGCGTTGCGGCGAACGGGGTGCCTTCCAGCAGGCATTCGGCCAGGCGCAGATCGGGCACGGCGCGCAGCACCTGGGCGATCTCGTCCGGGTTGAACTGCACCCGCCCGTTCACCCGGCCATAGAGGTTGCGGTAGTTCATGCCCACCAGCCGGGCGATATCGGTCAACGGCCGCCGGTCCTCGGTGAGCAGGATGCGGCGCAACAGATGGGCGAAGCGGCTGGGGGCGTTCATGACGGCGCGCTCGGCGGGACGGACATCTCCCGCCGAGCGGCGCCGGTCAGCGAAACGAAATTCGTCGCTTGCACGGCGACGATTTCACTTCTTCCGCTTCCGAAATGCAATCCCGATCGCGATCACGGGTCGCTGATCGGGACGGCGGCCGATCAGGACAGCGGGACGGTGGTCACTTCAGGCCGGCGGGTGGCCACCACCACCATGCGCCCGCCATCGACGGCGGAGATCATCAGCATGTCGCCGCGCACCAGCATGTCGCCGGCGGCGTCGAAGAACCCGGCCTTCGCCACCTCGGCGAGCGGGGTGGCGCCGGCCTTGTAGTGCCACAGCGTGAAGCCCTGGGCATAGGCGAGGACGGAGAGGTTGCGAACGGTGAAACCCATGGGAGCAGCTCCTTTTCAGAACAAAAAAAACGCCGCTTCCGGAAGGGAAGCGGCGCGGAGGATCAGGGAGGAAACCGGCCCGGGCGGAACCGCCCTGGCCAGGCAGCGGACGCAATACGCCCGCCGACAGGAGGATGTTTAGCCCATGAATGCCGAGGCGGTCAAGTCATAATTTCCACAAACTCGACTGTTTCCCGAAAATTCCGCCGCGCCTTCACTTTTTTCGGTCGGCGCGCCCTGCCGCCGGCGGGAAAACCTGCTACCGTCGCGGCCATCATGGCCCAGAACATCTACGACTCCCCGGATTTCTTCGCCGGCTACAGCCAGCTTCCCCGTTCCGTGCACGGGCTGGAGGGCGCGCCGGAATGGCCGTCCATCCAGACCCTGCTGCCGGATCTCGCGGGGCGGCGGGTGGTCGATCTCGGCTGCGGCTTCGGCTGGTTCGCCCGCTGGGCGCGCAGGCAGGGGGCCGCCTCGGTGCTGGCGCTCGACCTGTCGGACAACATGCTGGCCCGCGCCCGGGCGGAGACCGCCGACCCCGCCATCGTCTATGCGCGCGCCGACCTGGAGGGCCTGGACCTGCCGGCGGCGGGGTTCGACCTCGCCTACAGCGCCCTGGCCTTCCACTACATCGAGGATTTTCCGCGGCTGGTGCGAACGGTGCATCAGGCGCTCGTTCCCGGCGGGCATTTCGTCTTCACCATCGAGCACCCGATCTACATGGCGCCGGCCCGGCCCGGCTGGATCGCCCGGCCGGATGGCGGGAAATCCTGGCCGGTGGATGGCTATGCGGTGGAAGGCCCGCGGGTGACGGACTGGCTGGCGCCGGGGGTGGTGAAGCATCACCGCAGGCTCGGCACCACGATCACCGCCCTGCTCGAGGCCGGCTTCACCCTGCGCGGCCTCGTGGAGTGGCACCCCACCGCCGCGCAGATCGCCGCCCGCCCCACCCTGGCGGACGAGATGGAGCGGCCGATGATGGTGCTGATCGGGGCGCAGCGATAGGAAGCGCCCGTCCTTTTCGAGCGCGGCGCCGTGCTCGGGGTCGTCAAGATCAGGAAAACGGAAAGCCTCGCTTCCCGCCATTCTTCGCATGCCCCGCGGGCTTTGCCTGCGTGGCCCTAGCTTCGTTGGGTCGGGCGCTGTCAAGGCTCTTGAGCGAAGCATGGCGTGACCGCGCCCGACCCAACGCAAGCACAATCGCAAGCGCGATCGGAGCCCTACCCCACGATCCCCTTCACCCGCAGCGGCCATTCCAGCCGTTCCATCGCCTCGCGCCAGACGCGGTGGTCGCCGCGTTCGCCGACATGGGCGGGGTTGGGCGCCATCTGGCGCTCGCCCCAGATGCGCAGGATGCGCGCGTGCACCAGGTCGATGCGCCGGCGGCGATACAGCGTGTCCAGGCATTTCAGCACATCGTCCGGCTCGCAGGGCCGCGGCGTGCCGCTGCCCGCCCGATTCGCGCCTTCCCGCCGCGCCACCAGGGCGCCCATGGTCCAGAACCAGGCATGTTCGGCGTCTCGGAATTTTTCCGGGGGCGGCAGGGCGGGGAGGGCGGCGGCAGGGCGGGGGGCGAGGCGGCGGGCGGGGGCACTCATCGAAAATCTCCTTGGAATCAGCGGGTTAGACGGTTTTGGGTGAGGGTTTCCAGGTTGCCGGCGTATTCGTTCGGAACATTGTGTAAACATCCAATCACCGCTTTCGGATCGCTGCAAGCGTTTTTTAGGATTTTTGCTATTTATTTTAAGGGAAATTCCTAGCACTATGCGGAAGCCCTTCCTTGGGCGACTCCATCGCAGGTGATAAGGTCATGAAACATAGCGACGTCTGGCGGGCGCTCGATACGCTCGCCGAAGAAAATGGGCTCACCCCCTCGGGCCTGGCCAAGCGCTCGGGGCTGGACCCGACCTCGTTCAACCCGTCCAAGCGGGTGATGCCGAACAAGCGCAACCGCTGGCCCAGCACGGAAAGCGTGGCCAAGGCGCTGAACGCCACCAACACCACGATCGACGAATTCGCCGCCCTGGTGTCCGGTGCGCGGGCCCTGCCGGCGCGCCAGGTCAACCGGCGCATTCCGCTGATCGGCCTGGCCCAGGCCGGCGGCGACGGCTTCTTCGACGATGGCGGCTACCCCGTGGGCGGCGGCTGGGACGAGGTGAGCCTGCCGGAGATCAGCGACCCGCACGCCTACGCGCTCGAAATCTCCGGCGATTCCATGGAGCCGGTGTTCCGCGACGGCGACCTGGTGATCATCTCCCCCGCCGCCCCGGTCCGCCGTGGCGACCGGGTGGTGGTGCGCACGGTGCGCGGCGAGGTGATGGCCAAGCAGCTCGCCCGCCGCTCCGCCCGCCGCGTGGAGCTGCGCAGCCTGAACCCGGAACACGAGGACTACAATTTCGACCTGTCCGAGGTGATGTGGATCCATCGCATCGTGTGGGCGAGCCAGTAAGGGGCGGCGGCAGGGGATTCGGCGCCCCCGCGGATTCCTGTGGAATTCGGCCGCGCATTGGCGCCACACTGGCTCCATGCGCTGGCTGTTGCTCCTGCTGGCCTGCCTGTCCGTCGCCGGTCCCGCGCGGGTTTCCCCCGCGCGGGCCGCCGAGGCGGAGGTCGATCTCACCCTCGTGCTGGTCACCGACGTCTCGCGCAGCATCGACGACAGCGAGTTCCAGATCGAGAAGAACGGCTACCTCGCCGCCTTCACCAACCCGGACGTGATCGCCGCCATCCGCGGGGGCGCGATCGGCGCCATCGCCGTGACCTATATCGAGTTCGCCTCGTCCTTCGAGGTGAAGACGGTGGTGGATTGGGCGGTGATCCGCGACGCCGAATCCGCGCGCAGCTTCGCCCAGCGGATGGTGGACGCGCCGCGCAGCTTCTGGGGCCGCACCTCGATCTCCGCCGGCATCGACACGGCGATGAAGAGCCTGGCCGAATCGGGCTTCCAGGCCACGCGCCGGGTGATCGACGTGTGCGGCGACGGCACCAACAACCACGGCCGCGAGGTGACCGAGGCGCGCGACGAGGCGGTGGCCGCGGGGGTGACCATCAACGGCCTGACCATCATCAACGAGCGGCCGGCGAACTGGACCTTCGCCCATGTCCAGCCGCCCGGCGGCCTGACCAACTACTACCGCGAGAACGTCACCGGCGGCCCCGGCGCCTTCGTGCTGGAGGTGCGCGACTTCGCAAGCTTCGGCGCCGCCATGACCCGCAAGCTGATCAACGAGATCGCCAGCCGCAAGGCACTGGGGCCGCGGTCGGGCTGAGGCACGGCTCTGATGTCGGGCGGACTCTTTCGCCTCGATGATCATGCTCGCGTTGCGTGTGCCGGCTTCGTGGGCGTGCTTCGCTCAAGAGCCTTGACCCCGTCCCCCGCAACGAAGCCAGAGCCACGCAGGCAAAGCCTGTGGGACATGCGAAGAAGGGACAGAAGTGAGCCACTTCTTCATTCCGTTTCCCTGTTCGGCTGGAAGGGCCGTTTCCCCATCCCGGCCTTCCCCCTGCAAGGCGTCGCGCGCAGGGGTCGTCAAGGCTCTTGAGCGAGCGTGCCTTGACGGCACCGAGCACGGCGCCACCCTCAAGAGAAGGCGGCCGGGCTCGCGCTTTGACGCCCCGCCGCTTCGGGCGGAGAGTGGCGCCATCCACGCGAGGAGTTGTCCATGGAAATCCGCAATCTCGGCGCATCCGGTCTCCGGGTGTCCGCCATCGGCCTCGGCTGCAACAATTTCGGCGGGCGCATCGACCTCGAGGCGACGCGCGCGGTGATCCACAAGGCGCTCGACCTCGGCATCACCCTGTTCGACACGGCGGACGTGTATGGCGAGCGCGGCGGCTCCGAGACCGACATGGGCAAGGTGCTCGGCGAGAATCGCGGCAAGATCGTGCTCGCCACCAAGTTCCGCATGGCCATGGCCGATGACGGCGAGCACGAGGGTGGCTCGCGCCGCTGGATCATGCGGGCGGTGGAGGACAGCCTGCGGCGGCTGAAGACCGACTGGATCGACCTCTACCAGATGCACCGGACGGACGAGCGCACGCCCATCGACGAGACGCTGCGCGCGCTGGACGACCTGGTACGCCAGGGCAAGGTGCGCTATATCGGCTGCTCCAACTTCCCCGCCTGGGAGATGGTGGAGGCGGCGTGGACCGCGAAATCGCTGGGCACCAGCGCCTTCGTCTCCTGCCAGGACGAATACTCGCTGGTGATGCGCGACGCCGAGCGCGACCTGATGCCCGCCGCGCGCAAATACGGGCTGGGGCTGCTGCCCTATTTCCCGCTGGCCAGCGGGCTGCTGACCGGCAAATACCGCCGCAACGCGCCGATGCCCGCCGATGCGCGGCTGACCAAGACCGAGCGCCTGGCCAGCCGCTACCTCACCGAGCGCAACTGGGCCATCAGCGAGAAGCTGATCGACTTCGCCGAGGCGCGCGGCCACACCGCGCTGGAACTCGCCTTCTCCTGGCTGCTGGCCCAGGCGCCGGTGACCAGCGTGATCGCCGGCGCCACGCGGCCGGAGCAGCTCGAGCAGAACGTGAAAGCGGGCGATTGGAAACTCTCGGCCGAGGAGCTGGCCGAGATCGATAAAATCACCGCCACGGGCGCGTAAATCTTTCGGTAACGCCCGCGCGGAGGGGCGCGCCGGGCTGGCCGGCGGCGGCCCGCCGAACCAAGGCTGACATCAACGGTCATTCGTCATGATCGTGGATGTCAGGCGGCCGCGCGGGTCTCCGCCGATGCCTTGGCCGCGCGGGGCGAGCCGGCGACGGCCAGCAGGCCGCGCAGGTCGTTCAGGAAATCCATGCCCTTGCGGGTGCGGGCCACCAGCACGGAACGCCGGTCGCGCGGATCGGGGGTGCGGCGGGCCAGGCCGAGCTCGGCCAGCCGGTCCAGGCTGCGGGTGACCGCGGGCTTGGAGATTTCCAGCCTTGCCGCCAACCCGCGCACGGTGTGGTGCCCGTCCTCGATATAGCAGATCAGGAACAGGGCGAACTGCCGGGCCGACAGGTCGGGCCCGTCGCGCCGCACCGTGCCCACCACGGTGTCGCGAAGGATGCCGAGCAGCCGCTCCGGCGTCAGGGGTGTTGCCATTATCCGTGTCTCCTTCCTCGTTGCCTCGCACCCGGCGAGCGACGTGCCGGGCGTTCGGCAAAATTAGGAAGAAGATGGCAACAATAATCCAGCGTTATTTTTACATAATTTGTTCACAAAGTGCGTTTCATGGCGCTTTGTGGATCGGATCGACCCAGTACACCGCCTCGGGCCGCTCCACCGGCTCGATGTCCAGCCCCACGACCACCGCTTCGTTGTCACTACGGACCAATACGCACTCCAACGGTTCGTCGCTGCTGGCGTTGATTTCCTGGTGGGGCACGTAGGGCGGCACGAAGATGAAGTCGCCCGCCTCGGCCTCCGCCACGAATTCCAGCCGGTCGCCCCAGCGCATGCGCGCCCGCCCGCGCACCACGTAGATCACGCTTTCCAGCGCGCCATGGTGGTGCACGCCGGTCTTGGCGTTGGGCTGGATGCTGACCGTGCCGGCCCAGATCTTCTGCGCCCCCACCCGTGCGGCGTTGATGGCGGCTTGGCGGAACATGCCCGGGGTCTGCGCGGTGTTCGCGTCGAGCTTGTCGCCCTTGATCACCCGCACCCCGTCGTTGCGCCAGCGCGGGGCGGGCGCCCCATCCTGGTGGTGGTGGTGGTCGTGATCGTGATGGTGGTCGTGATCGTGGCCGGCTTCCTCATGCATCGTTGCGAACCCTTTCATATTTCAGCGAAATAGCCGATGGTACGCGCCGGAGGCCGCGCGATGCCCTACGATGACCGTATCCGGCCGGATTATGCAAAGCCCGGCCTGGACAGCGTCCTGCTCGACGGGATCGTCCCGGACAGCACCCGCGCCTTCCATCTTACCTCCCTGCAGCGCGACCTGCTGGAGCGGATGGAGCTGGAGGCGGCGATGCTGGCCGCGCCGCACGACACCTACCTGCGCCGCACCTATTTCGACCGGCTGGCCAGCTTCGCCGCCACCCGCACCGGCCTGTCCCACGCGCTGCTGCCGGAGCTCGGCCATCCGCTCTATTTCCGCTGCGGCTCGTCCGACATCGCCAACATGGCGCAGATTTTCCGCGACGACGCCTACGGCTTCGACACGCCGGCCACCCCGCTGCGCATCCTCGATCTCGGCGCCTATGCCGGCTATGCCGCCGTCTATCTCGCCCGCCGCTTTCCCCAGGCGGAGATTTTCTGCGTCGAGCCCTCGGCGGCCAGCCACCGGCTGCTGGTGCTGAACACCCTGCCCTACCGCCGCATCCGCACGCTGAACGCCGCGGTGTGGCACCACCCCACCCTGCTCGGCGTCGCCGCGCGCTATTACGGCGACTGGGGCACCCAGCTGCAGGACCAGGTGCCGGAGGCCGAACGCAGCATTCCCGCCCACGACATGGACGGGCTGATCGCGCTCGCCGGCTGGACCGGCATCGACTATCTCAAATGCGACATCGAGGGCTCGGAACAGGCGGTGTTCGCCGACCCCCACGCCGCCTGGCTGCGCGGGCTGGACGTGCTGGCGATCGAGACGCACGAGGACATCGTGCCCGGCAGCACCGCCACCGTCGCCGCCTGCTTCGACCCCTCGCTGTTCAGCACCGGCCGCCATGGCGAGACCACGCTGTTCCTGCGCCGCATCCCCTTCCGCGCCCAGCGCCGGCCGCCGCCCCGCCCGCTGGCCCTGCTGCACAGCGAGCCCGGGCTGTTTCCGCTGGCCTTGCAGGACGTGGGTTCCGACGCCTGGGGCTTCTTCACCTTCGACGGCAATTCCTGCCAGCTGCACCCCAACATGCCCGGGCAGCCGCCCGCCCGAGCCGTGTTCCCGCGCACGCTGGACGGGCACACGCACTTCCGCGCCACCATCGCCCATGCCGGCGAGCCCGCCGCGACCATCGTGTTCTCGGCGACGGTGGAGCGCGAGGACGGCACGCCGGTCGCCCATGCCGAGCACGCGCTGGCCGCCCGCTCCCAGACCTCGTTCAGCCTCGCCTTCCCGCCGCTCACCGGCCGCCACCGCATCGTGCTGCGGACGGAAATGGCGGTGGGCGCCCAGCACAATTTCAACGCCTGGGCCCGCTGGCTGGAACCGCAGGTGACCTAGCGGAGCGGCCGTTCCTGACCTATCTGTTGCCACCCACGATCGATTCAGGAGCCGCGCATGCGCAAGCCGCTTCCCCTCGCCTTCCTGCTCGCTGCACTCGCCTGGGCGGCCCCCGCCCCCGCCCAGCCGATCCCCGCCGTGCCCGGCGACTACGAGATCGTGCGCGTCACCGCCAAGGTCTCCGCGGTCGATCCCGCCACGCGGCTGGTGACGCTGACGCTCGAGGACGGGTCGGTGCTGCCGGTCACCGCCGGGCCGAACGTGATCAATTTCGACCGCATCGCCGTGGGCGACACGGTGGTCGCCACCTACGCCGCCGGGCTGAGCTTCGAGCTCTCCAAGGCCGGCGCGAAAACCCCCGGCGTGAAGGTCACCGAAGGCGTGGCCGCCGCCATCCCCGGCGCCATGCCGGCCGGCGGCGTGATGCGCCAGACCGCGGTGACCACGCTGATCACCGCCGTCGATCCCGCCGCCAACACCGTCAGCGTGGTGGCGCAGGACGGCGGCAGCATCCACACGCTGCACGTGCAGGACCCCGGCCGCCAGAAGCTGCTGCCCCAGGTGCATCCCGGCCAGCTGCTGACCGTGACCTACACCCAGGCGATCGGCCTGGCCGTGGAGCAGGCCGCGAAGTAATACCGACTGCTTCACTTCGTATCACTTTTCGGCGAGCCTGCGGCCCCGCGAATCCGTTACAGATACGCCGTGACCGCCGGAGAGCCGTAAATGATCGTCAACGACCCGGCGAGCGCCGGGACCGGCATGCCATGATCCGCGGCTTCCTCGAAACCACCGACCGCTACCAGGCCCATGGCTGGTGCGTGGACGAGGCCGCGCCGGACCGGCATGTCGAGGTGGAATTCACCCTCGGCCCCCGCCAGCTCGGCCGCACCACGGCCGACATCTTCCGCCTCGACCTGCAACAGAACAGCATCGGCGGCGGCGACCACGCCTTCACCTTCACCTTCCCCCAGCCGCTGGAGGCGGAGCAGGCCCAGAACGTCCGCGCCCGCGTCATGATCGGCGAGAACGCGGTGACGCTGCCGCGCCTGCCCGCCGAACCACGGCCGGCACCGCCGGCGCCCACGCCCAGCCTGCGCTTCGGGGCCGACGCGGTGGACGAAACCCAGCGCCCGGTCTTCGTGCTCGGCGCCGCGCGCTCCGGCACCAGCGCCATGGTCGGCGCGCTGCTGCGGCTGGAACGCTACGCCGGCCAGGCCGAAGGCCACATCCTCGACCTGCTCGCCCATCTCAGCCTCGCCACCAGCCGCTTCTACAGCCTGAAACACGACGACGCGCAGCCGGGCCGCAACACGATGATCGCCCAGGTGCCGGAAGACTACGTCCAGGCCGGGCTCGACCACATCTTCGTGGACCTGGCCCGGCAGATGTTCGCCACGCCGCATTGGGTGGAAAAAACCCCCAATTCGGACCTCGTCCACCTGGCCCCGCGCTTCCTGCAAATCTGGCCGAACGCCCGCTTCATCTTCATGCGCCGCCGCAGCCTGGAAAACATCGCCTCCCGCTCCCGCAAATTCCACTACGACTACGCCCGCAACTGCCAGGAATGGGGCAACGCCATGAAGGCATGGGCCTCCGTGCGCGACAAACTGGCCGGCTCGGCCATCGAACTCGACCAGATGATCCTCAGCCACCAACCCGAACGCGTGGCCACGGCCCTCACCGACTTCCTCACCCTCGACCCGATCGACACCCGCGTGATCGCCGAATCCCTCCGCCACGAACGCCCGCAACGCACCGCCACAACCATGGACGACGTGCTGGACCTGGAAAGCCAAGGCCTGAGCGCCGAACAACTCGCCGTGTTCAACAAAATCTGCAAGCCATGGATGGATTTGTTCGGCTACACGACCGACTCTCAATATCACCGCGACGGGATCGAGGCGAGCGGACTGGTGTTGGTTTGAAGGGAAGGAAGGAAGCGGTTCTTTTTTGAAAAAAAGAACCAAAAAAACTTTTACTCGTTTGGCTGCGCCGTGGCTTGTTCTTCCAAACTCCCCAATTTCGTCTTGTCCACGCGCTATCGCCTCGGGAATGACCCAAGGTAAAAAAATACAGGGGTAGCCGGCTGGAATTGACGAAAAGGCGCGAAACGCTTGGGAGCGGGACCGTCATCCCGACCACTCGTCGGCGCGCGGCACGGTGACCTTGCGCCGCTTCCAACGGGACTCGATCCGTCGGGGAATGACCGCCCAATTCACCGGCCGGAGGCGGATGATCCGCCGCCTTTCCTCCGGCTTGGCCGGCCTTGGACCACGGGGAGACGCGGAGCGCGTGCGGGGACCGGCCGACCGAGTCTTCCGGACACGGACCGGCGCCTCCACCTCCACCTCCGGCACCAGGGTGCCGGCGCGCCACTGGGCGAGCAGTTCGTCGAAGGCCCGCATGGTCTCCATCATCATGGTGGCCATGGCGGTGTCTTTCCGGCTGAGGAACAACCGCCCCCATACCCCGCCCAGCAGGGCAGAGAGCATCTGCACGATCTGGGTGAAGGGGCTGGGCGGGTGCATCGGGGTGGTCTCCTGTATGGGTTAACAATCACTGTCCTGATCAACTACGACGTCAGTTATCATTCTGCAACCTGAAAACGCCGATTCTCTCATTAATTTTCGTTAATATATCTGCTCACCATCACCGCCGCGACAAGGGGTCGCGGCGGGATGGCTGGGACAAGCCAGATCGAGGGGAAATTGGGAAGTTTGGAAGACGAAGCCACGGCGCAGCCAAACGAGTAAAAGTTTTTTGGTTCTTTTTTTCAAAAAA
>CAMFLK010000090.1 GCA_945957135.1 uncultured Rhodospirillales bacterium
GGCCAGCGAGAGCCCGACACCCCCGGCGCCGCCCCCCACCGCCTCCACCCAGACCGCATCCGTGGCCAGCACGCCGGCGATGATCCGCAACGCGGTCGCCGAGGCGGTTGCGCCGGTGTCCTGCGCGCTGGTCGGCGGCGACGTGAACGACCAGGGCACCCTGACCCTCCAGGGCGCGGTCAGCCGGGCCAATGCGGGCATGCTGCAATCGGCGGTGGTCGATGCCGCCCCCACCGCCCCGCGCGCCTGGCGCGTGAGCCCGTTCGACGGCCCCTACTGCAAGCTGCTGGACGCGCTGCGCCCCTTCGCCAAGCGCTTCGGCACGCCGGGGGTGGACGTCGATATCGGCCTGCGCAACGGACAGAAGCGGCTGGTGAAGGACGATTTCATCGTCGCCCGCGCGACCATGCCGGACTTCCAGGGCTATCTGACGGTGGACTACTTCACCAATGACGGCTCGCTGGTCCATCTCTACCCGCCGGGCAAGGACGCGCCCAAGCAGCTCGCCGCCCTCTCCAACGTCACCATGGGCGATGCGGTGGCCGGGGCGCAGCGCTGGCAGGTGGACCAGCCCTTCGGCACCGACCTGATCGTGGCCATCGCCTCCTCGCAACGCCTGTTCCCGCAGAACCGGCCGGACGACGACAGCGTGGACGGCTATATCCGCGACCTCCAGGCGGCGCTGGCCAGCGCCCAACAGCGCGGCGCGCGCATCGCCACGAGGGCCTTCGTGCTGGAAACCGCGCCGAAATAGCACGCATGACCGGCACGATCGACATCCGGCTGCGCGACGCATCGCAGCTGTTCCGCACGGCCGACCCGTTTCCGTTCCGCGAGAACGGGCTGGACCCGGATGCCGAGCGCTATTTCCTGCGCCGGGCCAAGGATGCCGGCGGCGACCTGCGGATCACCCTGCACGTCGCCGGCGACGCCGATGCCGCGCTGGGCGAACGGCTGCGCGCCGCCTTCGTCTCGGCGGCGGAGGAGGAGCGGCGCGCGATGGACGACCTGTTCCGCACCGGCCGGCGTTTCCTGCTGATCGGCCTTGCCGTGCTCGCCGCCTGCCTGCTGCTGGCGGCCAAGAGCGAGATGCTGCTGGGCGACGGCCGCGCCGCCAGCCTGCTGCACGAAAGTGCCGTGGTGTTCGGCTGGGTGGCGCTGTGGCGGCCGGCGGAGATCTTCCTCTACGACTGGCTGCCCATCCTGCTCACCCGCCGCGCCCTGCTGCGGCTGGCGCGGGCGGAGATCGCGGTGATGCCGGGCTGAAGCCGGGCGCGTGGTCAGAACCGCATCGACCAGCCCAGCCGCACCCCCATCTCCGGCCGGTCGGCATTGCCCAGCGAGGCGAACACCCCCGCCCCCAGCCGCGTCGCCGGCGTCACGTCCCAGGTGGTGCCCGCGGCCAGTTCACCCCAGTTGCGCGGCAGACTGACCGCGCCGGAGGACAGCGCGAATGTGTCCACCATCACCCCCGTCAGCGCCCCGCCATTGCCGGACAGGCGGTGCGCCCAGGCGGCGCTGGCGGTGAGGCCGACCGCCGGGGTCAGCTGATAATGCACCTCCGCGCCGAGGCGGGAGACCGCCTGGTACAGGCTCTGCTCGGCGAAGCGGATGGGGAAGATGCCGCCGGTCTCGGCGAAGGCGGCGTTGCGCGTGGCGCTCCATTGCAGCTCGGCGAAAGGCGTCACCACCGTGTCCGGCCGCACGCCGAAGCCGTAGCCGGCGCGGCCGAGCACGCCGCTGCCGCTGCCCCAGGTCGATCCGCTGGACTGGGCGATGGTAGCGACGCCGTTGAGGTAGTTGCGCGTCACGTCCAGGTCGGAATGGCTGACCGCCCCCGCGCCGAGCAGTTGCAGCCCCTCGCGCCCGGATTGCGCATAGGAGACGAACATCGCCCCGCCATAGGCAGTGGCATCGTTGCCGCCGCCCAGCCGCAGATCGTAGGACCCCCGCGCCGCGCTCAGCGCCACGCCGGCCATCAGTCCCGGCGCCACCCGCACCGCCAGCCCGGTGGACCCGCTGAACAGCCGGCCATTGTCGAAGGCATGGTCGTTGCCCCAGCCGGCGAAGCTGCCGGTGGCGAAGATGCAGTACGGCCCCTGCTCCTCCTCCCGCGCCCGGCATTGTTCCAGCGCCACGCTACGCATGTCGCCTAGCGCGGACACCACCCCCGCATTGGATTGCAGCACGAGCTTCGCCGTATCCGCCATGGTGGTCTGCATTTCCGCTGCGGTGATGAATCCCACCAGCATGGGCGGCGGCGGTTCGGGCGGCACCGAGACGACGGGCGGCGCGGGCGGCTCGGGTGGTTGCGGCGGTTGCGGCGGCTGTGGCGGTTGCGGCGGCTGTGGCGGTTGCGGCGGGGCCGGTACGATGCGAGCGATCCAAACCTGCGTATTTCCCCTCGGATCGGCGCCGGAGCCCGCGATGATCGTTCCGTCCGCGGAGACGAGATTGGCGTAGAAAAGCTGCCACGCGCCGACGGAGACGCCATTCGCAGCGAGCAGCGCGGCCACCGACTGCATGCCGCTGGCGGCCGTCCAGCGAAAGGCGCTGAAATTGTTCGAATTGTCGACATTGCCGCCGACAACGACATTGCCATCCGCGCTGACTGCGTAGGCGTAACTGCTTGCCGAATGCCCTTGCTCACCAATGAAACCAAGCCCTTGCATGCCGGTGCTTGCCGCCCAGCGGAACGCTTCGGTCTGGCCGGCCGCATTCGAGCTGACTCCGACCGCCACGGAGCCATCGAGGCTGAGTGCGAGAGGCTGACTGAAGGGCCGGCTCCCTCCGCCGCCAATGAAACCGAGGCCCTGCATGCCGGCTGCCGCGGTCCAGCGAAACGCCTCGGACAGGACCCCGGCGGGATTCGTGCTGATACCGGCAACCACGGCTCCGTCCGCGCTGACCAGGGTGGCCCTGCTGACTGGCGCTGTTCCTCCGCCCCCGATGAACCCGAGACCCTGCATGCCGGTGGCGGCAGTCCAGCGGAATGCCTCGTATTGGTTCGCGGCGTTGCTGCTGCCGCCAACGATCACGTTTCCATCCGCGTTGACGGCGTTGGCCTGGCTGCTGAGGTAATCTCCCCCGCCACCGACGAAGCCGAGTCCGCGCATGCCGGTTGCGGCAGTCCAGCGAAAGGCTTCCTTCGAGATCGCGGGATTGTCTGTCTCGCTGTATCCGACGATCACCGCCCCGTCCGCACTGACAGCGCGGGCTTCGCTGTTCGTGAATTGGCCTCCACCGCTGATGGTGCCGAGCCCGACCATGCCGGTTGCGGCGGTCCAGCGGAATGCCTCGTATCGGTCCGCGGCGTTGCTGCTGCCGCCAACGATCACGCTTCCATCCGCGTTGACGGCATTGGCCTGGCTGGAGCCCGGAAACCAGGCCGAGCCCAGGATACCAAGTGGCTGCATGTCGCTCGCCGCCGTCCAGCGGAATGCTTCATACTGCCCATCGCCGTTCACGCTTTCGCCAACCACCACCGTCCCGCTGGGGTTCATGGCGAAGGCAAAGCTCGACGGGAAGCCCCCGGCGCTGATGAAGCCCAGACCTGCGAAACTGGAGGTTTCAGCACGCGCCGACGGGATTCCAGCGGCCAGCGCCAGGGCCAGAACGCTGCACATCAGCCGCCTGTCCATGACCGAAGTGCCTCCCTGAACGCGACGCACATGAATACACCACAGAAACGATCTCGCCTACCCGTTCGGAGCGTGCCGTCCCGTCCGGCGGGCTTTTTCTTAGGTCGCGAGTGGCGCGAGGGTGAACAATCCAGCGTGAATGGATCTCAGGCTAAAAAAATTTTGTTCCCCCTCATTTTTCCTCTTGCAGCGCTCGCCGTTGCTGTTAACGTGCAGTGAGTGAAATTCAACTTTACAGGAGACTCAGGATGAACCCGCCCGGCCCCTTCACCCTCTTCGCGCAGGCTTTCTCCGCGCTCTGGGGCGTGTGGAGCCGGCTGTTCATGAGCCGGGCGGAGCGGGAGATGCTCGCCGCCGCGACGGCCTTCATCAACGCGACCATGGCGGAGCTCGACTCGCTGATGGCGCGCTGGAAGGCCGGCACGCTGCCGCCGGAGAGCCTGCGGCCCGAACCCGCGCAACCCGAGACCCCGCCCGTCGCGCCCGATGAAGCGGGTGAAACGCGCGCCCGTGCCACCCAAGCCCGGACTCCCGGTCAGGCATGGCCGCGCTGCGCCACGGAGCTTCCTCAGCCGATCCTTCCCAGCCTCGTCCGGGCGCCGCGCCGCAGGCCGCGCATCCTCCCACGCTCCGCGATCGCCCGAAAACTCGGCCCGGCCCCGCGCAAGCGCGCGGTGGCGCGGATGGACGAGTGGTCGGGATAGCCGGCGCCCCTTTCCGACATCCGAATCAGGCTTGCCGGCGCCCTTGGGTCAAAACCCGAGGCGATACCGCATGGCCGGACTCAATTTTCCAGCCGGATGACCTCGACGCGCCGGTTGATCGCGGCACCAGGGCTGGCCGCGTCATAGGGGCGGCTGCTGCCGTAACCCACTGTGGCGAGCTTCGCGGCGTCCACCCCGTCGCGCTGCACCAGATAGGCCATGGCGCTCTCGGCGCGGCGTTCGGACAGTTTCTGGTTGTAGTCGGCGGCGCCCACCGCATCGGTATGGCCGGCGATCTGGAAGCGGGAATTGGCCAGGGCGGAGTTCTTCAGCGCCGCGGCCAGCGCGTCCAGCGCCGCCATGCCCTTGGGGGTGAGTTCCGCGGAATCGAAGGCGAAGGCCACCATCAGGTTCACCGCGGCGGGCTCCGCCGGCGGCGGGGCGGCGGTGGGCTGGGTGGGGGCCGTGCTGGTCGCCGTGCCGGCGGGCGGGCCGGCGGGGCGGATGCCGCGGGTGAGGCTGGCGGAGGGGTCGGTGGGGCGCAGGCAGGCGACGATGCGGTCGGCCCCGAGGGCGCCGGTGCAATCCGGCGACACCGCCCCGGCCGACGCGCCATAGACCAGGCCCAATCCCAGGCAGACGGCAAGCTTCGCGCGCATCCTCAACCTCCCGCGTTCAATTGGCCTATCTGCGTCACACTCGTTGCCCGGACGCAAGCACGGGCCGCGGCACGGGCGGTCAAATGGTTGCGAGTCCGGACCCACGCCGACGGTGGCGGCCCTCGCGCGATCGTGGCTAGGATAGGCCATGGCCCGCAGAGGCCCGGCAAGGGAGGGGTGTTCGATGTCGTCGTCATCACCATCTTCGGGCGCCCGCCCGCGCTCGGCGGCGCTGGTCGGCCCGCTGGGCAGCGGCAAGTCCACCCTGTTCGACGCGCTGCTGGCCGCCGCCGGGGCCGGCGGGCGGCGCACCGACCCCCGCGCCCGCCGGGCGGGCACGGAATTGCGGTTGGGCCATTGCGGCTTCATGGGCGACGCGTGGTCGCTGCTCGACTGCCCCGGCTCGGTGGAGTTCGCCTACGAGACGGAATGCGCGCTGGCGGTGGCCGACATCGCCGTGGTGGTGTGCGACCCCTCCCCCGCCCGCGCCGCCGCCACCGCGCCGATCCTGCGGGTGCTGGACCGCGAGAAGATCCCGCACATGCTGTTCATCAACCGCATGGACACGATCGAGGGACGGGTGCGCGACACGATCGCCACCTTGCAGGCCCATTCCGCCGCCCCCCTGGTGCTGCGCCAGGTGCCGATCCGCCAGCCCGGTCAGCCGCCCTCCGGCTATGTCGATCTGGTCAGCGCCCGGGCCTATCGTTACCGGCCGGGCCAGGCCTCGGAGCTGGTGCAGGTGCCCGAGGAGGTGCGGGACCGCGAGGCGGAGGGCCGCGCCGTCCTGCTGGAAACCCTGGCGGATCACGACGACGCCCTGCTGGAGAAGCTGCTGGAGGACGTCACCCCCACGCCCGCCGAAATCTACGCCCAGCTCAAGGCCGACATCGCCGCCGACCTGCTGGTGGAGGTGCTGCTGGGGGCGGCGGAACGCGGGGCGGGCGTGCAGCGGCTGTGGAAGGCGCTGCGCCACGACACGCCGGACGCCGCCGCCACCGCCCTGCGCAAGGGCATCGCGCCCGAGGGACCGCCGCTCGCCCAGGTGTTCCGCACGGTTCATGCCGGGCATGCCGGGAAGCTGTCGCTCAGCCGGGTCTGGCGCGGCGTGGTGCGCGACGGGGCCAGCCTGTCCGGCCAGCGGGTGGGCGGCATCAGCCGGTTCCAGGCGGGCGAGGCGGTGAAGGGGGCAGAGGCGGCGGCCGGCGAGCTGGTGGGGCTCGGGCGGCTGGAAGCGGCGGTGACGGGTGCCGCGCTGGGCGAGGACTTGCCGCTCGATTTCCCCACCCCGCCGCCGCCGGTCTATGCGCTGGCGGTGGCGACGCAGGAGCGCGGCGACGACGTGAAGCTCTCCGCCGCCCTGGCGAAGCTGGTGGAGGAAGACCCGGCCCTGTCCGTCACCCATGAGAAGCAGACCGGCGAGACCGTGCTGCACGGCCAGGGCGAGATCCACCTGAACGCGGCGCTGGAGCGGCTGGCCAAGGGGTTCAACCTGCGGCTGGCCAGCCATCGCCCCGCCGTGCCCTTCAAGGAGACCATCCGCGCCGCCGTGCACGAACACGCGCGGCTGAAGCGGCAGACCGGCGGGCACGGCCAGTTCGCCGACGTGAAGCTGGACATCGCCCCGCGCGGCCGCGGCGAGGGCTTCGCCTTCGTCGATCGCATCGTCGGCGGCGCGGTGCCGCGCCAGTTCATCCCCGCGGTGGGCGACGCGGCCGAGGAGGCCGCGCGCACCGGCCCGCTCGGCCATCCCGTGGTGGATATCAGCGTGACGCTGGTGGACGGCACCTTCCACAGCGTGGACAGCTCCGACATGGCCTTCCGCACCGCGACGCGCATGGCGATGCAGGAGGGGCTGGCCAAGGCCAGCCCGGTGCTGCTGGAGCCGATCGACCACGTGACGGTGCGCGTGCCCAGCGAACACACCGCCAGCGCCCAGCGCCTGCTCACCGGACGGCGCGGCCGCATCCTCGGCTATGCCGCCCTGCCGGACCATGAGGGGTGGGACGCGGTGGAGGCGATGGTGCCGGAGGCCGAGCTGCACGACCTGATCATCGAGTTGCGCTCGCAGACCGCCGGGCTCGGCACCTATGTCCACCGCTTCGACCATCTGGCCGAGACAGAGGCGCGGAAGTAGGGGGCGCGGAGGTAGGGGGGCACGGAAGTAGGGGGCGCTGACGTAACCGGAATGATCCATGTCAGCGATTGCCCGTCGTGATCGCTGATATCGTGGGCCACCCATTGGGAAGGCACATGCCATGGCGTCCGATAGTCGCGATGAGTCCGGCACACGGCTGATCCTGCCGTTCATGGGACCGTTCTATCGGTGCTTCGCCGAGCCGGTGGGCTGGGCGCTGTTCCGCCTGCTGATCGGCGGCGCGCTGGTGATCGAGGGCTGGCCGAAGATCATGGCGCCGATGGCGCAGGTCGGATTCGTCGAAGGGATCGGGTTCTATCCCGGCTGGCTGTTCTCGCCGCTGCTGGCGGTGATGCAGGTGGTGGGCGGGGCGATGATGGCGGTCGGCCTGCTCACGCGGCCGGTGGCGCTGGCGAATGCGGTGATGCTGGCCATCACCCTGTGGTTCCATGTGAGCCACCCCTACGGCGCCGCCTTCCTCAACGACGCCGGCCGCGCCCTGCTGGGCGCCGACCCCACCACCTACCTCACCCCGCAGGGCAAGGTGCGGCTGCTGGCCGATGGCGGCGCGTCGTTCCTGGCGATCGTGCAGTCCAAGGCGGAATACGCCTCGCTATTCTGGACCGCCGGCGCCTTCCTTCTCGCGGCCTTCGGCGGCGGCCCGTTTTCGGTGGACCGCGCCGTGCTGAAGCGCGAGTTCTGATACCGGCGGCGCGCCAAACAACGACTCATACCAAGGGTCATTCTTCATGACCGTTGGTATGATTTCGGCATCTCGGATAGCGGCGCCGGTCAGCCCGGCCGCGCGGCCATCTCGTCCTTCGGATAGGTGGCGAAGCGATCCACCATCGTCGCGCTCGCCGCGTTCAGCCCCACCACCTCCACCACGCGGCCGTGACGGCGGGCCTTGAGCATCACACGGTCCAGCGCGGCGACGGCGGAAATGTCCCAGAAATGGGCGGCGCTGACGTCGATCACGATCTGGTCCAGCTCTTCCCACACGTCGATCGCGTCCGAGAGCAGGCCGGCGGAGGCGAAGAACACCTGCCCCTCCACGCGATAGATCCGCTGGGCTCCGTCGGCGGACAGGCTGGAGGTGATCCGCACCAGCCGCGACACCTTGCCGGCGAAGAACACGCCCGACAGCAACACGCCCACCAGCACGCCACGCGCCAGGTCGCCCGTCGCCACCACCGTCGCCACCGTGGCGAGCATCACCACCGAGGACGGCCAGGGGTTGCCGCGCAGCTGGGCCAGCGAGCGCCAGGAGAACGTGTTGATGGAGACCATGATCATCACTGCCGTCAGCGCCGCCACCGGGATGATCGCGAGCAACCGCTGCAGCACCACCAGCAGCGCCAGCAGAAACACGCCGGCGGCAAAGGTGGACAAGCGGCCGCGCCCGCCGGAGGACACGTTGATGACCGATTGGCCGATCATCGCGCAGCCGCCCATGCCGCCAAACACCGCCGAGGCCATATTGGCCACGCCCTGGCCGATGCATTCGCGGCTCTTGCCGCTCGGCGTGTCGGTCATGTCGTCGATGATCTGCGCGGTGAGCAGGGATTCGAGCAGCCCGACCGCCGCCAAGGTGAGGGAAACCGGCAGGATGATCCGCAGCGTCTCCAGCGTCAGCGGCACCTCCGGCAGCGCGAAGACCGGCAGGGCGGTTGGAAGCTGGCCGAGATCGGCCACCGTGCGCACCTCCAGCCCCAGCCCAAGGCTGACGCAGGTGACCACCGCGATCGCCACCAACGGCGATGGCACCGCGCGGGTGAGGTAGGGAAAGCCGTAGATGACCGCCAGCCCCAACGCGATCAGCCCGTAGATGACGTGCGGCACGCCGACCAGCTGCGGCAGCTGGGCCATGAAGATCAGGATGGCCAGCGCGTTGACGAACCCGGTCATCACCGATTGCGAGACGAAACGCATCAGCCGGCCCAGCTTCAGCAGCCCGGCGACGATCTGGATCACCCCCATCAGGATGGTGGCGGCCAGCAGGTAGGACAGCCCGTGATCGCGCACCAGGCCGGTCATCAGCACGGCGGTGGAGGCGGTGGCGGCGGAGACCATGGCCGGGCGGCCGCCGGTGAAGGCGATCACGCAGGCGATCACCACCGAGGCATACAGGCCCACCTTGGGGTCCACCCCGGCCACCACGGAAAAGCCGATGGCCTCGGGAATCAGGGCGAGGGCGACGACGAGGCCGGACAGCAGATCGGTTCGCGCATTGGCGAACCACTCGCGCCGAAGGGTGGAAATTCTGTTCATGAAAGAAAGGTCCAGGCGATAACGCCGATGCTAAGGGGGAGCAATGCCGCACCGCAACATCGCGGTCAGGCCAGCGCCTCGCCGATATCGCCTTCCGCCGGCCGGCCCAGCACGTGGTGGTTGTGCCACAGCGCGTAGAACAGCAGGCTCCAGGCCGGCTGGGAATTTGCGTCGGCGTTGGCGAAGGCGCTGGCGACGCGCGGCTTTTCGAAGAATTCGGCGATGCCCGGCTGGGCGGCGACCAGCGGGGCCAGCGTGGCCGCGCGGGCCTTCATCCAGGCGCCGACCGGGGGCTTGAAGCCTTTCTTGCGGGCGAAGGCGCCGGCCTCGGGGAAGGCAGTGGCCAGCCATTCGCGCAGCAGAATTTTGCCGAAGCGCAACCCGGCCTTGCGCGCGTCGGGCAGGCGGAAGGCGAAGTCGGCCACCACCGGGTCGAGAAACGGCGTGCGGCCCTCCACGCCATGGGCCATCAGCGTGCGGTCGAGCTTCACCAGCAGGTCATTGGGTAGCCATTCCGCGATATCGGTCTCCTGGGCGGCCTGCATGGGGGAGCGGCCGGGGCCGGCGGTCTCGGCTTCGGCGATGCCGTCGCGCCAGCCGGCGAGGCCGGGCGGATCGCCGAACACGCCCTTGCTGCGCGGCTTGCGGGCGAACCAGCGCCAGGGGGCGCGGCGCTTGCGATAGCGGCTGTAGCCGCCGAACAGCTCGTCCGCCCCCTCGCCGCACAGCGTCACCTTCAGCCCGCCGGCACGGGCGGCCTGGCCGAGCATCCAGCTCGGCAGCACGGCGGCATCGGCGGTGGGATCGTCGATGCCCGCCGCGATGCGCGGGGCGAGGCGCCAGAAATCGGCCTCGCCCATGGCGAGCCGGTGGCAGTCGGCCCCCATGGCACGCGCCAGCCGCTCGGCCTCGGCACTTTCGTCCGCCACGCCCGGCGCGTCCCAGCCGCAGGTCAGCGCCTGCACGCGCTGGCCGGTGGCGCGCTTCATCAGCGCCAGCACGGCGGACGAGTCGATGCCACCCGAGAGGAACAGCCCGTAGGGCACGTCCGAGCGCAGATGCACGGCCACGCTGTCGAGCAGCACCCGGTCGAGCCGGGCCAGCGCCTCGCCGCGCGCGACGGGGACCGGCCCGCCTGCCGGCAGCGCCGCGCGGCGGTGGCGGGCGACGATCTCGGCGCCTTCGATCACCAGCGTTTCGCCCGGCAGCACGCGCTGGATGCCGGGAAAGATGGTGGCCGCCCCGGTGGTGAATTTGAGCTGCATCAGCTCCGCCCGGCGCTTCGGGTCCAGCGCGGGGCGGACCAGGCCGGCGGCGATCAGCGCCTGGGGTTCGGAGGCGAAGGCGAACAGGCGGTCGGTGGCCGCGTAGTAGAGCGGCTTGATGCCGAACGGATCGCGCGCCAGCACCAGCCGTCCGGCGGCGGGATCGTGGATGGCGATGGCATACATGCCGCGCAGCTCGTCGGCGAAGCGCAGCCCGTCGCGCTCGTAGAGGAACACCGGCGGCTCGCAATCCGAATGGCTGCGGAACGGCGTGCCCGCCATGGCCGAGCGCAGTTCGGGGTTGTTGTAGATTTCGCCATTGGCGACGATCGCCGCCCCGCCGGGCGCGAAGAAGGGCTGGTCGCCGGTGACGAGGTCGATGATCGACAGGCGGGTATGGGCCAGCGCCACACCGCCGCGCACCAGCCGCCCCTGCCCGTCCGGCCCGCGATGGGCGAGTGCCGCCTGCAGCCGGTCCAGGAGGGCGGGGTCCGGCTCGGACCCGTCCCGCATCATCACGCCCGCGATTCCGCACATGGCCACAGGCTCTACACAGCGCCACGGCCCCTGGCCATCCCCCGCGACAACCGCTAAGCGCGGCCCATGCGCATCCTTTTCGTGACGTCCAGCCGCATCGGCGACGCGGTGCTGTCCACCGGCCTGCTGCGCCACCTGCTGGACGCGCATCCCGACGCCCGCTTCACCGTGGCCTGCGGACCGGTGGCGGAGGGGCTGTTCCTGCGCATGCCGCGGCTGGAGCGGCTGATCGTGTTCGACAAGCGCCGCTACGGCCGGCACTGGCTGGGCCTGTGGGCCAAGGTGGTGGGCACGCGCTGGGACCTGGTCGTGGATATCCGCGCCTCCGCCCTGGCCTGGACGCTGTGGGCAAGCCGCCGGGCGGTGATGCGCAAGCGGCCGGGCCACAAGACGGAGCAGATCGCCGCCATCCTCGGCCTCGATCCCCCGCCGCTGCCGATCGCCTGGACCGGGCCGGAAGATCGCGCCCGTGCCGCCCTGCTGGTGCCGGAGGGCCCGCCGGTGATCGCACTGGGCCCGACGGCGAACTGGACCGGCAAGGTCTGGCCGCCCGAGCGCTTCGTCGCCCTCTATCACCGCCTCGCCACCGGCCGGCTGGAAGGGGCGCGGGCGATGGTGCTGGCCGGACCGGGGCCGCAGGAGCGGGCGCTGGCCGCGCCGGTGCTGGCCGCCCTGCCCGGCGCCATCGATCTGTGCGGCCGGCTCAGCCTGCCCGAGGCGGCCGCCTGCCTGACCCGGGCCGCATTGTTCGTCGGCAACGATTCCGGGCTGATGCATCTCGCCGCCGCCGCCGGCACGCCCACGCTGGGCCTGTTCGGCCCCACCCCCGCCGGGGAATACGGCCCCGCCGGCCCGCGCGCCGCCTGCGCGGTGGCGCCCGGCCCGGCGATGGCCGACCTCACCGTCGATCAGGCGGCGGAGGCAGCCGCGGCTTTGTTGAAGCGGGTCAACGACCCGTAAGGTCGTGCAGCACGTGGCGTCGGCTGGTGCCGGCCAGCCGGTCGATGCCGGTGGTGGTCACGGTCAGCAGCATGCCGCCATCCGACAGTTCCACCATGCCGCCCACACAGCCATCGTCCAGCAAATCCTGCAACGCGAAGGCCACCCGCTCGGGATCGGGGTCGAGCCCCGCGCGGCGCAAGGACACCCCGAGATCGGCCTGCCGGCGCGGGCTGCGCACCGCCATGCCCGCCAGC
Source organism: uncultured Rhodospirillales bacterium (assembly GCA_945957135.1). Classification (GTDB taxonomy): domain Bacteria; phylum Pseudomonadota; class Alphaproteobacteria; order Acetobacterales; family Acetobacteraceae; genus CAMFLK01. Next base: position 12,411 of record CAMFLK010000090.1, read on the forward strand.
GCCTCCAGCAGCGCGTTGGTGAATTCCATCTGATCGTGCGGAAGCGCGCTCGCGCGGCGGGCAAGCCGAACCGGCGAGCCGACGCGCGCCGGAGAGGCGCCCTCGCTGCTCGTGCGGTCGATCATATCGGCATACGCCCCATCATGATCTTTCGGCCTGTCGAGCATCGTTCTTGGTCCAGCAAAATGAAGACCAGGTAAAAAGCTGCGCCCCATTCAGCTCATCCGTTGCATACCATCGCGCGCAGGATAGGCCGCACGCAACCGTGAATATAGTAAGCGTTCCCACGGGAGTCGCTGGCATATATGCTCCCGGCCCCCTGCACGCTTTGCATTTTCCGCGCGTCACGCTCCCTGATGAAGGGGATACGGCGCGTGTCTCTCATGCCACCGTAACCGATCATTCGTCCGTCACATCGATCCGTGTCCAGCTCAGGTCTGGGTCGAATCGCGTCAGCCCTGCCTCGGTTGGGGTTTTCCCGCGCAAATCCTTTTGAAAAACAATACCTTCCTGGTTGATCTGAAACGTCATGATGCCCGACGCGCCGTAACTCGCGGGCCAAGCCACCAGGGCGAAGCCACCGGTCATCCTGCCGTTCGTAATATATTGTTTCACGCCGCCGGGCGCGTAGGGGCCCTGACTCGTCAGGATTCGGAAATAGTAGCCGTGATAGGGAATCTGCTTGCCGCGCTCGATCTCGCCGGGATAGCCCTCATCCTCCGCCTGTGAGATCAGCGCCTCCAACGGGCTGTCCGGCTGGCCCGGCTCCTGCGGCCAGTACAGCCCATCGCGCTTGCCCGGCGAACTGACGACGAACTGCGAGAAGGCGCCACCATTGGCCTTGGCGAATTCGCCTTCCGCATCCACCGCCGCCAGCAGGGTGCGGATGGCCGCGATTTCGTTCCGGCCGATCCGGCGATCGACGATGATCTGCGCGCCCGCCTTTGCATCGAAACGCCAGCCAGCCGCCTCACGCACCAGCGGAATGGGCAGCGGCCAGTCGTCGCTGCCGACATGCACCACCATACGGCCGTCGCCCACCGTCTCCAGCCGATGCGCGGCGTTGAAGGCATCGACGAACTGGCGGCGACTGGCCTGATCGGCATAGGGATCGCCGGAGGCAACAAGCTTCACGCTCTCCGGCCCCAGGATGGCGACCAGCCTCGCCATCTCCTTCTCCGCCTCCTGGGACCTGGTCAGCGCCGCCGGCGTGTCGAGCGCCGCGACCAGGGCGGCGACCGCTGCGTCCGGCGTAGGGAACAGGGTCTGCTTCGGCGCCTGGGGCGCCGCCGGTGCCGCCGCGCAGAGCAGGACCAGCGCGCCGACGCGCAGCAGCGATGCCATGTTGGTTCTATCGGCCACGCCGACCTCCTCCCCCGCCTCGCCCGCCGCCGCCGTGATATCCGCCGCCGCCGGCCGGCCGGTTCATCTGCGGCGAACGCTGGATCTGCCGGCTCTGGCCGCCGCGGTTCTGGAATTGCTGGGCGTGCCGGCCATCGTTCATGTTGCCGAAGGCCGGCGCCTGTGGGCGCGGCTGCGGCCGTGCGGCGGGCGCCTGCGGACGGTTCGGCATCTGGCCGCCGCCGGGCCGCTGCCCGCCGGCACTGCCCGCCCCCCCGCCTGGGCGGTTGCCCTGATTCAGCCCGCCTCCGCCCGGTCCGCCCGGCCGGTTGCCGGGATTGAGTCCGCCCCCGCCAGGGCCGCCGCCGCCCGGACGGTTGCCGATATTGGCACCACCGCCCGGCCCGCCACCACCACCGGGGCGATTGCCGGGGTTCAGGCCCGCGCCGCCACCGGGACGATTGCCGGCATTCGGGCCGCCGCCGGGCCGGTTCACGGCGCTGCCCGGCACCCGCACGCTGGGCCGGCCGATGGCGCCGGCGGGCAGGCCGCCGG
>CAMFLK010000091.1 GCA_945957135.1 uncultured Rhodospirillales bacterium
CGTCAAGGCCCTTGAGCGAAGCGTGCCTTGACGACCCCGAGCACGGCGCCACCCTCGAAGAAGACTGGGCGGTATTGCTGCCCTTCCCCCCGCGCGCTGGACGCCGCGCCCCGCGCCGGACGATGCTGCCGCTCCCGCCAGGAGGCACCGATGACGCTGTCCCGCCGCACCCTGCTCGCCGCCGCGCCGCTGCTGGCCGCACCCGCCCTGGTGCGCGCCCAGGGCACCGGCCCGATCCGCATCGGCGAGATCAACTCCTACACCGCCGCCGCCGCCTTCACCGTGCCCTACCGCAACGGCTGGACGCTGGCGATGGAGCAGGTCAACGCCGCCGGCGGCGTGCTCGGCCGCAAGCTGGAAGTGATCAGCCGCGACGATGCCGGCCGGCCGCAAGACGCGGTGCGCATCGCCGGCGAGCTGGTGAACGACCAGAAGGTGGACCTGCTGGCCGGCACCTACCTCTCCAATGTCGGCCTCGCCGTCAGCGATTTCGCGCGCCAGACCAAAAAGCTGTTCGTCGGCGGCGAGCCGCTGACCGACCAGCTGGTGTGGGAGCAGGGCCATCGCTACGGCTACCGGCTGCGCCCCTCCACCTACATGCAGGCGGCGATGCTGGTGGAAGACGCCGCGAAGCTGCCGGCCAAGCGCTGGGTGAGCGTGGCGCCCAACTACGAATACGGCACCTCCGCCGTGAAATGGTTCAAGCAACTGCTCCAGGCTCGCCGGCCGGACGTGCAATTCGTCGCGGAGCAGCTGCCCACGCTGGGCAAGATCGACGCCGGCGCCACCGTCGCGGCGCTGGCCGAGGCGAAGCCGGACGCGATCTTCAACGTCACCTTCGGCGCCGACCTCACCGCCTTCGTGCGCCAGGGCAACACGCGCGGGCTGTTCGAGGGGCGCGGCGTGGCCTCGATGCTGACCGGCGAGCCGGAATATCTCGACACGCTGGGCGACGAAACGCCGGAGGGCTGGATCGTCACCGGCTGGCCGGTGGACAGCGTGACGGATGCCGGCAACCGCGACTTCATCGCCGCCTACAAGGCGCGCTTCAACGAAATGCCGAAGATGGGCAGCGTGGTGGGCCACGCGCTGATCAGCGGCATCGCCGCGGGCATCGCCAAGACCGGCGGCGTGGACAGCGAGGCGATGGCCGACGGCTTCGCCGGTGCGTCCTTCGCCACCCCGTTCGGCAAGGTGATCTGGCGGCCGCAGGACCACCAGTCCACCCTGGGCACCTATGTCGGCCGCACCGCGCTGAAGGACGGGCGCGGGCGCATGGTCGATTGGCGCTATGTCGATGGCGCGAGCGTGATGCCGGACGACGCCACGGTGAAAACCCGCCGCCCGGCCTGAATTCTTCGGGATGGAGTTCATCGCGACCCAGGCGCTGACCGGCCTCGCCGGGGCCTCCGCGCTGTTCCTGGTCGCGTCCGGCCTGACGGTGATCTTCGGCGTCACCCGCGTGGTGAATTTCGCCCATGGCAGCCTGTTCATGCTGGGGGCGTATATCGCCTGGTCGATCCTGACCCGCCTGCCGCGCGACCCCGCCTGGTTCGCGGCGGGCGTGCTGGGCGCCGCGCTCGCCACGGCCGCGCTGGGCGTGGCGATGGAGACGCTGGTGCTGCGGCGGCTGTATCGCGCGCCGGAACTGCTGCAACTGCTCGCCACCTTCGCCGTGCTGCTGATGGTGCAGGACGCGACGCTGGCGATCTGGGGGCCGGAGGATCTGCCGCTGCCCCGCCCGCCCTGGATGCGCGGCTTCGTGCTTGTGCTGGACACGCGGTTTCCGCTCTACGACCTCGTGCTGATCGCCGCCGGGCCGCTGGTGCTGGGGGCGCTGTGGCTGCTGTTCGCGCGCACCCGCTGGGGCACGCTGGTGCGCGCGGCGACCGAGGATCGCGACATGGTCGCGGCCCTCGGCATCAACCAGCGCCTGCTGTTCGCCACGGTGTTCGCCCTCGGCGCCGGGCTGGCCGGCCTCGGTGGCGCGCTGGCCCTGCCGGCTTCCTCGGCCAATCTCGGCATGGACCTCGCCATCATCACGGACGCCTTCGTGGTGGTGGTGCTCGGCGGCATGGGCAGCCTGCCCGGCGCCTTCCTCGCCGCCCTGATGATCGGCGAGTTGCAGGCCTTCGGCATCGTGCTGATGCCCCGCGCGACGATGGTGCTGGCCTTCGCGCTGATGGCCGTGGTGCTGATGGTGCGCCCGCACGGGCTGCTCGGCCGCAAGTCGGTGGGGGAGCGGGCGGAGGCGCTGGGCGTCGCCTTCATCCGCCCGGCGCGCGCGGGATTCGCCTGGCTGGTGCTGGCGATTCTGGCGGTGGCGGCGCTGCTGCCGCTGGTGGTGGGGCCGTTCCTGCTGGGGCTGCTGACGGAGGCGCTGATCGCCATCCTGTTCGCCGTCTCGCTGCATGTCGTCCTCGGCCCCGGCGGCATGCACAGTTTCGGCCATGCCGCCTGGTTCGGCATCGGCGCCTATGCCGCCGCACTCGCGGCGCGGGATTTCGCGGCGCCGATGCCGCTGGCCTTGGCGTTGGCGCCGATCATGGCCGGGCTGGTGGCGGCCGCAGTGGGGGCGTTCATCGTGCGGCTGGCCGGCATCTACCTCGCCATGCTCACCCTGGCCTTCGCGCAGATCGTCTGGGCCATCGCCATGCAGTGGGACGGGCTGACCGGCGGGGACAACGGCGTGCTCGGCGTGTGGCCGCAGGGCTGGGCGCGGGCGCCCGAGCATTTCTACTGGCTGGCCCTGGCGCTGTGCGCGGCTTGCGTGCTGATGCTGCGGCGCGTGCTGTTCGCGCCCTTCGGCTACGCGCTGCGCGCCACCCGCGATTCGCCGCTGCGGGCGGCGGCGATCGGCCTGCCGGTCACGCGCATCCGCCACGCCGCCTTCGCCCTGTCCGGCGCCGCCGCCGGGCTGGCGGGGGGGCTGGCGGCCTACAGCAAGGGCAGCGTGTTCCCCACCTACGCCGCCATCGCCCATTCGGTGGACGCGCTGCTGATGGTGCTGCTGGGCGGCATCCAGACCGTCTCCGGCCCGGTGCTGGGCGCGCTCGCCTATACCGGCCTGTCGGTGGAGCTGCCGCGGGCGACGTCGCTGTGGCGGTTCTGGCTGGGGCTGATCATCCTGGTGCTCGTGATGGTGTTTCCGCGCGGCATCGCCGGCATGCGGCGGGCGGCATGAGCGTGCTGGCGGTCGAGGGGCTGGCCAAAAGCTTCGGCGCCGTGCGCGCGGCGGACGACGTGTCGTTCACCGTCGCGGCCGGCGAGATGCTGGCGCTGATCGGGCCGAACGGGGCGGGGAAATCGACCTGCTTCAACATGGTCGGAGGCCAGCTGGCCCCGGATGCCGGGCGGGTGCGGCTGGATGGGCGCGACATCACCGGCGCCGCGCCCGGCCGCATCTGCCGGCTGGGGGCCGGGCGCACCTTCCAGGTGGCCGCCACCTTCGCCTCGATGAGCGTGCGCGAGAACGTGCAGATGGCGCTGATCGCCCATCGCCGCCGCGTCTGGCGCTTCCTGCGTCCGGCCGCCGGCGAATGCCGCGTGGAGGCGGAGGCGCTGCTCGCCCGGCTGGGCATGGCGGACCAGGCGGAGCGGGCGGCCAGCGTGCTCGCCTATGGCGACCTCAAGCGGCTGGAACTCGCCATGGCGCTGGCCGGAAGCCCGCGCCTGCTGCTGATGGACGAGCCCACCGCCGGCATGGCCCAGGCCGAGCGCGCTTCGCTGATGCGGCTGGTCCGCGCCCTGGCCACGGCGGATGCCATCGCCGTGCTGTTCACCGAGCACGACATGGACGCGGTGTTCAGCACCGCCGATCGCATCCTGGTGCTCGACCACGGCCGCATCATCGCCAGCGGGGACGGGCCGGCGATCCGCGCCGATCCGAAGGTGCGGGCGGTCTATCTCGGAGAAGATTGAGTCCAGGCCGCGAGGCGGTGCGCGGCTTCCGCCATGTCCGCTTCCGGTCCGCAATAGCTGAACCGCACGAAGCGATGGCCGCGCGCCCGGTCGAAATCCACGCCGGGGGAGGCGGCGATGCCGGCCTCGTTCAGCATGCGGGCGCAGAATTCGCGGCTATCGTTGGTGCGGTCGGAGATGTCGGCATAGAGGTAGAACGCGCCCTCGGCCGGGCACAGCCGGGGAAAGCCGGCGCCGGGCAGGGCGGCGAGCAGCAGGTCGCGCGAACGGCGGTAGCGGGCGACATTGGCCTGCAGCTCCGCGCCGCAATCGAACGCCGCCTCCGCGGCCACCTGGGCGATGTGCGGCGCGCTGATGAACAGGTTCTGCGCCAGGCACTCCACCGGCCGCACCAGGTCGTCGGGCAGCACCAGCCAGCCGATGCGCCAGCCGGTCATCGAGAAATATTTGGAGAAGCTGTTCACCACCACGGCGCTGGGGCTGAAGGCGGCGGCGGTGGCGATCGGGGTTTCGTAGTGCAGGCCGTGATAGATTTCGTCGCTGATCAGCCGCACGCCATTGGCGTGGCACCAGCGCGCGATGCCGGCGAGTTCGTCCGGCGCCAGCATCGTGCCGGCGGGGTTGCAGGGGCTGGCGACGATCAGCCCGGCCGGACGGGGATCGAGCGCTTCCAGCATGGCGATGGTCGGCTGGAACCGCGTCTCCGGCCCGGTCGGCAGCATCTGCGGCACCATGCCGAGCGCGGTGAGGATGTTGACGTAGGGCGGGTAGAACGGGGTCGCCATCGCCACCGCGTCGCCGGGGTCGAAGGCGGCGAGGAAGGCCAGCGGGAAGGCGCCGGACGCGCCGACCGTCACCGCGATGCGCGCGGGCGGCACCGCCGTGCCGTACCAGTCGGCGATATGCCCCGCGATGCGCGCGCGCAGCGAGGCGAGGCCGAAGGATTCGGTGTAGCCCAGCGCCTGGCCCGAGCGCATCGCCGCCTCGGCCGCCGCGATGGCCCCGGCCGGCGCGCCGGTGCCGGGCTGGCCGACCTCCATGCGGATGACATGCGGCGCGCCTGGCGCCAGGCTGGCCTGGCGCGCGTTGGCGGCCGCGATCACGTCCATGACGATGAACGGTGGCGCCGCCGCGCCGCGTCCGGTCTTGAGGGTCATGGCCGGCGCGCGGCCGCGGGCCGGTCCAGCGCGCTCAATGGCTGCCGACCGCCAGGCCGAAGCCGCGCGGATCGGTGGCCCAGGCGCAGGAGCTTTCCGCATCCGGCAGGTAGCGCGAACAGGCGATCACGTTTGCCCGTCCCGGTTCGGGCACCGCGACGGGCATGGCGCCGCCGGTGGCCAGGGTCTGGGAGAGGCCGAAAGCGGTGGCGAGCGGCGCGCCCGCCTGGCCCGACCCGCCCACGGCGGCGCGGAAGGCGCGCAGGCTGGGATTGTAGGCCATCGCCGCGGACAGCAGCGCCGCCGGCATCCAGCGCGGCGAGGCGGCGAGCAGGATGCCCGTCGTGCCGGCGATGCGGCCGGTGCCGAACAGATTGTTCATGGTGAAGGCGCAGACCACCGCGTTGCCGTCCTTGTCGAGCGTGGCCAGCGTGGTGGAGGCGGGCAGGGGCGGCAGGTCGGAGGCCGCGACATTGGCGGTCAGCAGCGACTGGGCGTCCGCCCCGCCCTGGCGCCAGCGCGATGCCACGCCCAGGGCACGGGCATTGGCACCCTCCACGTCGTTGGGATTGGCCTGCAACGCCAGATAGGCGGCGGCGGCGGCCAGACCGCCATCGGCCGGCGGTGGCAGGAAGGCGAGTCCGTCGCCGCCCCGTCCCGGCAGGGCCAGCGCCTGGGTCAGGCTGGGCTGGGCGCCGCGCAGATCCTCCAGCGTCAGGCCCCCGCCCGCCACGGCCACCGCGTCGGCGAAGCGGCGGGCCAGGGCGCCCTGGTACAGCTCGCCCACGCCCCCCGTGCGCAGCTGCGCCAGCGTGGCGCCGAGATCGGGTTGGAGAACGTTGCCGCCCTCGCCCACCGGCTGCCCGCCCTTGAAGAAGATTTCCGCGGCATAGGGGTCGCCGGCCAGCGGCCCGGCGACCACAGCGAGGTCGCGCACGAAGGCGCGCGAGGCGGGAACGCCGAACCGCGCCATCTGCTCGGCCGGCGAGATCAGCGAGCCGAAGGGCTGCGAGCCGTAGCGCGCATGCAACGCGTACATGCCGCGCGCCAGCATCGGCACCGCCGCCGGCCGTGCCCCGCCACCACCCGAGGGCGGAATGGCGGGGACGAACATCACCGCCTCCGGCACGTTGTTGTTCGGCCCGTTCTTCTTCGTGGACATCGCCAGGCAGGCCCCGCCGCCGCCCAGCCCGGCGCGCGAGGGCAGGCTGACCGTCAGCGCGAAGGCGGCGGCCACCGCCGCGTCCGCCGCGTTGCCGCCGGAGGAGAGCGTGTTGCGCGCCACCAGCGCTGCCTGCGGCTCGTCCGCGACAACGCTGCCGAGGAAGCCGGTGACATGGCCGGGCGTGCCTTGTTCGAAGCCGCTGCGGCTGTCGAACGGGTTGAGCGCGGTGAGCATCTTGCCCACCGTGGATTGCGACGACGAGGAGGAGGACGACGAACAGGCGGAAACGGTGGTGGCCATGGCCAGAACCAGGGCGATCCCCCGGCGCGCCGCGCCGTGCCGAGCCAAGACCGAGACGCTGCTGCGCACCGATGATTCTTCCTTACAGCGGAGACCGTACGGGATAGACGCCTTCTCCCCGCCCGGCAACCTCACTTCCCTTCACCCGGCGACACGCCATATACCCTGCGGCAGCGGGACAGGAGAGCGCCGGCATGATGAAGCGATGGATGCTGGCAGCGGCCCTGCTGCTGGCGCTGACCGGCGTGGCGGCGGCCCAGCCGGCCTTCACCCCGGCCCAGCGCGCGGAGATCGTGGAGATCGTCCGCAACGCGCTGCGTACCGACCCCACCATCCTGCGCGACGCGGTGGCCGCCCTGCAGCAGGACGACACGGCCAGGCAGGAATCCGCCTCCCGCGCCGCCATCGCCGGCCTGGGCGCGGCGCTGACCGCGACTCCGGGCGACCCGGTGGCCGGCAACCCCAAGGGCGACGTGACGCTGGTGGAGTTCTACGACATCCGCTGCCCCTATTGCCGCCGCATGCAGCCGGTGATGGCCGACCTGCTGCGCCAGGACCCCCGGCTGCGCGTGGTGTTCAAGGACATCCCCATCCTCGGCCCCGGCAGCGTGCTGGGCGCCCGCGCGGTTCTGGCGGCCCAGAACCAGGGCGGCTACCTGAAGCTGCGCGACGCGCTGATGGCCGGCCCGGCCACGATCGATCTGGACGTGATCAAGTCCGCCGCCGAGCAGACCGGGCTCGACTGGGAGCGGCTGCGCAAGGACATGGAGTCGCCCGAGGTGCAGGCCCGCATCACCGCCAACCTCGCACTGGCCCGCAAGCTGAACATCGAAGGCACGCCGGCCTATGTCATCGGCGGCCGGCTGCTGCCCGGGGCGATGGAGCTGGCCGAGCTGAAGGATGTGGTGGCGGCGGCGCGGAAGAACTGACGCGCTCGCCTTCTTCGCAGGCTGGCGCCGTGCTCGGGGTCGTCAAGGCACGCTGCGCTCAAGAGCCTTGACGCCCCCTGCGCGCGTCGCCTTTCGGGTGGAAGGCCGGGCCGGGGAAACGGCCCCTTTCAACCAACCAAGGAAACGGGGTGAAGGAAGGGCTCACTTCCTCCTATACTTCGCATATTGGCTCTGGCTTCGTTGCGACGGCTGCTGTCAAGGCCCTTGAGCGAAGCGTGCCTTGACAGCAGCCGTCGCAACGCAAGCACAATCGAAAGTGCGAAGGAGCCCACGAGACTACCGCACCCCGCTCGGCCAGATGATCACCCGCAGCGTCTGCAGGATGATCAGCAGGTCGAACAGGATGCTGAAATTCTTCACGTAATAGAGGTCGTAACTCAGCTTGGAGCGCGCGTCGTCGATCGAGGCGCCGTAGGGGTAGTTGATCTGCGCCCAGCCGGTCAGCCCGGCCTTCACCATGTGCCGCTCGTGATACAGCGGAATCTGCGCCGCCAGCGCGTTGATGAAGGCCGGCCGCTCCGGCCGTGGGCCGACCAGGGACATGTCGCCCTTCAGCACGTTGATCAGCTGCGGGATTTCGTCCAGCCGGGTGCGGCGCAGGAAGCGTCCGGCGCGGGTGATGCGGTCGTCGTCCGTCGCCGCCCACACCGCGCCGCCGGCCTCGGCATCCACCCGCATGGTGCGCAGCTTCAGGATGTGGAAGCTGCGGCCGTCCCGCGTCATGCGTTCCTGGCGGTAGAGGATCGGCCCAGGGCCATCGAGCCGGATGGCCAGCGCGGCGCCCAGCAGGAAAGGCAGCGCCAGCACCAGCATCACCCCGCTCACCAGCAGGTCGAAGCCGCGCTTCAAAACCCGGTCGAGCAGGCCGAAGCAGAACCCGTCCGAGAACAGGATGTAGCTCAGCTCCATGCGCTTGAGGTCGATGCGGCGGATTTCGCGCTCGACGAACACCAGGTAGGGCAGCACGGGAATGCCGGATTTCTTGCACTCCAGCAGCGGCTCCAGCGCCATGCCCCGCCGCTCGTCCGGCGCCACCACCACCTGCTCGGCGTCGATTTCACGGGCGATGCTCAGCAGGTCGGCGTTGCCCGGCTGGATGACCCGGCCGAAGCCGCCCTCCTCCAGCCGCGGGTCGAGCTCGCCCAGCGCGCGCTGGTGCAGGAAGGTCACGTCGTAGCGCACGTCGCGCCCCTCCTTGCGCAGCATCCAGGCGAGGTCCCAGGCCCGCCGCCCCGCGCCGATCACCAGCAGGCGGCGGCGCAGGAACCGCCCGTGGCGCAGCAGCGAGAAGGCGATGCGCGCGGCGGCGGCGGCCAGGGTGAGGGTGAGCACCGCGAAGGCGAGCTGGTGCAGCCGGTCGCCCGCGCCCAGCCCCAGCAGCTCCGCCACGATCAGCCCGCCCAACGCCCCCATGCCCACCACCAGCGGCAGCCGCCCCAGCGAGCGGCGCGTGTCCAGCAGCGCGTCGCGCCGATACAGGCCCATGGCGTAGAGCGCCAGAAGATGGGTCGCGGGATAGGGCGGAAGGGCCGCGGCCATGCCCGGCGCCCAGACCACCACGGGCACCGCCGCGATCACGAGGGCGATGAGGTCGAGGGCGAACAGGACGCTGCCACTGCTGTTGGCGCGCATGGGAACTCCGGCGTGCGTGGAAGGCCCAGTCTGCCGCCGGCGCGTTAAGGAAGCGTCGCCACCCCTCACCCGGCACCCCTGGCGCCGGCCGCGCCCCTCTGGAACACTGCGCGCGGGAAGGAGCGCCGCGCATGACCGAGGAATTCGACTACGTGATCGTCGGCGCCGGCGCCGCGGGCTGCGTCATCGCCAGCCGGCTGAGCGAGGAAGCCGGCGTCACAATCTGCGTGCTGGAAGCCGGGCCGCCCGACCGCAACCCCTACATCCACATCCCCGCCGGCTTCATCAAGACGCTGTTCGACCCCAGCTGCACCTGGCAGTTCAAGACCCAGCCCACCGAGAACACCGCCGGCCGGCCGATCGCCACCACCCAGGGCCGCACGCTCGGCGGGTCGAGCTCGATCAACGGCATGATCTACAATCGCGGCCAGCCCGACGATTTCAACCACTGGGCCCAGCGCGGCAATCGCGGCTGGGGCTATGCCGACGTGCTGCCCTATTTCCGCCGCAGCGAGCGGCGCATCGGCGTGGGCGACGACGCGGTGCGCGGCCGGGCCGGCGGCATTCCCGTCACCGACATGGACTGGATCCACCCGGTTTCCGAAGCCTTCATCCAGGGCGTGATGGGGCTGGGGATTCCCCGCAACCCCGACTACAACAGCGGCGATCAGGCCGGCGTCGGCTATTTCCAGCGCGCCATCCTCAACGGCCGCCGCGTCTCCGCCGCGCGCGGCTTCCTCAAGCCCGCGATGACCCGGCCGAACCTGGAGGTGCGCACCAACGCCCGCGCCTGCGCCGTGCTGCTCGAGGGCAAGCGCGCCACGGGCATAAGCTACCTGCCCGCCCGCAACGCACCGCCGCGCGAGGTGCGGGCGCGGCGCGAGGTGATCCTGTGCGGCGGCACGGTGAACACCGCGCGGCTGCTGCAAATCTCCGGCATCGGCCCCGTCGCCCTGCTGCAATCGCTCGGCGTGGAGGTGCGGCACGAACTGGCCGGCGTCGGCAGCAATTTCCGCGACCACTACGCGACGCGCATGGTGATGCGCGCCAGGCCCGGCACGGTCACGCTCAACGAGCTGTCGCGCGGCCCCCGCCTGGCCATGCAGCTCGCCCGCTGGGCAACGGGGCGGCCGAACATCCTCGCCTTGGCGCCGTCACAGGTGCACGTGTTCTGGAAATCATCGCCAGAGCTTCAGGCGCCGGACCTGCAATGCGTCTTCACCCCCGGCAGCTACGCCGCGGGGAAGACCTACATTCTCGACGACTATCCCGGCATGACCGCCGGCGCCTGGTCGCACCGGCCGGAAAGCACCGGTTACGTCCACGCACGCAGCACCGACGTGTTCGAGGACCCGATCATCCAGCCCAACTACCTCAGCGATCCCGCCGATCGGCGCGTAACCATCGGCGGCCTGCGGCTGGTGCGCCGCATGCTGTCCACGCCCGAACTCGCCCGCTTCGTGGACCGCGAAACCCTGCCCGGCGCGGACGTGCAAAGCGACGACGAGCTGCTGGACTTCGCCCGCGGCAACGGCACCACCTGCTTCCACCTGATCGGCACCGCCCGCATGGGCCCGACCACCGACCCCGGCGCCGTGGTGAGCGACGAGCTGCGCGTACACGGCCTCGCCGGCCTGCGCGTGGCCGACGCCTCGATCATGCCCGCCATGCCTTCGGCCAACACCTACGCCACCACGCTGATGATCGCGGAAAAGGCGGCCGACCTGATCCGCGGCCGGCCGCCCTTGCAGGACTAGCCGTTCTCCTTCGCCAGGATCGGCTTGAACGCCTCCGTGGCCTTGCGCAGCTCCGCCCCCGCATCGGCGCCGCCGATCACGTTGGTCAGCGCGATGCCGAACACGTCGCGGAACTCCGTCACCGCCTCGATCTCCGGCAGGCCGGAGCGGCCGATGGCGTGGGAAGCGGCGGCGGCCTCGAACCATTCCGGCGGCAGCGGGCTGCCCGCGCGATTGGCCGGGTCGGCGTAGAGGCTGGCGCGCGGCGGCGTGCTGGCGCCGGCGCGCAGCGTCTCCGCCAGCATCTTCTTGCCGGTGATCCACTGCACGTAAAGCCACGCGGCGCGCTTGTTCTTCGACGCCTCGGCGATCGACAGCCCCTCGGTGAAGATCGGCGAGCCCTGGCCCTTCGGCCCCGGCGGCAGCGCGCCGAACCCGACCTGCCCCACCACCTTCGACTTGGTGGGATCGACGATCGGCGGCGTGATGCCGATCGAGTCGATATACAGCGCCGTCTTGCCCTGCAGGAAGTTGGTCTGGCACTCGTTCCAATTGTAGGCGACCACGCCGGGCGGGCCGCAATCGCGCTGCAAGCGCCCGTACAGATCGGCCGCCCACACCGCCGCCGCCGTGTCGGTCAGCAGCGTGCGGTTGTCGCGCGAGATCGTCTCCTGGTCCTGGCCCATCAGCAGCGCGGTCCATACCGGCACGTTGGCGTTCTTCAGCCCGCGCGCCACGAAGCCGGAAATGCCGGCGTTGCGGTCCGTCAGCTGCTTGGCCGCGACGTAGATTTCATCGAGGGTTTTCGGCACCGCCACGCCCTTGGCGGCGAGCAGCTGCTTGTTCCAGAACAGGATGAACACGTCCTGGTTCATGGGAATGGCATGCAGCCGCCCGTCCGGCCCGGTGCCGGCCTGCACGCCGGGGCCCCGGAAATCGGCGAAGTCGTAGTCGGGCGCGGTCGCCGCCGGGTCGGCCAGCATCGGGCGCAGATCGGTGGTCCATTTGTTGCGCTCGAACAGCCGCTTCTGCACGTGCAGCGCCACGCCGACCACGTCCATGCTGGGATGGCCCGAGGAGAACTCGATCATCACCTTGGTGCGCTGCTGCTGCTCGGCCATCTGCTCGGAGCCGACCTTGATGCCCGTCAGCTCCTCGAATTCCTTCTGCCGCGCCTGGAAGATATCGGCGCGGTTGGACTTGCCGTAGTTCACCTCGATCTTCTGGCCCTTGCACTGGCGCCAGTCGAAGGCGCTCTGCGCCCCTACCTTCTCGACCAGCGCGGGGGCGGCGAGCAGCCCGGCGGATGCCCCCAGCAGACGGCGTCGACGAATCATCCTGTATTCCTCCCCAACCGCTTGGCGCGGTTCGGGCGGATTGGTAGCACCATCGCGGGCAGGCCGCCACGCGCCGGGAAAGCCGGCGCTTCGGGTCTGCGCCCTCCCCTACCCTTCCTCCACCTGCCGCAACCTGTTCGGCAGCAATTCGCCACGGCCTTCCAGCACGGGGTATGCGGCCGCCGCGACGAGATGGGCGTTGACGCGGGCGAGGTCGCGCAGCGTGTCGAGATGCAGGGTGCTGGTTTCGGCGGTGTCCACGCGGCCGGCGCGCAGGCGGGCGAAGTGGGCGGTGGTGGCCTGGGCCTCGATGTCGCGGAAGGCTTCCTTTTCGGCCACCAGCAGGCGGGCGGCGCGCACGTCGTCGGTCATGAACACGGCGGCGGCGGTGCGCAGGTTGGCGAGCAGCCGGTCCACCATCGCGGTCAGTTCGGCCTGGCCCTCCTTCGAGAAGGCGAGGCCGCGCTTGATGCGCCGCGCGTTGAGATCCACCAGGTTGCGGCCCACCACGTCGCCGGCGTGGCTCATGTTGGTGGCGAAGGCGAGGATGTCGTTCACCCTCCGGTGGTCGGAGTCGGCCATCGCGTCGGGGTCGATGGTGGTGAGGTAGGTCTTGATGGCGGTGTCGAGTTTTTCCAGCACCGGGTCGAGCCGGCGGGCTTCGGCGAGGCGTTGGCGATTGTCGTTGCCCAGCGCGTCGCGCAGGCCGGTGAGCATGGAGTCCACCACGTCCGACAGCCGCAGCGCCTCGCGCGCCGCGCCGGCCAGGGCGACGACGGGCGTGCCGAGGGCCGCGAAATCCAGGTAGAGCGGGCGGGAGGGGTCGGCGGGATCGACGCGGGCAGGCAGCAGGCGGCGCAGCAGGCGGGCGATGGCCGGCAGCAGCGGGAAGGCGACGGCGGCCAGCACGAGGTTGAACAGGGTGTGGAAATTCGCCACCGCGCGGGATTGGGCTGGGTCGGCAGCCAGCATCAGCCGCGCCACCGGGCCGATTGCGGCGAGCACCACGATCACCCCGGCCGCGCGGATCAGCAGGTTGCCAACGGGCACGCGCTTGGCCGCGGGGTCGTCGCCCGTCGCCCCTTCGAGGCAGGGGTTGATGGCGGTGCCGATATTCGCGCCAAGCACCAGGGCGAAGGCGGCTTCCGGCGGCACCACGCCCTTGGCGGCGAGCGACATCACCAGCAACACGACGGCCACCGAGGAATGCGCCGCCCAGGTGATGCCGGCGGCCAGGATCACGTCCAGCACCGGCTCCGTCGCCACCGCGCCGAGCAGCAGGCGCAGGCTGGGCACGTCCTCATATGGGGTGACCAGCAGCAGCAGGTCGCGCAGCGCCATCAGCATCAGGCCGAGGCCGATGAACACCCGCCCGAGGTCACGCGTGGTGGCCGCCCCCCGGCGGAACATCAGCACGCCGATCAGCACCAGCACGGGCGCGACCTCGGCGACGTTGAAGGACAGCACCTGCACGATCAGGGTGGTGCCGACATTGGCCCCCAGCATCACCGCCAGCGCCGGCACCAACTCCACCAGCCCGCCGGCCGCGAAACCCGTCACCATCAGCCCGGTCGCCGTGCTGCTCTGCATCACCGCGGTGACGCCGAGCCCGGCGAGGAAGGCGGAGAAGCGGTTGCGCAAGGCACGCCCGAGCACGCTGCGCAGCCGGGCGCCGAAGGTGCGCTGCACCCCGGTCTGCACCATGTGCACGCCCCATAGCAGCAGCGCCACGGAGCCGGCGAGTTGCAGGATGGTGAGGGGGAAGAGCATCAGGTGAAGCCTGGAAGGAAGGAGCAAGGCCAGGGCTCTGCCCTGGACCTCCGCGGGACCTCTTGTCCCGCGAGGCTGGGGGCGACGGCCCCCAGACCCCGCTCACTATTCTTTTTAAGGGCCGAAGGCCCCATCACATCTTTTGGCTTCGCCGCGAACCTCGCCAGCATAGTACGACCCCAAACGAATGGGGTCTGGGGCCTAAGGCCCCAGACCCCATTCTGTTGGGGGGGGTCGATTGTGGCGCGGTTCGCGGCGGAGCCAAAAGAAGTGATTGGGCCTTCGGCCCGTAAAAAGAAAAGTGACTGTCTGATTTA
>CAMFLK010000092.1 GCA_945957135.1 uncultured Rhodospirillales bacterium
ACATTTTTTCAAAAAATTTTTGAAGAACATCCTGCGGATCAGCCCACCGGCCGGCCGCGTGTCCCGGCAGCCGTGACAAGGGGGGTCGCGCGTCAAGCACCGCCAACACAAAAAGGATGTTGGCACAATTTTGCTTCCTTCCTTCAAGAAAGAAGCCCTTCCTTCCTTACCCCCCTTCCGGCGCCCGCACCCGCCGCGCCAGCACCGAGGTCACTTCCGCGCCCAGCAGCACGGCGGTCCAGAAGATGTACATCCACAGCAGGAAGATCGGCACGCCCGCCAATGCCCCGTACACGCGGCTATAGGTGGAGAACTGGGCGATGAAGGTGCCGAAGCCGAGTTTGAGCAGCTGCAGGGCCAGGGCGCAGATCACCGCGCCGGTCAGGGCGCTGGGCAGGGGCACGCGGCATTGCGGCATGGCCCAGTAGAGCAGCAGCAGGGCGGTGGTCTCGAACAGGAAGGGGATGATCCGGCCGGGCACTTCGGCGGCTACGGTGTATTCGCGGAACAGGTTCATCACCCCGTCCAGCTCGCCGGAGATGGACAGGCCCACGCCGAGCAGCAGCGGGCCCAGGGTCAGCACCGTCCAGTACACCAGCACGCGCTGCCCCCAGCTGCGCGGCACGGTCACGCGGAAGATCACGTGCATCTGGTCCTCGATGGTGGCCAGCAGCAGGATGGCGGTGGCGATCAGCGAGATCAGGCCCAGGGCGGTGGTCTGGGCCGCGTTGTTGGCGGCGAAGGCGAACCAGTTGGCGGCTTCCTTGCCCACGCTGGGGGCGAAGTTCTCGATGGCGCTGTCCAGCAGGCGCTGGCGCACATTGGCGAAGATGGGAAAGCCCGAGAAGGTCACCAGCGCCACGGCGGTGAGCGGCACCATGGAGACCAGGGTGGTGTAGCTCAGCGCGCTGGCGCCGATCAGGCAGCGATCGGCGAAGAAGCGGCGGATCGCCAGCAGCGCGACGGTGGCGGAGAAATGGATCAGCCGGCCGAGCCGGGGCGGGAGGAGTGAGGCGATAGCCCGGCCCATGCCGTTTCCCTTGCCGCATGCCCCGCCGGAATGGCCGTGGCCCGGCCAATAGACACGGCCGCCGGCGCCGTTGGCAACGCGGCCGATCAGCGGCGGCCGGACAGTCCGGCGAGAAACCCGTCATAGGCGGCGGAGACCAGCCGGGCGGGGGGCGCCAGGGGATGCGTCACGGGGCGCGCCACGGGCAGCGGCGGGGGCGCTTTCTGTCGGGCCAGCAGCACCAGGATCAGCGCCACCAGCGCCAGCGCGCCGGCGGCCACCAGCGGCGCGCCGGCGGGGCCGACATGCGGGCGGGCGAAAATCCACAGCGCGGCCACGGCGCAGCCCATGGCGCCGGTGCCCATCAGGGCGGCGGCGAGCATCAGCGCGATGTCCGCGGCGGTGCGCCTGGTCGTCACCGCCGCCTGTTCGATGATCGCGCCGGTGGACACGGCCTGGCCGGCCAGGCGCAGCAGCAATGGCGCGGCGAGCATCAGCAACCGACCCATGTCCGGATTCCGACGAAAGGAGTGCGCGACGAAGCCGGCCCGGCGCCCCCCGGGGGCGAGGGGGAAGGGGGCGCCGGGCCGGATTTGGCTACATGCTCGACTTCACCTTCTCGGCCGACTGCGTCACCGCGTTGCCGGTGGCGGAGACGTCCTTGCCCACCCCCGCGGTGGTGTTGCAGGCGGCGAGGCCGAGCATCGCGGCGCCGATGAGGGTGGCCGACAGGGCGGCGCGCAGCCGGGGGGAGGGAAGGGCGGCAAGGGTGGTCTTGCTCGGGCGGGTCATGGCAAACCTCGTTGGTTGAAAACACGCAGCACGCTCCCAACACGCGGCATCCGGAATGGTTCCGGGCCATTGCAAAATCCCTCACGGCGGGGTGGCGCGCAGCTTGTCCAGCGGGAAGCCTTCCCGCCCGGCGATCGCCATGGCGGCGGCGAGGTCGCCCGGCGCCATCGCGGGCGTGCGCGACAGGATCCACAGATAGTCCCGTCCGGGCGTGCCCACCACCGCCCAGCGATAGTCGGGGTCCAGGCCGATGACCCAGTAGTCGCCGAAGAACGGCCAGA
This sequence comes from uncultured Rhodospirillales bacterium, assembly GCA_945957135.1. Classification (GTDB taxonomy): domain Bacteria; phylum Pseudomonadota; class Alphaproteobacteria; order Acetobacterales; family Acetobacteraceae; genus CAMFLK01. Next base: position 2,083 of record CAMFLK010000092.1, read on the forward strand.
AGAAGGTGACGCGCAGCCGGGCGTTGCTGGGGTCGCTGGCGCGCGCCCAGCCTTGCGCGACGTCTTCCTTGCCGGCCTCCGCGAGGTTGCGGCAGGCGTTGCGCACCCCCACCGTGCCGTCCGCGCGCGGCGTGTAGGTGGCGGTCACGCCGGCGCAGCGCGTGGTGGCGGAATCCTGGAACCAGTTGGGCAGGCGCGCCACCTCGTGCCAGGTGCCGGCGTAGCGCGCGAGATCGACCGTGGCCACGGTGGCCGGCGGCGGTTGGCCCGCGGTGGCGCAGGCGGTCAGCAGCAGGGCGGCGAGCAGCAGGGTGGCGGTGCGCAGGGCGGCGGGGGCCAGGGCGGTGGGGGGCAGGGGCGCTTTCATCGGCGTCACGCTCCGGGCTGGGCGGGGGAGGGGCGGGAGGCAATGCCCGGCGGGCGGGCGGGGTTGCGCGGCCGCACGGATGTGGTGTCATCTCCGCCCGACCCGTGGGGGGACGCGCCGATGACCAGACCATGCTGATCGCCGGCGACATCGGCGGCACCAAGACGCTGCTGGGCCTGTTTTCGGCGGAGAAGGGCGCCCGCGCCCCGCTGGCCGAGCACGAGTTCCACAGCGCCGACTACCCCTCGCTCGCGCCGATGGTGAAGGACTTCCTGGCGCGGACGGGCGGTGAGGCGCGGGAAGCGGGGGCGCGGGCGGCGTGTTTCGACGTGGCCGGCCCGGTGATCGGCGGCCGCGCGCATCTCACCAACCTGCCCTGGGAGCTGGAGGAGGCGGCGCTGTGCCGCGCGCTCGGCCTGGAACAGGTGGCGCTGATCAACGACCTCAAGGCCGTCGCCTATGCCGTGCCGCACCTCACGCCGGACGACTATCGCACCCTCAATGCCGGGATGCCGGAGCCGGGGGCGCCGGTGGCGGTGATCGCGCCGGGCACCGGGCTGGGCGAGGCGTTCCTGGTGCCCGGGCCGGGCGGGCCGATCGCCTGCTCGTCGGAAGGGGGCCATGCCAGCTTCGCGCCGGCCACGCCGCGCCAGGCGGCGATGTGGGCCTATCTGCGGGACAAGTTCGGGCATGTGTCGTGGGAGCGGGTGTGTTCCGGCCAGGGCATCGCCAATATCTACGATTTCCTGCGCCACGACGCGCCGGATCGCGAGCCGGCGGCGTTCGCGGCGAAGCGGGAAGCGGCGCATGATCCGGCGCCGCTGATTTCCGATGCCGGGCTGCACGACGCGGCGGCCAACCCGCTCTGCGCCGAGGCGCTGGCCATCTTCGCGGAAATCCTGGCGGACGAGGCCGGCAACCTCGCCCTCAAGGTTCTGGCAACCGGTGGCGTCTATCTTGCCGGCGGCATTCCGCCGCGCCTGCTGCCGCTGCTGGAAAGCGGAAAATTCATGGAGGCATTCAGGGCCAAGGGGCGCTTTGCCGATATGATGGCATCGCTGCCCGTCCATGTCGTCACCGCGCGCGCGGCCTTCATCGGCGCGGCGCGCTATGGGCTGGACCGGATGCGCGGCTGAGCGGCCGCGCGCAACACGACACGGGAGAGAACGATGCAACTCGGCATGATCGGTCTGGGGCGGATGGGCGCCAACATGGTGGTGCGGCTGATGAAGGCCGGCCACGAATGCCATGTGTTCGACACCCATGCCGAGGCGGTGGACGGGCTGGTGAAGCAGGGGGCCACGGGCTCCACCGATCTCGCCGATTTCATCAAGGGCCTCGCGAAGCCGCGCGCGGTGTGGATGATGCTGCCGGCCGCCGTGGTGGACACGGTGCTGGCAAAGGTGGCGGCGCTGCTGGAGCCGGGCGACATCGTCATCGAGGGCGGCAACTCCTACTATCACGACGACATCCGCCGCGCCGGCGAGCTGAAGGCGAAGGGGCTGCACTACGTGGATGTCGGCGTCAGCGGCGGGGTGTGGGGGCTGGAGCGCGGCTACTGCCACATGATCGGCGGCGAGGACGACATCGTCGCCCATCTCGACCCGATCTTCCGCTCGCTGGCCCCGGGGGTGGAGGCCGCGCCGCGCACGCCGGGGGCGACCGGCGCGCCGGACCAGGCGGAGTACGGCTATCTGCATTGCGGGCCGAACGGGGCCGGGCATTTCGTGAAGATGGTGCATAACGGCATCGAATACGGGCTGATGGCGGCCTATGCCGAGGGGCTGAACCTGCTGCACCACGCCAATGTCGGCAAGCAGTCGCACGCGGTGGACGCGGAGACCACGCCGCTGCGCCACCCCGAGCATTTCCAGTACGACATCGACGTGGCCAAGGTGGCGGAGGTGTGGCGGCGCGGCAGCGTGGTGGGGTCCTGGCTGCTCGACCTCACCGCCAGCGCGCTGCGCAAATCGCCCGATCTCGGCAATTTCGCCGGCCGCGTCTCGGATTCCGGCGAGGGGCGGTGGACGGTGCAGGCGGCGGTGGATTCCGGCGTGCCCGCGCCGGTGATCAGCGCCGCGCTGTTCGCCCGCTTCGCCTCGCGCGGCGAGGCGGATTACGCGGACAAGCTGCTCTCCGCGTTGCGCTTCGAATTCGGCGGCCATGTCGAGAAGCCGAAATCCTAGGAGGGCGCTGCGATGTCGGCACCCCGCTCCGATGCCATCGTCTTCTTCGGCGCCACCGGCGACCTCGCGTACAAGCAGATTTTCCCCGCGCTGTACGGGCTGGTGCATGACGAGGGGCTGGACGTGCCGATCATCGGCGTGGCCAAGGCGGGCTGGGCGCTCGACCAGCTGAAGGAACGGGCGCGCGACAGCCTCGCCCATCACGGCCTGACCGATGAAGCGACCGTGGCGCGGCTGTGCGACCTGCTGCGCTACGTGGATGGCGACTACAAGGACAAGCAGACCTTCGCCGATCTGCGCGCCGCCCTGGGCACGGCGCAGCGGCCGCTGCACTATCTGGCCATTCCGCCCAGCCTGTTCGAGACGGTGGCGCAGGGATTGTCCGAGGCGGGCTGCGCGGAGAACGCGCGGCTGGTGATCGAGAAGCCGTTCGGCCACGACCGCGCCAGCGCCCAGGCGCTGAACGCCATGCTGGCGCGCACCTTCCCCGAGCAGAACATCTTCCGCATCGACCACTATCTCGGGAAGGAGCCGGTGCAGAACATCATGTACACCCGCTTCGCCAACCCGATGTTCGAGCCGATCTGGAACCGCACCCATGTGCGCAGCATCCAGATCACCATGGCCGAGCAGTTCGGCGTGGACGATCGCGGCCGGTTCTACGACGAGACCGGGGCGATCCGCGACGTGGTGCAGAACCACATGCTGCAGGTGCTCGCGACGCTGATCATGGACCCGCCGACCGGCGAGGAACACGAGGCGGTGCGCGACCGCAAGGCCGACCTGCTGAAGGCGATCCGCCCGCTCGATCCGCGCCATGTCGTGCGCGGCCAGTATGCCGGCTACACCGGCGTGGCCGGCGTGCGGCCGGGCTCGACGGTGGAGACCTATGTCGCGCTGAAGCTCTATGTCGATACCTGGCGCTGGGCGGGCGTGCCGATCTATATCCGCGCGGGCAAGGAACTGCCGGTGACGGCGGCGGAGGTGGTGGTGGAGTTCCACCGGCCGCCGCGCGAGACCTTCGGCGAGCTGGTGCCCTCCTCCTCCGGCCATATGCGCTTCCGTCTGAGCCCGGATATGACGGTGGCGCTGGGCGTGCGCGCCAAGCTGTCCGGCGAGCGCATGGTGGGCCACGACGTGGAGCTGATCCTGACCGAGCGGCCGGCCAGCTTCATGCCGCCCTATCAGCGGCTGCTCGGCGATGCCATGCGGGGCCTGGGCGAGCTGTTCGGGCGCGAGGACATCGTGGACGCGCAGTGGCGGGTGGTGGATCCGATCCTGGACAATGTCACGCCGCTCTATTTCTATGAGAAGGGCAGCTGGGGCCCGTCCGAGGCCGAGCAGCTGATCGACAGGGACGGGCCGTGGCGCAACCCCATCGTTTCGGGCGAGCCATCATGAGCGACATGCACGACCGCGTGATCCTGTTCGACGTGGACAACACGCTGCTGGACAACGACGCCGTGCAGGCCGACCTCAGCGCCTATCTGATCGACCAGTTCGGCGCGGTGGCGCATGACCGCTACTGGGCGCTGTTCGAGGAGCTGCGCGGCGAGCTGGGCTATGCCGACTATCTCGGGGCGCTCGAACGCTACCGGCTGGAGGAGATGCACGACCCGCGCGTGCTGCGCATGGCCAACTGGCTGGTGGACTATGATTTCGCGGGCAAGCTGTATCCCGGCGCGCTCGATGCCGTTGCCCATGCGCAGCGTTTCGGCCACACGGTGGTGCTGTCGGACGGCGACGCGGTGTTCCAGCCGCGCAAGGTGAGCCGCTCCGGCATCTGGGAGCGGTTCGACAGCCATGTGCTGATCTACGTGCACAAGGAGGAGGAGCTGGACGACGTCGCCCGGCTGTATCCGGCCAAGCACTATGTGATGATCGACGACAAGCTGCGCATCCTCGCGGCGATGAAGGCGCTGTGGGGACCGCGGCTGACCACCATATTCCCTGTCCAGGGGCATTACGCGACCGACCCCAAGCTGCGCGATGCCTATCCACCCGCCGATCTCACGCTCGAGCGGATCGGCGACCTGATGAACCACGATCTGTCGGCCCTCGCGCCGAGATGACCGGAGGAACTGCCATGAAGGCCACGCAGACGCTGCACGAGATGGGCCAGAGCCTCTGGCTCGACAACATCACCCGCGACCTGCTCGATAGCGGCACGCTGAAGCGGTATATCGACGAGCTGTCGGTGACCGGGCTGACGTCGAATCCCACCATCTTCGACAATGCGATTTCGAAGAGCAGCTGGTACGACAGCGAGATCGAGAAGCTGGTGGCCGCCGGCAAGACCGGCGAGGCGCTGTTCTTCGAACTCGCGGTGCAGGATCTGCAACGCGCCGCCGACCTGTTCGCGGGCGTGCACAAGCGCACCGCGACGGTGGATGGGTTCGTGTCGCTGGAGGTTTCGCCCAAGCTCGCCTACGACACGGCGGCCACGGTGGCCCAGGCCAAGGCGCTGCACGCCCAGGCGGCGCGGGACAATCTGTTCATCAAGATCCCCGGCACGCCGGAGGGGCTGCCGGCGATCGAGGAGGCGACCTTCGCGGGCGTGCCGGTGAACGTGACGCTGCTGTTCTCGCGCGCGCACTACCTCGCGGCGGCGGGTGCCTATGTGAAGGGGCTGGAGCGGCGGGTGGCGGCGGGGCTGGCGCCGGATGTGCGCTCCGTGGCCTCGCTGTTCATCAGCCGGTGGGACCGCGGCACCAAGGACAAGCTGCCGGCCGCGCTGCAGAACCGGCTGGGGCTGGCGATCGGGCGGCAGAGCTATTGCGCCTATCGCGACCTGCTGGAATCCGATCGCTGGCAGCGGCTGGAGAATCTCGGCGCGCGGCCGCAGCGGCTGCTGCTGGCGAGCACCGGGGCGAAGGACCCCAGCACGTCCGACGTGATCTATATCGACGGTCTCGCCGCGCCGAACACGGTGAACACCATGCCGGAGGAAACGCTGCTGGCCTTCGCCGACCACGGCAAGCCGCAAGCCGCCATGCCGCGCGATGGCGGGGATGCCGAGACCGTGCTGGCGGATATCGCGGCGGCGGGCATCGACCTGGACGCGCTGGCAGCGCAGCTACAGTCGGACGGCGCGAAATCCTTCGTGAAATCCTGGGACGACCTGCTCGGCGCGATCGAGACCAAGAGCAAGGCGCTGGCATGAGCGGCCTGACGGAGAGCCCCGCCTGGCGGGCGCTGGCGGCGCATCATGCGCAGGTGAAGGATGTGCACCTGCGCACGCTGTTCGCCGAGGATGCGCAGCGTTTCACGAAGTTCTCCGTGGAAGGGCCGGGGCTGCTGCTCGACTATTCCAAGAACCGCGTCACCGCCGAGACGATGCGGCTGCTGCTCGACCTCGCGCGCGAGCGCCAGGTGGAGCAGCGGCGTGACGCGATGTTCGCCGGCGAGAAGATCAACATCACCGAACAGCGCGCGGTGCTGCACGTGGCCCTGCGCGCGCCGCGCGATGCGTCGATATTGGTGGATGGGCGCAACGTGGTGCCGGAGGTCCACGCGGTGCTCGACGCCATGGCGCGGTTCGCCGCGCAGGTGCGCGACGGGTCGTGGCTGGGCCATACCGGCCAGCGCATCCGCAACGTGGTGAATATCGGCATCGGCGGATCGTATCTCGGGCCGGAAATGGCGTGGCGCGCGCTGCGTCCGTTCAGCGACCGGGGGATGCGCTTCCGCTTCGTCGCCAATATCGACGGGGCGGATTTCGTGGAGGCGACGCAGGACCTCGACGCGGCGGAGACGCTGTTCGTGATTTCGTCGAAGACCTTCACCACGCTGGAGACGATGACCAACGCCGCCTCCGCCCGCGCCTGGCTGGTGGGCAAGCTGGGCAGCGAGGCGGCGGTGGCGCGGCATTTCGTCGCGGTCTCCACCAACGCCGCGAAGGTGCGCGAGTTCGGCATCGACACCGCCAACATGTTCGGCTTCTGGGACTGGGTGGGCGGTCGCTACTCGATGGATTCGGCCATCGGCCTGTCCACCATGATCGCCATCGGACCCGAGGGATTCGCCGAGCTGCTGGCCGGGTTCCACGACATGGACACCCATTTCCGCACCACGCCGCTGGAGCGCAACCTGCCGGCGCTGATGGCGCTTCTCACCGTGTGGTACAACAACTTCTTCGGCGCGCAGACCGTGGGCGTGATGCCCTATTCCGCCCATCTCGCCCGCTTCCCCGCCTATCTCCAGCAATTGCAGATGGAGAGCAACGGCAAGCACGTGGACATGCAGGGCAAGCACGTCGATTACGAAACGGGGCCGGTGATCTGGGGCGAGCCGGGCACGGACGGGCAGCATTCGTTCTACCAGCTCATCCACCAGGGCACGAAGCTGATCCCCTGCGACCTCATCGGCTTCTGCCGCCCGCTATCCGATCTGCCGCATCATCACGACTACCTGATGGCCAATCTGTTCGCCCAGGCGGAGGCGCTGGCTTTCGGCAAGACGGCGGAGGAGCTGGCGGCTGAGGGCTCGCCCGCGTTCCAGACGCCGTTCCGCGTCGCCGAGGGCAACCGGCCGACCAACCTGCTGCTGGTCGATGCGCTGACGCCGCGCAGCCTGGGCATGCTGGTGGCGCTGTACGAACACAACGTCTTCACGCAGGGCGCGATCTGGGGCATTGATTCCTTCGACCAATGGGGGGTGGAACTCGGCAAGGTGCTGGCGCAACGCATCATTCCGGAACTGGAAAGTGCCGCCGCACCGGCGCTGGCGCATGATTCCTCCACCAACGCGCTGATCACCCGCTACCGCAGCCGGCGCGGCGCGTGAGCAGGACGCAGATCTACGCCGACGCGGACGCGCTGACGGCGGCGAGTGCGGAGCTGGTGGTGGAGGCGGCGCGGGCGGCGATCGCGGCACGGGGGGAGTTCCGCCTCGCTTTGTCCGGCGGCAGCACGCCGCGGCCGATCTACGAGCTTCTGGCCACACCGGATTACGCCGCGCGGATCGACTGGGGCCGGGTGAGCATCTGGTTCGGCGACGAACGCTGCGTGCCGCCCGACCACGCCACCAGCAACTATCGCATGGCGCGCGAGGCGCTGCTCGACCGTGTGCCGGTGCACGAGGACAACATCCATCGCATGCGCGGCGAGGACCCGCCGGAGCAGGCGGCGGCGGATTATGAGGCGCAGCTCGCGGGGCAGCCGCTCGATCTCGTGCTGCTCGGCATGGGCGACAACGGCCATACCGCCTCGCTCTTTCCCGGCCTGCCGGCGGTGACGGAGGAGAAGCGCCGGGTGCTGGCACAGTATGTGGAAGTGGCGGGCATGTGGCGCATCACCCTCACCCCGCCCGCCATCAACGCGGCGCATGAGGTGGCGTTCGTCGTCGCCGGGCGCGGCAAGGCGGCCATGCTGCATCGCGTGCTGGAAGGCCCGCGCCGGCCGGTGGAGCTTCCCGCCCAGGCCATCCACCCCGCCAGCGGCCTGCTGCACTGGATGATCGACCGTGAGGCCGCGGCAAGACTGGAGCAGGATTCGTGAGCGCAGACAGCTTCAAGCGCGCGGCCGCCGAGGCGGCGGTGGCGCTGGTGCAACCGGGCATGTCCATCGGCCTGGGCACCGGCTCCACCGCGCTGTTCGCCACCCAGGCGATCGGCGCGCGGCTGCGCGAGGGCAGCCTGCGCGATATCGTGGCCATCGCCACCTCCAAGGGCGTGGACGACCTCGCGCGCGAGCTGGGCATCCCCCTCCAGGACGATGCCATGCCCCGCGCCGTCGATCTCACCATCGATGGGGCGGACGAGGTCGATCCGGATTTCAACCTCATCAAGGGCGCCGGTGGCGCGCTGCTGCGCGAGAAGGTGGTGGCCGAGGCCAGCGCGCGCGAGGTGATCGTGGTGGACGAGAGCAAGCTCTCCCCCCGGCTCGGCACCCGCTTCCCGGTGCCGGTGGAGGTGCTGGAATTCGGCTGGCAGTCCCAGGCCGGCTTCCTCGCCGGCCTCGGCGCGGAGGTGGTGCCGCGGCGCAAGGACGGGCAGCCCTTCCGCACCGACCAGGGCAATCTGGTGCTGGATTGCCGGTTCGGCCCGATCGCCGACGCACACGCGCTCGCCGCGCGCCTCGCCGGCCGGGCCGGCGTGGTGGAGCACGGGCTGTTCCTCGGCCTGGTCCATGACGTGATCGTGGCGGGGCCGGGCGGCGTGCGCCATCTGCGGCGTGGCGATCCCTAGGTGGCCACGGCGCGGAGCCTGCGCGGGCTCGACTGGCTCAATTTCTTCGTCGCCAACGTGCAGACCGGCTTCGGCCCGTTCATCGCCGTCTATCTCACCGAGCGGGGTTGGAGCCAGGGCGAGGTCGGCTTCGCGCTGAGCATCGGCACCATCACCGCGCTGGTCAGCCAGGTGCCGGCCGGGGCGATGGTGGACGCCATGGCCGACAAGCGGCGCGGCGTGCTGTTCGGCACGCTGGCGATCGGCGCCACCGCGCTGCTCTACGCGCTCTCCCCGAGCAAGCCCGCGGTCTATCTGGCGGAGGTGCTGCATGGCTTCGCCAGCTCCGTGCTCACCCCCTCCATCGCCGCGGTGACGCTGGCGCTGGTCGGGCGGGCCTCGTTCGGCGAGCGGGTGGGCCGCAACGCCCGCTTCGGCTCGATCGGCAACGCCATCGCGGCCGGCGTCATGGGCGCGGCCGGCACCTATGTCGCGTCCAGCTCGGTGTTCTGGCTGACCGCGCTGGTGGGCATTCCGGCATTGCTCGCGCTGCGCACGATCGGCCGCGAGCAGGCCGACGACGCCGATACCGCGCCGCCCGCGGACGCGCCGCCCTCCCTGCTGGACGGCGTGCGCACCCTGTTCTCAGACCGCCGGCTGCTGCTGTTCGGCGCCTGCATCGTGATGTTCTTCCTGTGCAACGCCGCCCTGCTGCCCCTGGCCGCGGATGCCATCGCCAAGCGCACGCCGCACCTGGCCGACCTGCTGACCGCCGCGACCATCATCGTGCCGCAGATCATGGTGGCGCTGCTGTCGCCCTGGGTGGGCCGTTCGGCCGATCGCTGGGGGCGGCGGCCGATGATGCTGCTGGGCTGGGGGCTGCTGCCGGTGCAGGGCGTGCTCTACGGGCTGTACCCCCATCCCCTGGTGGTGCTGTTCGGCCAGGCGCTGAGCGGGGTGAGCGGTGCCGTGTTCGGGGTGATCCTGGCCCTGGTGGCGGCGGACATCACCCGCGGCACCGGGCGGTTCAACCTGACGATGGGCGCGCTGGGCGTGGCGGTCTATGTCGGCGCCGCGATGAGCACGGCCGGCGCGGGCTGGATCGCCGACCAGCTGGGCACCTCCGCCGCCTTCCTCGCCCTGGCGGCGGCCGGGATGGCCGGCTTCGCGCTGCTGTTCTTCACCATGCCGGAGACCGGCCCGGAGACTGGGCCGGAGACGGGCGAGCGCTAGGCCGGGTAGGGCGCCTACGCCGCTTCCGTTACCTGCTGTCCCGGCGCCGCCTTGCCGAATTCCCGCCGCACCACGCAGCGCGCCTCGCCCTTCAGCACCTTGAATTCCGTCGCCTCCCCCTCGCGCCAGAACTGGATGTCGAAGCTGCGCCGGCCCAGCCGCACGTCGATCAGGGTCACGTCCGGCAGCCAGTCGGGCAGGGCGGGGTCCACATAGAGCGTGTCGCGCGGCGCGTCCTGGGCGATGCCCAGCATGGTCTGCAACAGCACGAAGGGCGTGGCCGCCGCCCAGGCCTGCGGCACGTTGGCGCCGACATACTGCACGGGAAAGCTGTTCTCCTCGCGCTGCAGGCCGGCATACAGCTCCGGCAGCTGGTTGAGCTGGAAATGGCTGGCGGCATCGCTGATGCAGCGCGCCACGGCGGCGGCTTCGGCGGCGAAGCCGTAGCGGCGGAAGCCCATGCCGATGATCGCGTTGTCGTGCGGCCACACCGCGCCGGTCTGGTAATTATAGGGGTTGAAGGCGTGATGCGTGGCGGACAGGGTGCGGATGCCCCAGCCGCTCCACATGTCCGGCTCCATCAGCCGCTTCACCACCCGCGCCGCGCGCTCCGGCGGAACGATGCCCGACCACAGCAGATGACCGATATTGGAGGCGAGCGAGAAGACCGGTGTCTTCTCCCCATCCAGCGTATAGGCGTAGTAGCCCCGCGCCTCGTCCCAGAAGGTCTCGTTGAAGCGGCGGAACAGGGTGGCGGCCTTGCGACGCAGCTGCGTGGCCCGCTCGTGCCGGCCGATCTCGTCGTAGATTTCGCCCATGCGCAGCCAGGCGTCGTACACGTAGCCCTGCAATTCGCAGATCGCCTTGGGACCCTTCACCAGGGTGCCGTCCTCGTACATCACCGAATCGCCCGAATCCTTCCAGGCCGTGTTCTCGTACCCGGCCGGCGAGCGCGTCTGGTATTCCTGGAACCCGTCGCCGTCGCGGTCGCCATATTCGTCGATCCATTCCAGGCAGCCCTCGGCGGTGCGCAGGTGCCGGTCGATCAGCCCGCGATCGCCGGTCGCCCGCCAGGCGGCGTGCAACGCGATCAGATAGAGCGGCGTGGCGTCGGAGGTGCCGTAATAGGGCGTGTGCGGAATCAGCTTGAAATGCGCGAGCTCGCCATAGCGCAGCTCGTGCAGGATCTTGCCCGGCTCGGCATCGCGGTAGTCGTCGCGCTCCTGCGCCTGGTGGGCGCCCAGCACATCGAGCGCGCCGCGGGCGAATTCGGGATAGACCAGCAGCGTCTGCAACGAGACGATCAGGCTGTCGCGGCCGAACAGCGCCACGAACCAGGGCAGGCCGGCGGCGGGGACGAACACCATGCGGTCGGTGCCGCTGATGGGCAGGCGCAGGGCGGCCATGTCCTGGATGCCCTGATGGTAGCAGCGGTAGAACTCCTCGTTGCTGGTGCGGATCTTCAGCACGGTGCGCTGCCATTCCGCGAGCGACTCGGCATGCTCGGCGCGCCGCGCGGAGTTCACGCTCTCGCGCGGGGCGCGGAAGCGCTGGTGGCCGTCCACCAGGTCGTACAACACCGCGCAGTGCCAGGATTCGTCCGGCTCCAGCGCCACTTCCAGCGACAGGCGGCCATTGGCATAGACCGCCTTGGCCCCGCTGGGCTGGGCGGTCAGCACCACCTCGCGGCAGAAATCCTTGTTGCGGTAGGTCAGGCGCAGCTGCTGGCGGCTTTCCAGCCAGCGCGTGGTGATGCGTCCGCGGCGGACGATGTTGTTGCTCTTCACCTCGAATATGTCGGCGAAGTCGCCGCGGATGGCGAGTTCCAGGTTGAAGCGCACCGGGTGCTGGTTGTTGTTGGAAATCTGCAGATCCTCGCGCAGCCCGCCGCCGACATGGCGGCTGATGGTCAGGCCCAGCGTGCGCGCGGCGATCGGCCCGTCCTCGGTGCGGAAGGCACGGTTGGTGAGGAAGATGCGCGAGGCGAAATAGGTGACCGGGCCGCCGTTCAGCAGGTCCCAGGCCTCGCCATTGGCGTAGATGCTCCAGCTGCTGATCACCCGCGTGTCGCGGAAATAGAACCCCTTCTCGCTGGGCCAGGTGATCTGGCCGTCCGGGTCGCTCACCAGCAC
>CAMFLK010000093.1 GCA_945957135.1 uncultured Rhodospirillales bacterium
TCAAGGCTCTTGAGCGAAGCGCGCCTTGACGCCGCCGAGCACGGCGCCACCCTCGCGAAGGGCGGGGCCGCGTCCTCAGCCCGGCGCGCGGCCCGGATCGGGCGCCAGCGACAGCGGCACCCAGTGCAGCCCGTCCGAGGTCTGCACCAGCATCAGCACCGATTTGCGGTTGGACTTGCGTACCTTCTCCACCCGGTCCTGCACGTCGGCCGGCGAGGAGACCTCCTCCTGCTGCACTTCCATGATCACGTCGCCGGCCTTCAGCCCCTTGTCGGCGGCGGGGGTGCCGGGCACCACCTCGGTGATCAAAACGCCCTTCTGGTCGGCGGTCAGGCGGAACTTGTCGCGCGCGTCCGGCGTGATCGGCGACAGCCGCAGCCCCAGGCCGGACAGCTCCATCGGCTTGGCCGGGGTGGGCTTGTCCGGCGCGGTGGAGGCCACCTTCTGCTCCTCCGGCAGCTCGCCCACCACGGCCTGGAGCGCCACTTCCTTGCCGTCGCGCCACACCGTCACCGGCACGGATTTGCCGATCTCCGACTGCGCCACGATCTTGGGCAGCGCGCGCATGTCCTTCACGTCCTGCCCGTCGAATTTCAGGATGATGTCGCCGTTGCGGATCTTCGCCGCCTCGGCCGGCCCGCCCTCGTTCACGCCGGAGATCATCGCGCCCGACGGCTCCTTCAGCCCCAGGCTCTCGGCGATCTCCGGCGACACCGCCTGGATGCGCACGCCCAGCCAGCCGCGCCGCGCGCGCCCGAAATCGCGCAGCTGCGCGACCACCGACTTGGCGATGTTGGAGGGGATGGAGAAGCCGATGCCGATGGAGCCGCCGGAGGGCGAGTAGATCGCGGTGTTGATGCCGATCACCTCGCCCTGCATGTTGAACAGCGGGCCGCCGGAATTGCCCTTGTTGATGGCCGCGTCGGTCTGGATGAAGTTGTCGTACGGCCCCTGCTGGATGTCGCGCCCGCGCGCGGAGACGATGCCGGCGGTCACGCTGCCGCCCAGGCCGAACGGGTTGCCGATCGCCAGCACCCAGTCGCCCACCCGCGCCTTGTCGCTGTCGCCGAACGGCACGGCGGTCAGCGGCTTCTCCGGGTTCACCTTCAGCACCGCCATGTCCGTCCGCTCGTCGCGGCCGATCAGCGTGGCCTTCAGCGAAACGCCGTCATGGGTGATGACGGTGATCTCGTCCGCGCCGTCGATCACATGGTTGTTGGTCACCACCACGCCGGCGGCGTCGATGATGAAGCCGGACCCCAGGCTCTGTGCCTTGCGCGTCGGCGCCTGGTTGTTGGGCTGGCCGGGGCGCGGGCGGTTGCGGTCCATGAAGTCGCGGAAGAACTGTTCGAACGGCGAGCCGGGCGGGAAGACCGGCATTTCCATGCCGCGCCCCTCGCGGGCGGTGACGGTCTGGCTGGTGGAGATGTTCACCACGCCGGGCAGCAGCGCCTGTGCCAGATCGGCGAAGCTCTCGGGCGCCGAACGGGCCTGGGCCACCGCGGGGGCGAGCGGCACCATCGGCGCGGCGAGGGCCGCCGCCAGCACCAGGACGGAGGCACGCAGGGGCCGGCGGAACGGAACGCGCATCCTGATCAATCCTCTCACGGCGCCCGATGGCCGGGCGCGGCACGGTTTGGCCCAATGTGGGCGGGACCCGCCTGCGCCGCAAGGCGGCGTTGCTATTTGGCCGTGGCCGGCGCCAGCGACGGGGCCGGTCCCTCGCGCAGCAGCTTGAGGAAATCGTCGCCCGGCGTCAGCACCAGGCGCGAGGCGCCGGAAGCGAAGGCATCGCGGTAGGCCTGGAGCGTGCGCCACAGCTTGAAGAACGCGTCGTCGCGCTGGAACGCGTCGGCATAGATGGCGATCGCCTCGGCCTCGCCCTTGCCGCGCAGCTCGTCGGCGGTGGCGCGCGCCTGGGCCAGCAGCACGGTGCGCTCGCGATCCGCGTCGGCGCGGATGCGGGCGGACCCCTCGGCGCCCTCGGCGCGGGCCTGGGCGGCCACGCGCTGACGCTCGGACTGCATGCGGGTCAGGATCGCCTGGGTGTTCTCCTCCGGCAGGTCCGCACGGCGGATGCGCACGTCCTCGATGGCGACGCCGAAATTGGTCATCTCCGCGTTCACCTGGTCGCGGATCAGCCCCATGATCCGCCCGCGGCTGGACGACAGCACGTTGAGCAGTTGCTCGTTGCCCAGCACGCGGCGCAGCGAGGAGGAGACCACCGAGTTCAGCCGGGCGCGGATGCCCTCCTCGGTCGGCCCCACCGCCTGATAGTAGCGCAGCGGGTCGGTGATGCGGAACATGGTGAAGCTGTCCACGATCAGCCGGCGCTGGTCGCCCAGGATCACCTCCTCGGAATTCACCGGGTATTCCAGCAGGCGCCGGTCGAAGCTGATCACCGTCTGCACCAGCGGAATCTTCACGTGCAGGCCGGGCTTGGTGATCACGCGGATGGGCTGGCCGAACTGGGTGACCAGCACCTGCTCGGTCTGCTGCACGGTGAACAGGGCGGAGCCGCCGACCAGGACGAGCACGACCAGGGCGGCGATGACGGCGTAACCGATGCGGCTCATCGCGCGGGCGCTCCGGTCGTGGGGGTGGCTGGTCTGGGCGCGGCGGGTGCGGGGACGGGCGCGCGCAGCCCCTCGGTCAGCGGCAGGAAGGGCACGATGCCCTGCAGCCGGTCATCGACGATCACCGCCGGGGTGTGGCGCAGGATTTCCTGCATCGTCTCGATATACAGGCGCTGGGCGGTCACGTCCTTGGCCGCCTGATAGGCCGCGAGCACCGAGAGGAAGCGGGCCGCCTGGCCCTTGGATTCCGCCACCGAGGATTGCCGGGCCGCGTCCGCCTCCGCCACCAGCCGGGCCGCGTCGCCGCGGGCACGGGGCACGATGTCGTTGTGGTAGGCCTGCGCCTCGTTGCGCATGCGGTCGGCGTCCGTGTTGGCGCGCTGCACGTCGCGGAAGCTGTCGATCACCGCGGCCGGCGGGTCCACCTTCTGCAGCTGCACCTGGGTGATCTCCACGCCCGAGCCGTACTGGGTCATGATGTCCTGCACGCCCCGCAGCACCTGCGCCTCGATCTGGGCGCGCGCGTCGGTCAGCGCCGGCTGGATGGGGGTCTTGCCGATCACCTCGCGCATCACGCTTTCCGAGGCCCATTTCACGATGGTGGCGGGGTTGCGCGTGTTGAACAGATAGGCGCTGGCGTCGTTGATGCGCCAGAACACGGCGAAGTTGATGTCGATGATGTTCTCGTCGCCGGTCAGCATCAGGCTTTCCTCCGGCACGTCGCGCACCGAGAGGTCACGGCCGTTGGTGATGCGCGCGTCGCCGCCGGCGGTGCGGTAGCCCACCTCCACCCGGTTGATGCGCGTCACCGCCGGGCGCAGCACGGATTCGACCGGCCAGGGAATGTGGTAGTTCAGGCCGGGAAAGGTGGTGCGGTTGAAGGCGCCGAAGCGCAGCACCACGCCCTGCTCGTCCGGCTGCACGCGGTAGAAGCCGCTGGCCAGCCAGCCGCCGATCACCAGCACCACCAGCAGCAGCAGCCCGCGCCCGCCGGCGCCGGAAGCCTGCTTGCGTCCCCCCTGGCCCCCGCCATTGCCGCCGCCGCCGGGCAGGAAGCCGCGCAGGAAGGACTGGGCGCGGGCGATCACCTCGTCGATGTCGGGCGGGGTGGGGCCGCGCTGGCCGCCGCCGCCCCATGGCCCCTGCGGGCCGCTCGGGCGCGGGTTCTGCGGACCGCCGCCGGGATTGCCCCAAGGCGAGCGCCCGCCCTGGTTGCCCCCGCCGGAACCGTTCTCGGGGCCATCGTTGTTCCAAGGCATCGTGTCAGGGCGCTCCTGTTATCCGTCGTGGCGGTGCCCCAAGGGCTGGGGTATGCACCGTCCGGCGCACGGTCCATACCCCAGCCCTTGGGATGGCGCCACAAGGATCGGCTGACAGAATGGTAATGCGACCCACCGAGGAAGACATGCGTCAGGCCCTGCGCGGCGTGGCCGACCCGGCCAGCGGCCAGGACATCGTCGCCGCCGGGCTTGTGGAGGGGGTCACCGTGCGCGACGGCCTCGTCCATGTCAGCCTGCTGACCGACCGCAGCCACGCCGCCGCCATGGAGCCGGTGCGCCAGGCCGCCGAACGCATCCTGGCCCGCCAGCCCGGCGTGAAGAACGCCACGGTGGTGCTCACCGCCGCGCGGCCGGATGCGCCGGCCCACCCCCCCACTTCTCGCCCGTCCGCCAAGCCCAAATTGTTGCAGGAGGTGCGCGCCGTGGTGGCCGTGGCCTCCGGCAAGGGCGGCGTCGGCAAATCGACCGTCGCCGTCAACATCGCCGTCGCTCTGGCCCGCCAGGGGCTGAAGGTGGGGCTGCTCGACGCCGACATCTACGGCCCCTCCCTGCCGCGCATGCTGGGCCTGCACCGCAAGCCCGAGGTGCGCGACGGCCGGATGATCCCGCTCGACGCCTGGGGCCTGAAGGCCATGTCCATCGGCTTCCTGGTGGAGGAGGAGGCGCCGATGATCTGGCGCGGCCCGATGGTGATGGGGGCGCTGGAACAGATGATGGGTCAGGCGGAATGGGGGCCGCTCGACATCATGATCGTGGACATGCCCCCCGGCACCGGCGACGCCCAGCTCACCATGGCCCAGCGCGTGGCGCTGGCCGGCGCGGTAATCGTCTCCACCCCGCAGGACATCGCGCTGATCGACGCCCGCCGCGCCGTGGCGATGTTCGGCCGCACGGAGGTGCCGGTGCTCGGCGTGGTGGAGAACATGAGCTTCTTCTGCTGCCCCGCCTGCGGCCACCGCGCGGATATCTTCGGCCATGGCGGCGCGCGGGCGGAGGCGGCGCGGCTGGGCTGCGACTTCCTGGGCGAAATCCCGCTGGTGATGGAGGTGCGCAGCAGCGGCGACGCCGGCACCCCCGTGGTCGTCGCGGCACCGGACAGCCACGCGGCGCAGGCGCTGGCCGGGGTGGCGCGAGGGGTGTGGGAGAAGGTGAAGGGGAGACGATAGGGGGCGCTTGCCTTCCGTTCCCCTCAGACCTCCACCACCACGTAGTCCTGCTCCACCGACACCGGAATCGTCTCGGCCACATACGGCCCCGCCACCAGCGCGGCCCCTTCGGCCACGCTCACCGGATAGGCGCGGATGCGGGTGCGCTCGGGATCGACGTAGGACTGGCCGGTGCGGATGTCGAACTCCCAGCCGTGCCAGGGGCAGCGCAGGATTTCGCCGTCGCGGGAGCGGTCGTACTGGCCGGGGGTGCGGGACTGCACCAGGCCGGTGAGGTGGCCCTCGCACATCGGCCCGCCCTGGTGCGGGCAGCGGTTGAGCAGGCCGAAGAATTCGCCGCCGAGGTTGAACACGGCGATCGGCCGGCCCTTCACCGTCAGCAGCCGGCGCGTGCCGGGCGGAATCTCCGCCACCGGCGCGACGACGTGTTTGGTCATGTATTTGCTTGGCGCGCCGCCGCCGGCCAACCCGGCGCGTTCAGCCCGTACACCGTGCGTGCGTTGCCGATGAAGAACTTGCGGCGCTGCTCGTCGTCGATGGCCAGCGGCAAGGCGTGGGCGGGATCGTCGAAATCCCAGTGCGGGTAGTCGGTGGCGAAGATCAGCCGGTCCCAGCCGATCCAGTCGATCGTGTCGCGCAGATGCTCGCGCGGGTCCGGCTCCTCCATCGGCTGGGTGGTGAACCAGACATGGTCGCGGATGTATTCGCTGGGCAGGCGGGTGAGGTAGGGGGTCTCCGCGCGCAGGCGCTTCCAGTGCTTGTCCAGCCGCCAGGCGAGCGGGGGCACCCAGGCGAAGCCGGCCTCCACCAGGATCACCTTCAGCGAGGGGAAGCGGGCGAAGATGCCCTCCACCACCATGCTGGTCAGCACCGCCTGGCAGCATTGGGCGTGGCCGGTCATTTCCTCGATGTAGTAGCTCGGCCAGCCGGCGCTGGTGATCGGCGCGCCGCCATAGCCGAAGGCGTGCACCGCCACCGGCAGCCCGGCCTCCGCCGCCGCCTCGTAGATCGGCCAGTAGCGGCGGCTGCCCAGCGGCTCGGCGGTGCGGCTGAGCAGCAGCACCTGCACGAAATTCGGGTCGCCGGTGCGGGCGCGGATTTCCGCCGCCGCGAGCGGCCCGTCCTCGTACGCCACCATCACCGAGCCGCGCAGCCGCGCATCCTTGCTGAGCCATTCGGCGATCTGCCACTCATTGGCCGCGTGGCACATGGCGGCGGAGAACTCGATGTTCTGCATCCCCTGACCGACGCCGAGCGGGTTGAGGATGCCCAGCTCCACGTTGTTGGGGTCGAGATGCTGGGCCTGCATGAAGCTCAGCGAGCTGCCCTGGCGCCCGCCCTCCGGCGGGTAGGCGTCGCGGCGCGAGGCGTTGGGCTGGCTCTTGGGATAGGCCGGTCCCACCTGCCAGCCCTGGCGGCCGGGCGTGCCGAACAGCGCGGCGTGGTCGTGCCAGCGCTTGGCCAGCCAGGGGTGGAAATCGGTGGACGATTTGCGGGCGGGGTGGATATCGCCATCGGCGATGCCCAGCTTGCCGGTGAGGCGGGTTTCCAGCGTGGGCGTGCCTTGAAGCTGAACGTTCATGCCACGGGCTCCAGCAGGCGGGCATAGGTGGCCCGCGGATTGTCGATCATGATCCGGCGCACCAGCGTGGCATCCAGCCCGTCCGGCAGCGCCTCGGCGCCGTCGAACTGCCAGTGCGGGAAGTCGGTGGAGAACAGCAGCAACTCGTCGGACTGCATGTGGTCGATCAGCCGGTTGAGCGCATCCCCCTCCGGCGCGTCCACCGGCTGGATCGTGAGCCGCACGTTGCTGCGCACGATCTCGGCCGGCGAGCGGTCCACCCAGGGAATTTCCATGCGCAGGCCGCGCCAGTATTTGGTCAGCCGCCACAGATGGGCGGGCAGCCAGGTGAAGCCGGATTCCAGCAGCACCACCTTCAGCGCGGGGTAGCGGCTGAACACGCCCTCGGTGATCAGGCTGGTGAGCTGGGACTGGAAGGCCTGGGCCTGGTTGACGTAGTCCTCGGTATGGGTGCCGGGCCAGCCCACGGGGGTCGGCGGGTTGTGGTAGCTGCCGCCGGCATGGATGCCCACGGCCAGGCCATGGCGCTCGGCGGCGGCATAGATCGGCCAGTGATGGCGCCGTCCCAGCGGCGTGTCGCCCATCGCCAGCAGCAGCACCTGCACGAAGCGCTGATCGCCGGCCAGCCGCTCGATCTCCTCCACCGCCAGCTCGGTGCTCTGGCTGGGCACCACGATGGAGGCGCGCAGGCGGGGGTCGCGATCCAGCCACTCCTTGGCGATCCAGTCGTTCACCGCGCGGGCGATGGCGGCCGCGAGGTCCTCGCTGAACAGCACCTGCACGCCGTAGAGGCAGTTGCAGATGGCGAGGGACGTGCCGAACGCATCGAGCGCCTGCGCCTGCACCTGGGCGAGGGTCGCGCCGGGCCGTCCCTGCGCCGGCCGCCAGTCCGGCCGGGCGGTGAGCGGGGAGTTGTCCGGGTAGGCGATGGAGTTCAGCTCATCGAGCCCGCGGGTGACCACCTGCTCGCGCCAATGGGCGCTGAGATAGGGCAGCAGCACGTCGATGCTGGGAATGGCGGGGTGGATGTCACAGTCGATGCCCCCCGGCGGCGGCACGGTCATGGCGCTTCTGTCCGGACGTTTTGCGGGATCATAGGCCAGGGGGCGGCCTCTGGTGAAGGTGCGCGGATCGGGTAGGATGAGGGGGACAGGAAGAAGGGAAGCGTGTTCTTTTTTGAAAAAAAGAACCAAAAAACTTTTATCCGTTGAAGCCGTGCCTCGCCGCTGCCGCGCGAAGAATAAACGATAAAAGTCTTTTTGCTTCTTTTTCTTCAGAAAAAGAAGGCTCTTCCTCGCTTCCTTGCCTGTCTCGCAAGGAACCAAGCCGATGCCCTCTCTCGACCTCACCGCCCTCGACCGCTGCGTCGCCCATCTCCTGCGCCCCTATGAGGCCGGCCCCGGCGCCACGGTGGGCGTGGTGCTCGGCGGCGAGCTGGCGGTGCATCGCAGCGCGGGCCTCGCGAGCCTGGAGCTCGGCGTGCCGATCGGGCCGGCGACCACGTTTCGCATCGCCTCGGTCTCCAAGCAGTTCACCTGCGCGGCCATCCTGCTGCTGGCCGAGGACGGCAAGCTGAAGCTGGACGACGACATCCGCGCCTGGCTGCCGGAACTGCCGGATTACGGCAGCACGATCACCATCGACCACCTGATGCACAACACCTCCGGCCTGCGCGACATGCTGGAGATCATGCGGCTCGGCGGCGCCGACCTGTCCACGCCGGTGCGGCCGGAAGACCTGATGGACGGCATCTGCCGCCAGCGCACGCTGAACTTCGCGCCGGGCAGCCGCTACCTCTACAGCAACACCAACTTCCTGCTGCTCGGCCGCATCGCCGAGCGGGCGGCGGGGGAGGGGCTGCGCGCTTTCCTGGCGCGGCGCATCTTCACGCCGGCGGGCATGAACAACACGGGCATGGTGGAGACCACCACCGAGCCGGTCGCCCACCTCGCCACCGGCTATTTGCCGGCGCCGGGCGGCGGGTTCGTGCGGGCGCAGCACGGGTTTCCGCTGCATGGCGAGGGCGGGCTGGTCTCCTGCGTCACCGACCTCGCGCTGTGGCACCGCAACTTCACCACCATGCGGGTGTGCGGCAAGGCGGTGCTGGACGGGCTGACGGTGCGCGCGCCGTTCACGGGGGGCATGATGAACGGCTACGCGCGCGGCCTGCAGGCGAGCCGGGCGCGCGGCTTCGACACGGTCAGCCATGGCGGGCTGTGGCCGGGCTATCGCACGGAGTTCCTGCGCGTTCCCGCGCTGGACGCGGCGGTGATCGTGATCGCCAACAACGCGGCGGTCGATCCCTACCATCTCGGCCAGCGCGTGCTGGATGCGCTGGTGGCCGGCCGGGCGGACGCGGCGCCGGCGGTGGCGCTGCCGGGCAAGCCGGCGCTGGAGAAACACGTCGGCCGCTTCCTCGACGAGGCCGGGCCGGCGACGGTCGATCTCGCGCTGAACGAGGCCGGCCAGCTCACCGGCACCACCAACGGCGTGCCCTTCCTGCTGAAGGCCGAGCCGGACGGGCGGCTCGCCGCCAGCCGCACGGCGCGCGATTTCACCATGAAGCTGTCTGATGACGGCGCCGCGCTGGCGGTGGAGCAGGATGCCGGCTTCACCTCGACCTGGACGCGCGTGGCGCCCGGCGCGGCGCTGCCGGCGGATTTGCCGGGCCGCTACCGCAGCGCGGAGATGGACGCGGTGTGGACCATCACAAGTGACGGCGACGGCATGCGCGTCACCGTCGCCGGCCCGGTGGCGATCGCCCCGCCCTGGCCGCTGGAGGGGGTGAAGGGCGACATCTTCCGCGCCTACAACCCCGGCACGCTCTACCGCTCCTGGCAGGATGTGCGCGTGCTGCGCGAGAACGGGGCGGTCAGCGGGCTGTTCGTCAATGGCGGCCGCGTGAAGAACCTGCGCTTCACCAAACTGGCGGAGGGGGCATGATCGCCCCCGCCTATGTCCGCGCCATGGCGCGCTACAACCGGCTGATGAACGAACGCTGGTACGCGGCGGCGGCCAAGCTGACGGACGACCAGCGCAAGGCCGATCGCGGCGCCTTCTTCGGCTCGCTGCACGCCACGCTGTGCCATCTCGTCTGGGCGGACCAGATGTGGATGTCGCGCTTCGCCGGCTGGGACAAGCCGAAGGCGAGCGGCAAGGACAGTTCAACCTTCGAGCCCGATTTCACCGCGCTGCGCGACCGCCGCGCGGTGATGGACGCGGCGCTGGAGGACTGGGCCGGCGGCGTGGACGAGGACTGGCTGGCCGGCGACCTCGTCTGGTTCAGCGGCATCGCGCAGAAGGAGATGCGCGGCCCCCGCGCGATGCTGGTGACCCATATGTTCAACCACCAGACCCACCATCGCGGCCAGGCGCATTGCCTGCTGACCCAGTTCGGCGAAGACCCCGGCGTGACGGATTTGGGGTTCGTGCTGTAGCGGGTCGCTTCAGACGTGCTGGCCACCGTTGATGTGGATCTCCGCCCCGTTGATGTAGGACGACGGCGCGGTGCACAGGAAATGGATGGTCTCCGCCACCTCGCGCGGCTCGCCCAGCCGGCGCATCGGCACCTCCGCCTCCACCAGCGCGTCGGTGCCCGGCGAGAGGATGGAGGTTTCGATCTCGCCGGGCGGGATGGCGTTCACCCGCAGGCCGCGGGGGCCGAATTCATGCGCCATTTCCCGCGTGAGCGCGGCGAGCCCGGCCTTGGAGGCGGCGTAGGCCACGCCGGCGAAGGGATGCACGCGCGAGCCGGCGATGGAGGTGACGTTCACCACCGAGCCGCGCCCGGCGGTGAGTTCCGGCAGCAGCGCCCGCACCAGCAGGGCGATGGAGACCAGGTTCACGTTCAGCACCCGCGTCCAGGCCGCGGCATCGGTGTCCGCCACGCCGAGCCGCGCGCCGCCGGCGCCCTTGGGCGAGATGCCCGCGTTGTTGACCAGCGCGTGCAGCGCGCCCCCGGCCAGCCGGGCGCGCACGGTGGCGGCGAGCTGGTCGATGGCGGCGAGATCGGCGAGGTCGGCCTGGATGTGGCTGTCCCGCGCCGCGGGCCAGGCGCATTCGGCGGCGAAGGGCTGGCGCGAGACGGTGAGGATGCGCCAGCCGCGTTCCTGGAACAGCTTCACCGTGGCATGGCCGATGCCGCGGCTGGCGCCGGTGAGCAGCATCACCGGCTGGGGCGCGGGCATGCTATTCGTCCAGCCCGTAGAGCCGCGCGGGGTTGGCGGAGAGCACCGCGTTCCACGTCGCCTGGTCCGGCACCGCCTCGGCCAGCAGGCCGAGCAGGGCGGCGTTGTCGTGGTTCATGTAGATCACCGGCTTCGGCTTGCCCGGCTCGTGCGGGCCGATATGCGGCCAGTCCGTGCCCCACACCGCGCGGGCGGGGTTGGCGGCGATCAGGGCGCGCATGATGGGGATGGCGTCGGTGAAGCCGGTCGTCTGGCGGGAGATGCGGTTGGCGCCGGACACCTTCACCCAGCAGTGTCCCGTGTCGAGCAGGGCGAGCAGATCGGTCAACCCCGGCTGGGTCAGGCCGAGCGCCGCGTCCATCCCGCCCATATGGTCGATCACCACCGGCACCGGGCTGGCGGCGATGGCCGGCGCCAGGGCGGCGAGCAGGGCGGGCAGGGCGAAGATCTGCACGTGCCAGCCGAGCGGGGCGACGCGGCGCGCGGTGGCGGCCAGCGTGGCGCCGGCGGCGTCGGGGTCGGGCGCGCCGTTGCTCACCAGGTTGAGCCGCACGCCGCGCACCCCCAGCCGGTCCATCTCCGCGAGCGCCGAGTCCGGCGTGGCGTCGTCGATCACCGCCACGCCGCGGCTGGTGGCGGGGCGGGCGCGCAGCGCGTCGAGCATGCACGCATTGTCCGTGCCGTAGGCGCTGGGCTGCACGAACACCACCCGGGTGAAGCCGATCGCCGCGGCCGCCTTCTCGTACTCCGGCAGCTCCATCGGCGTGGGGTCGTAGGCGCGCCAGGCGGCGGGCTTGTAGCGGGCGGGGTCGCCGAACACATGCATGTGGCAATCCCACGCGCGCGGCGGCACCGGCAATCCGACAGGGTTCATCGGTCATCGCTCCGTGGGGTTGACCTCATGGCCATCGGAGGATGGAGATGGGGCCCCGTCAACCGGCAGGAGCTGGACGTGCAGGATTTCCTCGTTCCCGACATCACATGCGACGGCTGCGTGCGCGCCATCACCGCCTCGGTCCAGCGCCTCGACCCGGCGGCCAGGGTGGAGGCGGATCTGGCCACCAAGCAGGTGCGCATCGCCTCGGCCGCCGCGCCGGCCGCGCTGATCGGCGCGATGGAGGATGCCGGATTCTCGCCGGAGCGCGCGGCGTGAGGGCGGCGCTGGTCCTGCTCGCGCTGGCCTTCGCCGGCCCCGCCCTCGCGCAATCCATGCAAGGCCACAGCATGCCCATGCCGGCCGCTTCGCCCTCCACCAGCGAGTTCGAGGCGGCGATGGCGCGCATGCACAAGGACATGGCGATCCCCTACACGGGCAATGCCGACCGCGATTTCGTCGCCGGCATGATCCCGCATCACCAGGGTGCGGTGGACATGGCGCGGGTCGAGCTGAAATACGGCACCGATCCCGAGCTGCGGAAGATGGCGCAGGACATCATCGACTCCCAGACGAAGGAAATCGCCTTCATGAAGGCGTGGCAGGCCAGGCACCCCTAGGCAGTGCGGCGCGAAAGGCGGATCATCCGGCGCTCGGGAGAACCGCCATGAACGCGCCTGATCCGGTGCTGCTGCGCCGCGACGAGTCCGGCATCGCCACAATCACCCTCAACCGTCCCCAGGCGCGCAACGCCCTGTCCACCGCGCTGATGACCGCGCTGGAGGCGGCGCTGGCCGACATCGCCGCCGACGCATCGGTGCATGTGGTGGTGATCGCCGGCGCCGGGCCGGGCTTCTGCGCCGGGCACGATCTGCGCGAGCTGCGCGCCGACCCCTCCCGCCCGGCGATGGAGGCGGTGTTCGCCCAATGCGCGCGGCTGATGCAGGCCATCCTGAACCTGCCCAAGCCGGTGATCGCGCGCGTCCACGGCATCGCCACCGCCGCCGGCTGCCAGCTCGTCGCCACCTGCGACCTCGCGGTGGCCGCGGACACCGCCCGCTTCGCCACCCCCGGCGTGAATATCGGCCTGTTCTGCTCCACGCCGATGGTGGCGCTGACCCGTGCGATCGGCCGCAAGCCGGCGATGGAGATGCTGCTGACCGGCGAGATGATCGGCGCCGCCCGCGCCCGCGAACTCGGCCTGGTCAACCGCGTGGTGCCGGAGGCCGAGCTGGACGCCGAGCTATCCCGCCTCGCCGGCCAGATCGCGGCGAAAAGCCCGCTGGTGCTGGCCATCGGCAAGGAAGCCTTCCACCGCCAGGCGGAGATGGACGTCGCCAGCGCCTACGCTTTCGCCGCCGCGGCGATGACGCGCAACATGATGGCGCGCGACGCCGCCGAGGGGATCGACGCCTTCCTGAACAAACGCGTTCCGGCCTGGACCGGGACCTGACCGGGGATCGCCATGAACGACGCACTGCCCGCCGCCCAGCTTTACGACCGCACCACCCAGGATGTCGGCAACATCGTCGAGTTCGGCCATGTCAACATCCGCGTGCCGGACCAGCGCCTCGCCACGCTGTTCTACATCATGGGGCTCGGCCTGACGCGCGACCCCTATCTCGTCGTGGGCGTGGACAACATGTGGGTGAACGCCGGCACCTGCCAGTTCCATTTGCCGGTGGGCGAGGCGCAAATCCTGCGCGGCACCACCGGGCTGGTGCTGCCCGACCTCGCCCAGCTGCAGGCGCGCCTCGCGGAGGTTGCCCCGCGCCTGTCCGGCACGCGCTTCGCCTGGACGGCCGAGCCCGGCCTCGTGCGCGTCACCTGCCCCTGGGGCAACCGCATCGCCTGCCACGCGCCGGACCCCGCGCGGTTCGGCCGCATGGTGCTGGGCATGCCCTATGTGGAGCTGGACTGCGCGCCGGGCACGGCCGACGGCATCGCCCGGTTCTACCGCGAGGTGCTGGCCAGCCCGGCCGATGTCCACACCGACGCCGCCGGCCGCTTCGCGCGCATTCCCATCGGCCTGTCCGAATCCATGATCTTCCGCGAGACCGACGCGCCCCAGCCCGCCTATGACGGCCACCATGTGCAGATCGCCATCGCCGATTTCTCCGGCGTGCATCGCCGGCTGCTGGAGCGCGGCCTGATCACCGAGGAAAGCAACGAGAGCCAGTACCGCTTCCAGGACATCGTTGACCTGGACGGCGGCCCCGGCTGCGGCAAGGTGCTGGCCACGGTGGAGCACGAGGTGCGCAGCATGCGCCACCCGATGTACGCCCGCGCCTTCGTCAACCGCGACCCGGTGATCACCAACAACCACTACGCGCCGGGCCACGAAGCCGCGCGCTGGGTGATGGCGCCGTAGCGCCGGCTCCTTCGCGTTGTACTATTGTACTTACGTTGCGGTGGCCGGCGTCAAGGCACGCTTCGCTTAAGCGCCTTGACGC
>CAMFLK010000094.1 GCA_945957135.1 uncultured Rhodospirillales bacterium
TTCGACGAACTCCTCGCAAGCTGGAAGGCGGGCACGCTGGTGGTGCCGCCCCCGCCTGAGACAGAGGAACCGGAGGTCGAATATGTCGAGGCGAAAGTGCGCAAGGCGCCCGCCCGTCCTCGCACCCGCGGCCCCCGCGGGCCCCGCGAGCGGGCACCGGCCCAGCCGGAGGCGCGGCGCCGGATCATCCGCACCCGGCCCGTGAACTGGGCCGTCATTCCCCGAATTCTGGGTCCGTCCGGCAAACGCCGGCGGGTCACCGTGCCGCGCGCCGACGAGTGGTCGGGATGAGTCCCGCCCCTGCCCGGACTCCGCGCTTTTCCCGCAACCTCAACCGGCTGAAGCGAATTTTTTACCCTGGGTCATTCCCGGGGCGATGGCGCGTGGGCGCTCATCTTTCGGCCCGCACCGCCACCACCACGGCGGCGATGACGATGGCGCCGCCCAGCAGCGTGCGCGGGCCGGGATCCTCGTCGAAGGCCAGCCACACCCACAGCGGCGCCAGCACCGCCTCCAGCACCGAGATCAGCCCGGCATCGGCGGCCGGCAGCAGCCGCACCCCGGTGGTGAACATGATCAGGGCGAGGCCCATCTGCACCACCCCGAACGAGGCCAGCAGCAGCATGTCGTCCGCCGCCAGGGAGAACCGGGCGAAGGGCGCGGCGACGGCCATGACCATCACCACCGCGAGGCAGGTGGCCTCCGTGGTCGGCACGTCCGCCCGGGCGCGGGCCAGCACGATGGTGCCGGCGAAGGTCAGCCCCATGACGAAAGAGAGCAGGTTGCCGGCCAGCCAGCCCTGCCCCTGCCCGCCCGAGACCATCACGCCGACGCCGGCCAGCGTCGCGACGATGGCCAGCAGCTTCTGCCGCCCCACGCGCTCGTGCAGGAACAGCCAGGCGAGCACTGCGGCGAACAGCGGGGCGGCGGCCTGGAACATCATCACCGCCGCCACCGTGGTCATGTTCAGCGCGGTGATGAAGGTGATCATCGAGATGGCGAAGCAGGCCGCCATGGCCCAGCCGGCGAGGCCGAGCCCGGCGAAGCGCGCCGGCAGCGCCCGCCCCTCGCGCAGCACCAGCCAGGCCACCAGGGCGAGGAAGGCGAAGATCGAGCGCCAGAACAGCGTGGTCCATGGATCGGTGTGCACCCAGCGGGCGAGCAGCCCGGCGCTGCTCCACACCAAGGTGGCGCCGGCCACCAGCAGGGCGCCGCGGTTCCAGGTGGCACGCGCGGTCAGCACGGCGGAGCTCATCGGGCGGGGATGTCCTTATGGTCAGCGCAGGCAGGGACTGTCGCCGGCCAGCGGCCGCAGCGCCATGGGCAGCTGGCGGATGGCGATCGCCCCCTCGCTGGCCAGCCCGTTGGCATCCGCCCGCAGCGCCGGGCGCACGGAGGGGTCGGACAGCGCGCCGGTGATGCGCACGGGCACGTCCAGCGCGAAGAAATCGGTGGTGCTGGATTCCGTCTGCATCGTGAAATCCAGCGTGCTGCGCCGCAGGTCCACCCGCCCGCCGCCGATCAGCGTGCCGTCGCCGGTGCGCAGGCGCAGCGGTGCCACGGTGACCAGCCCGTTCTCCATGTCCAGCACCGTCAGGAAGCAGACCAGCGGCGTGGTGCCCGGCCGGCGGCGGAACAGGGTGCGCAGATTGGCCGAGGCGAGCTCGATCAGCCGGCGCTCCACCGCCCCCTGGCGGGCGGCGATCACCCCCTGCGCCAGGCTGTCGCCCAGCGCGGCCGCGAAGGTGGGGCCGGTCATCCGCAGGTTGAGTCGGCCGTCGATGCGCCCGGAGATGCCGGAGAAATCGGTGCCGGCCAGCCGCAGCACCTGGCCGATATCGGCGGCCGCCACGCCGACGCTGGCGGTCAGCCGCCCGCCCTTCTCCACCGCCTCGATGCGGGCGAACCCGTCGAGCCGGCCGCCGGCGACGCCGGCCCGGACCTCGCTGAGTTCCACCCGGCCGGCGGCGACCTCCAGCCGGGCGGCCACGTCGTCGGAGGCCACGCCGTTGCGCATCACCCGGGTGGCGGTCAGCCGGGCGTCGAGCAGCGCGTCCGGCTC
This sequence comes from uncultured Rhodospirillales bacterium, assembly GCA_945957135.1. Lineage (GTDB taxonomy): Bacteria > Pseudomonadota > Alphaproteobacteria > Acetobacterales > Acetobacteraceae > CAMFLK01. The sequence continues at coordinate 2,063 of CAMFLK010000094.1, forward strand.
GGTCTTGGCGCCGAGGGGGCGGGGGGCGTTGGGGGTCTTGCTGTCGGTGCCGACCTTGTCGATCAGCGGGTCGAGCAGCAGGGTGGCGAAGGCGAAGGTCAGGCCGATCCGGTCCGGCCGGCCGCGGGCGCCCTCGTCGAGCGCCAGCGCGCCGGTGAAGTCGCTGCCGGCGATGCTGCCCTGCGCCCCCTCCAGCCGCCAGGCATCGCCGTTGCGGGTGAGGTGGCCGCCGATCCGCGCCGGCAGCGGCGCCGGCACGTCGCCGCCGAGCAGGGCGATGGTGGCGCCCATGTCGCTGGTGGTCATGTCCAGCCTCCCGTCCACCCCGTCCGCGTCCAGCGGGTCGGTCAGCGTGCCCTTGAAGCTGGCTTCGGTCGGGCCGGAGACGGCGCGGACATCGACGCCGTAGGGGTGCGACGGGTCGCGCAGCCGGGCCGGCGGCTCGGAGGTGCCGGTGAAGGTGACCGGCGCGCCGTTGTAGCTGCCCTCCACCCGGATATCGACGGGGCTGTCGAGATCGGCGGCGACGAAGCGGGCATCAGCCACGCCGACGCGCAGCGTGTTGCCGCTGGAGGTGCCGATGGACAAGGCACCCTCGCGCAGTTGCAGGTCGAGCACGACGATGCGCTGGCCGGAGGCGTCGTGCGGGGCGCCGTCCTGGCCCGGCGAATGATGGATGGCGGCCATCTGCCAGTTCCCCGCGCCCTGGGCGTCGCGTTCCAGGGCGACGACCGGCTTGTCCAGCACCAGCCGCCGCGCGATCACCGCGCCGCGCAGCAGCGGCCACAGCTCCAGCGCGGCCTCGGCGCGGCCCAGGCTCGCCATGTCCTTCGCCTTGCCCCAGGGGGCGTTGGCGAGGCGCACATCCTCGGCGGTGATCACCAGCGGGTTGCCGAGGCGCACGTCCAGCGCGCCGATCGTCACCTCCCGCCCCAGCGCCGCCGTGGCCCGGCGCACCGCCATCGCCCGCAGATCGACCGACAGCGCCGCCACCACCGCGATGGCGACGGCCAGCACCACCGCGCCGAGCACGAACAGCATCACCCGGCGCAGCCGCATGCATGTCTCCCTTCACGAGGCCGCCGCTTGTCGGCCGGAGTCCGGGGCCTAGGATGCCGGAAAGACGAGGAAACGACGATGCCCCCAGCCGAGTTGCCGCCCGCCCCTCCCCCCGCGCCGGGCCTCGACCCGCTGCGCCTGTTCCGGCTGGACGGGCGCACCGCGCTGGTGACCGGGGCGCGGCGGGAGATCGGGCGGGCGATCGCCCTCGGCCTCGCCGGGCTGGGTGCGAAACTCGCCATCCATCACGTCGGCACCGCCGAGGAAACCGCCGATGCCAAGGCGGTGGTGGCGGAGATCGCGGCGGCCGGGGGCACCGCCCGGGAATTCGCCGCCGATTTCAGCGCCGAGGGCAGCGGGGCCGCGCTGGCCGCGGCCGCGACGCAAGCGCTGGGGCCGATCGACATCCTGGTGCTCAACGCCTCGATCGAGCTGGTGGAACCGTGGACGGAGGTGGACCGCGCGCGGTTCGACCTGCAGGTGAACGTGAACCTGTGGTCCACCCTGCAACTGCTCCAGGCGCTGGTTCCGCCGATGGCCGCGCGCGGCTGGGGCCGGGTGGTGACGATCGGCTCCGTGCAGCAGACCCAGCCGCATCCGGGCATGATCGTCTATGCCGGATACAAGGCGATGCAGTTCAACTGGGCCCAGAACCTCGCCCGGCAGACCCGCGCCTGTGGCGTGACGGTCAACAACCTCGCCCCGGGCGTGATCGCCACCGCCCGCAACCGCAGGCAGCTCGCCGAGAACACGGCGCAGATGCTGCCGCGCATTCCCGCCGGGCGGGTGGGGGCGCCGCAGGACCTGGTGGGGGCGGCGATGCTGCTGTGTTCGGAGGCCGGCGCCTATATCAACGGCGTGAACCTGCTGGTGGATGGCGGGCGCTCGATCAGCTGATCGGCTAGCCCCGCCGCCCGATCAGCGCGGCCCGCAGCCGCTGGGAGATCGCATCGATGATCGCCACGGTCACCAGCACCATCAGGATCAGGAACGAGGCCTGCTGCCATTCCAGCACGCGGATCTGCTCGTAGAGATGCAGGCCGATGCCGCCGGCGCCGACGATGCCGATGATGGTGGCGGAGCGGGTGTTGCTCTCGAAGAAATACAGCAACTGGCTGGCGAAGATGGGCATGATCTGCGGCAGCAGGCCGAAGCGGATTTCCATGAAGCGGCTGCCGCCCACCGAGCGCACCGCCTCCACCGGCCTTCGGTCGGCGGTCTCGATCGCCTCGCTCATCAGCTTGGCCAGCGCCCCCACATCCGCCGTGGCGATGGCCAGCAGCCCGGCAAAGGGGCCGAGGCCGACCACGTTCACCCAGATCAGCGCCCAGATCAGCGAATCGACGCTGCGCACCGTGTCCAGCGCCCGGCGGGACAGCAGGTGCACCACCCGGTTGGCCACCACGTTGCGCGCGGCGAGGAAGCCCAGCGGAAAGGCGAAGGTCGCCGCGAGCAGCGTGCCGAGCAGGGCGATCGACAGAGTCTGCAGCAGCGCGTCGAAATACAGCGCGAAATGGCCGCCGGCGGTGGGCGGCAGCATCAGCCCGAGGATCAGGCCCAGCTGGCTGAACCCGTTCCACAGGCTGGCCAGCGAGATGCCCAGCAGCGGGAAGGCGGCGACATAGACCAGGGTGGCAAGCACGATGATCGCCGCCGGCATCGCCATGCCCCGCCGGGGCGGCAGGACGATGCCCGGACGGTGGAGCAGTTCGGCGGAAAAGCTCATCGCCCCTCCTCCATCGCCAGCAGGCGGTGGCGCAGCTTTTCGGAGAGGATGTCGGTGACGATGACGCAGACCAGGATCATCAGCAGCATGGCGCTGACGTCGCTGTAGTGGAACTGGCGGATGGCCACGAGCAGATCCTGGCCGATGCCGCCGGCGCCGACGAAGCCGATCACCGCCGCGCCGCGCACGTTGATCTCGAAACGCAGCAGCGTGTAGCTGGCGAAATTGCTCAGCACCTGCGGCAGCACGCCGAAGCGCACCTGGGCGAACCAGGTGCCGCCGGTGGCCTTCACGCCCTCCAGCGGCTTCATGTCGATATTCTCGACGACCTCGGCGAACAGCTTGCCCAGCGTGCCGCCGGTGTGCAGCGACATCGCCAGCACGCCGGCCAGCGGGCCGAGGCCGAAGGCGACGACGAAGACCAGGGCGAAGACGATGTCCGGCACGGTGCGCATGAATTCCAGCACCCGCCGCACCACGAAGCGCAACGGGGCGGAGGGCACGAGGTTGGCGCTGGCCAGCACGCCGCCGGCGATACCGAGGCCCGCCCCGGTGGCGGTCGCGACATAGGCGATCAGGATGGTCTGGCCCAGCTCCAGGCCCCAGCGCCGCCAGCCCCAGAACCAGTAGCCAGGGTCGGTCCATACGGGGGCGTCGGTGTCGAGACGGGCGAGCCGGCCGAAATAGCTGCCGAAATTCGGCAGCCCGGCCCAGAACTTGGCGAGGTCCACCTCGCCGCCCATCCAGGCCAGCGCCATGCACAGCAGCAGCACGGCGGCGCCCAGCAGGGTGGTGCGGCGGCGCTGCCACTGCACCTCGCGATAGGCGCCCAGCAGGGGCGCCATCTGCGCTTCGGACGGGATGGCGACGAAATGGGTCATGGGGAGGATTCCGCCCGGCCCCAGGCGGGGCCGGGCGGAAAGCGGCTCAGCTGTTGGTCTTGCGCAGCCGGTCCACGAACTGGATCAGCTTGATGGTGTCGTCATAGGCGGCGTTGTCGATCGGCTCCCACGGGCGGTTCTTGCCGTCGGACAGCCGGTCGAAGGCGGCCTTGTCGTTCTTCGGCGCCTCGAGGAAGGCGGTCTTGATCGCGCCCTTCAGATCGGCCGGCAGGGAGTCGAGATAGGCGGTGGGGCTGTTGATGATCATGCTGGAGGTCTGCACGATGCGGAAATCCTCCACCGTGGCGGGCTTGCCGTCGGCGCGCTTGACCATGCCCTTGTCGAGCATGCGGGTCAGGTTGCTGTCGTTGGGCGCGTTCCACCAGTTGGCGGCCACGTCCACCGTGCCCTGCCACAGCGCCAGCACCGCGTTCTCGTGGCTGCCGGTCACCACCACCTTGCCGAAGAACTTCTCGGCGTTGATGCCGTCCTTGTTCAGCGTGAACAGCGGCATGTTGTAGCCGGAGGTGGAGTTGGGATCGACCAGGCCGAGATTCTTGCCCTTCAGGTCCTGCACGTTCTTGTACGGCGTGTCCGACTTCACGTAGAACACCGAGTAGTAGCCCTTGGTGCCGTCGCTGTTCACGTCGATGATGAAGGCCGAGGTCTTCACGCCGGTGAGCAGGGCGCGGGCGAAGGAGGCCGGGCCGTAATAGCCGATATGGATGTTGCCGGCGCGCTGGCCCTCGATCACCGCGGCGTAGTCGTTGGCCACGCGCAGCGTCACCTTGGTGCCGAGCTGCTTGGACAGGTAGGTGACGAAGGGGGTCCAGCGGTCGTTCACGCCGCTCGCGTTCTCGGCGGGCACCACGGCGAAGACCAGCTCGGGATAGGCGCTCTTCCAGCTCTGCGCCGCGGCCGGGCGGGCGAGCGTGGCGGCCGCGCCGGCGGTGAGGCCGGCGAGCAGGGTTCGGCGATCGATCATGTCAGTACCTCGGGTTCTATCGAAGAGTCAGGCGAGTGCGGCGGCCGCTTCGGGCGCGGGCGCGTCGGCCGGCGCCGTGTCGATCACGTCGGCGGCTTCCATGCCGTAGAGTTCGCGGGCCACCGCGTCGGTCAGCGCCGCGGGGGCGCCGTCGAACACCAGCTTGCCGGCGGCGACGCCGACCAGCCGGTCGCAATAGCTGCGGGCGAGGTCGAGCGAGTGGAGGTTGCACAGCACGGTCATGCCGTAGTGCCGGTTGATGCGCTGCAGCGCGTCCATGACGATGCGCGAGCTGCGCGGGTCGAGCGAGGCGACGGGTTCGTCGGCCAGGATGATGTCCGGTTCCTGCAGCAGGGCGCGGCAGATCGCCACGCGCTGCTGCTGGCCGCCGGAGAGATTGTCCGCGCGCTGGGCGGCGAGGTTGGCGATGCCCATCTGCTCCAGCGCGGCCATGCCGAGCATGCGGTCCTCCCGGCTCCACATGCGCGTCACCGCGCGCCAGGAGGCGGTGTGGCCGAGCCGGCCCATCAGCACGTTGTCCAGCACGTCGAGCCGGCCGACCAGGTTGAACTGCTGGAAGATCATGGCGCAGCGGCGCCGCCAGTCGCGCAGGTGGCGGCCGGAGAGGGAGGTGACGTCGAGATCGTTCCACCGGATGCGCCCGGCGGTGGGCTCGCCCAGCCGGTTCAGCGCGCGCAGCAGGGTGGACTTGCCGGCGCCGGAGCGGCCGATGACGCCGACGAACTGGCCGGGCACGATGGAGAGCGACACGTCGTCCAGCGCCCGGGACGAGCCATAGGCCTTGGTCAGCTTCTCGATGACGAGCACGTGGTCGGTTCCCGTTGTCCGGCTCTGCTCTATCCGCCGGGTCGGGCCGTCATCCAATGAAGCTTTGATGACGTGGCCGGGCGAGGCGGGGCTCTCCTCGTCCCGGATGCCCACCCTCAAGGAAGGGTGGGCAGCTTCACATCAAGCCTTGGCCGGAACCGCCTCCGCCACCCGCCGCAGCTTGCGGAAGCTGCGCAGATCGGCCGGCCGGGGCGTGTCGCCATGGATGTTCGGCCAGTTGGTCCAGGACACCTCGCCCACATAGATGTCGCCATGGCCGTCCACGGCGATGCCGTGCGGGGACTGGAACTCGGTGGGGCCGAAGCCAGGCCCGTTCGGCGAGCCGATGCGGGCGAGCCGCTTGCCGGTGTGGTCCACCACCGTCAGGCGCGGCCCGATATTCGGCAGGTGCCGGTTCACCGGCGCGCCCGCGCCGAGCTCGCCGATATAGCACACCGGGCACTTGCCCGGCGGCATATACAGCGCGCAGGGACGATGCAGGTTGTTCCACTGGGTTTCGTATCGGCCATTGCCGTCGAACACCTGCACGCGATGGTTCTCGCGGTCCGCGACATAGACCCAGCCATCGCCGTCGCAGGTGATGTTGTGGACGATGTTGAATTCGCCGGGGTCGGTGCCCGGCGTGCCCCAGGAGGCGAGCAGCCGGCCCTTCGGGTCGTATTTATGGACGCGGGCATTGCCGTAGCCGTCGGCGACGTACACGTCGCCCTGGGGCGACAGGGCGGTATGGGTGCAGCGATGGAAGGGCTCGCCGCTCATATAGGGCGCGGGTTTGCCGGGGATGCCGATCTCCAGCAGGATCTTGCCGTCACGGGTGCATTGGCGGACCGTGGAATCGCCGTCGTCGGTCAGCCAGATCGTGCCGTCCGGCGCCATGTGCAGGCCGTGCGCGTTGGGAAAGCGGCCCTCGCCCCAGGAGCGCAGGAAGTTGCCGTCGCGGTCGAACACGATCATCGGGTGTTCGCCACGGTTGAAGACATAGACGTTGTCGTTCTCGTCGGTGCCGACGGCGCCGACCTCCTTGAACGACCAGCCCGGCGGCAGCTTCGCCCAGTCCTCGATCACCTCATAGGTGAAGGCGCCCTCGCCCACCGTGGCCATGGCCGGTTCCCCCCGATCGTTGGAAAAAGCCTAGGGGAAATCGGGCGGGGCGGAAAGTCACGCGCGCCGGGCTGGCTGGCGGCGGCGCGCCGGGTTGATCACGGCGTGGCGACATACCCGTCGCGGCGGGGGTCGGCGGCGCCGGTCATGGCGCCCGTCGCGGGGTCGATGGCGATGGCCTGCATGCCGCCGACCGCCATGGTCCAGGGCGTCACCGCCTCCACCGCATGCCCGCGCCCGCGCAGGGCGGCGAGCGTGTCGGCGGCGATGCGGGATTCCGCCTGCACCAGCCTTCCGTCCCACAGCCGGGCGCGCGGCGCCTCGATCGCCGCCTGCGGCGCCAGGCCGAAATCGAGCATCTGCACCAGGGCCTGCGGCTGGGTCTGGCAGATTCCGTAGCTGCCGGGCGTGCCGATCGCCAGCACCGCGCGGCCGTCGCGCGTGCCGATGGAGGGGGCCGTGGGCAGGGCGAGCGCGCCGCCGGGCAGCAGCGGGTTGGTGCCGCGCACATCCACCTCGCCCCAGTAGAGGAAGTTGTTCATGCACACGCCGGTGCCCGGCACCACCACGCCGCAGCCGAACAGCGCGCCGAGGCTCTGGGTGATGCACACCACATTGCCCGCCCGGTCGGCGACGGAGAGCGAGGTGGTGTGCTCCTTGTCCAGGTTGGGCGGCTTGGGCGCGATCCATTGCTCCGTGGGGCCGTCCACCGGCACGCCGTCGCGCAGCCGGGCACGCAAACTGGCCACATGCGCGTCCGACATCAGCCGCGCGAGGGTCTCGGCATCCGGCTGGTTGTGGGCGATGCGCTCGCCGGCGGCGAGGCGGATGGTGCGCCAGACGAGGTCGAGATGCTCCACCCCCTGCGGCTCCAGCGCCGCGAGGTCGAACCCATCGAGGATGCGCAGCGTCAGCAGGTACTGGAACGCCTCGCAGGGCGGGGCCAGCGTGTGCAGGTCGAGCCCGCGATAGGACGCGGTGAGCGGATCGGCCCAGACCGGCCGCACCTCGGCGAAATCCGCCTCGGTGAGGCAGCCGCCGAGGGCGCGCATATGGGCCACGATGCGCCTGCCCAGCGCGCCGCCATGCAAATGGCCGGGGCCATCGGCGGCGAGGGCTTCATAGGTGCCGGCCAGATCCGGCTGGCGCAGCAGGCCGCCCTGGCTGACCGCGCCGGTGCCGTTGGTGTAGGTGCTGTTCCAATCGGCGAAGAACGGCAGGTCGCGCAGCGCGGCGGCGCTCTGGTTGATGCCGGTGGTGTTGAACTCGATCAGCGGAAACCCGTCGCGGGCCAGCGCGATGGCCGGCGCGAACACCTCGGCGAGGGATTTCGTGCCATGGGCGCGGACCAGCTCGCACCAGCCGGCGAGGTTGCCGGGCGTGCCGCTGGCCATCGGGCCGCGATACATCTCCTCGCGGTCGGAAAACCGGCCGGCGGGGAATTCGCGCGGCACCTTGGTGATGAAATCGAGCGTGCGCACCCGGCCCTCGGCGGCGACGTGGCAGGTCGCCATGCCCATGCCCGCGAGGCCGGACATGTACGGCTCCACCACGTTCAGCGCGGCGGCGGTGGCGGCGGCGGCATCGAAGGCGTTGCCGCCCTGGGCCAGCAGCCGCGCCCCGGCCTGGGCGGCCAGCGGATGGGCCGCGGCAACCATGCCGTGGACCGAGGCGATCGTGGGCCGTTTGCCGTCCATGGGGCGCGTCCTTCGTGGGAGCGTGATGACGTTTGGCGGAATCGTCAAAAAGTCTGAATCACGCGATAGGCTCCAGCGGCGCGAAGCCTGCCTTGGCTCAGCCGGGCCGGCAACCCGCCAGCGCCAGCCTTGCCGCCGCCAGCGCGGCGTCCGGCCACTCCAGGCGCGGGTCCAGGCCGGGGGCGGCGGCGCGAAACCCTTCGAGAATGGCGGGATGCAGCCCGGCCGCGCGGCCGAGCACCACCACCGGCAGCGCGCCACGCCGATGCACGAGGGCAACGGCCAGGCGGGCCAGTTCGCCGCCGGCATTCCGCAGGATGGAATGGGCCGCGTGATCGCCGGATTCGGCGGCGCGCGCCACCGCGCGGGCCAGCATCGCCACCGCCGTGCGGCCGCCGCCATAGACATGCGCGCGCACGTCGTTCCAGCTGGTGCCGCCGATATCGGCGTAGAGCGCGGCGGCGAGCAGGCCGGGGTCGCGCCCCTCATCCGCGTCGCGATAGACGGCGTTCAGCGCCTGCCGCCCGATCCAGAAGGCGGAGCCGCCATCGTCGATCAGGATGCCGCGCCCACCGACGCGCAACGTGGCGCCATCCACGCCGATATGCATGCCGACCGAGCCGGTGCCGGCATAGACCACATGCCCCTCGCCCGGCGCGAACACGGCGCGGTAGCCGATCCACAGATCGTCCTGCACCTCGATCGCGTCGGGGGGCACGGAGAGGGTCGCGGACAGGATGGCGCGGGCACGGGCGGCCTCGGCGGAATCGCCGGTGAGGCCGGTGATGCCGGCGACGATGCCGCCGACCGCGTGGCCGCCCAGCGCATCGCGCAGGTCGCGCGCGAAGGTCTCGAAGGCGGCGCGGGCCTCGGGCAGGAACAGATGGCCGTTCACCGCCTCCAGCGCGCCGGCGAGGAAGGCGTGGCCCGCGGGATCGACCAGCCGCCAGCGGGTTTCCGACCCGCCGGCATCGATGCCGAGACCGTTCAAGCGAGCGCCGTGACGAAACGCCGGGCGATCTCGCGCGGGTTGGTGATGGCGGTGCCGACCACCACGGCATGCGCGCCAAGCGCCAGCGCACGGGCGGCGAGCTCCGGCGTGTCGTAGCGCCCCTCCGCGATCACCGGCACCCGGCAGGCGCGCACGAGGGCTTCGACCAGCGCGAGGTCGGGCCCGGTCTGGCCCTTGGTCGCCGCGGTATAGCCGGCCATGGTGGTGCCGATATAGGCCGCGCCCGCCGCCTCCGCCGCCAGCCCTTCCGCGAGCGTGGCGATGTCCGCCATCACCGCCTTGCCGGTCGCCGCACGGATGGCCGGGATCAGGTCCGCGACCGCCCCGCCCTTGCGGGTATGTGCGGTGGCATCGACGGCGATGATGTCGGCGTCGGCGATTTCCAGCGCCGCGTCGAGATCGGGCGTGATGTACGCTTCGAATTCCGAGTCCCAGCGCTTGCGCAGGCCGATCACCGGCAGATCGACGGCGGCGCGGATGGCCGCGAGGTCGGCCGCGCCCTGGCAGCGTATGCCGCCCGCCCCGGCCTGGGCCGCGGCCAGCGCCATCGCCGCCATGAAGTGCGGGCCGTGCAGCGGATTGTCCTCCCGCGCCTGGCAGGACACCACCAGGCAGCCACGCGGAATCCCTCGCATATTCCTCAGGCTTTCGCGAGGCGCCGTTCGGCGACGGCGGCGAGCACGGCGGCGCCGTAGGGGGTGCAGGCGTCGTTGAAGTCATAGGCGGGGTTGTGCAGCTGGGCGCTCTCGCCATTGCCCACCTGGATATAGGCGCCGGGCACCTTCTCCATCATGAAGCTGAAATCCTCGCTGCCCATGCCCGGCGGCTTGGCCCGGTCCACGTTCGACTCGCCCACCAGCGAGGCGGCGGCATCGGCGATCACCGTGGTCTCCGCGGCGTCGTTGATGAGCGGAGCGAAGATGACACGGAAATCCACCTCGGCACTGGCGCCGAATCCCTCGGCCACGCCGCGGGCGATGCGCTTCATCCCCTCCTCCATCAGCGTCATCACCTCCGGGCGGAAGGCGCGGGCGGTGCCTGAGAGCACGGCGGATTGCGGGATCACGTTGTAGGCGTCACCGCCGGTGATGCGGGTGACGCTGAGCACCGCCGTGTCGGCCGGCGGCACGTTGCGCGCCACGACGGATTGCAGCGCCGCGGTGATGTGGGCGGCGACCAGCACCGGATCGACGCTCGCCTCCGGCCGCGCCCCATGCGCGCCGCGCCCGGTGACGGTGATGTCGAAGAACGCGCCGCCGGCGGCCGACGGGCCGGGCGTGATGGCGAACTCGCCGATGGGCAGGTTGGGCCGGTTGTGCAGGGCGTAGATGGCATCGCAGGGAAAGCGCTCGAACAGCCCGTCCTCCAGCATCGCCAGCGCGCCGCCGATGCCCTCCTCGCCGGGCTGGAAGATGAAGTTCACCGTGCCGTCGAAATCGCCGTGCTCGGCCAGGTATTTCGCCGCCCCCAGCAGCATGGTGGTGTGGCCGTCATGGCCGCAGGCGTGCATGCGCCCGGACGCGGTGCTGCGATAGGCGAGATTGGTCTGCTCCTCCATCGGCAGGCAGTCCATATCCGCGCGCAACCCCACCGCGAGGGTGCCGCTGCCCTTGCGCAGCACGCCGACCACGCCGGTGCGGCCCACGCCCTCATGCACCTCGATGCCCCAGCCGCGCAGCTTCTCCGCGACGATGGCGGCGGTGCGCACCTCCTCCAGCCCCAGCTCGGGATGGGCGTGGAAGTCGCGGCGGAGGGCGGTGAGTTCGGGCGCGTATGCGTTGATCTTGTCGTAGGCCGACATGTCCGTTCCTTTCGATCCACCGCGCCACGCGGCATGCGCTGTCGGCTCGCCCCGATCATAGCGCCGCCCCTCGCGCTGGCATATCCCGCCGCCGCCCCCTATCCTGCCGCCATGTGCAATGCGGGTGGAGCGATGGGCCAGCTCATCGGCGTGTTCGATCTGTTCCGCATCGGGCTGGGGCCGTCCAGTTCCCACACGGTGGGGCCGATGCGCGCGTCCCTGGCCTTCCTGCGCCATGCCGCGCCCTTCGCGCCGCGCACCGCGCGGCTGGTGGTGACGCTGTACGGCTCGCTGGCCTGGACCGGCAAGGGCCACGGCACCGATGCCGCGGTGCTCGCCGGCCTCGCGGGCATGGAGCCGGCCACCGCCGACCCCGCGGCCGTGCATGCCCTGCTGCCCGCCCACGCGGCCACGGGCCTGCTCGACGTCGCCGGCTTCGGCCGCCTGCCCGTCGCCGTCGTGTTCGACTACGAGACGCACGAGCCCGGCCACCCCAACGCCATGCGCCTGCGCGTGGAGGACGAATCGGGCGCCGTGCTGTGCGCGGAGCTGTGGTTTTCCATCGGCGGCGGCTTCATCCGCCGCGATGGCGATCCGCCGGCCCAGGAAGCCTCGGCCACCCTGCCCTACCCGTTCGACACGGCGGCCGAGATGCTCGCCCTCGCCGCCCGCGCGGGCCTGTCCATCGCCGAGATGCAGCGCGCCAACGAGACCAGCGTGCATCCCGAGGAGGCCCTGCGCGGCTGGATCGCCGACATCGCCGCGGCGATGGACTCCTGCATCTGTCTCTTATACACATCTCCGAGCCCACGAGACGGACTCCTATCTC
>CAMFLK010000095.1 GCA_945957135.1 uncultured Rhodospirillales bacterium
CGACAGCACCGCCGCCGCCAGGCCGAGCCACAGCAGGGCGGGCAGGGCGCGCGCGGCCGCCGGCGCCGCGCCGATCCAGCCCAGGAAGACCACCCCGCCCACGCCGAGGAACAGCCCGGCATAGAGCGCGATCCGCGTGGCCCAGATCGCCACCCGGCGCGGCCCGTCCGGCGCCTCGGCCGGGGCCGCGGCGCCGGCGCTGGGCGCGCCGATGGAGAAGGTGGTGGACCCGCCGACCGGGTGCCCGTCCTCCGAGATCACCCGCCAGCTCAGCACATAGGTGCCACGGCCGAGCCCGGCCGGGGCGGCGATGGCCAGCGTCGATCCATGCAGCGCGAAACGGTCGAGCGGGACGCGCGAGCCGTCCGGGCGCAGCAGGGCCAGCACCATCGGCGCGGTGGGCTCGCTGAAGGTGATGGCGAATTCGTCGGGCGCCTTCGCCATCACCGCCCCGTCCGCCGGCGCCACCTCCACCAGCGCGGCATGGGCCTGGGCCGCCGCCGGCGCCGCCACCAGGGCGAGCAGCAGAAGCAGCGCCGGCAGCAAGTGTCTCACGGCTTGGGCAGCAGCTTCAGGCCGGGGGCGGGGGTTTCGTACTCGTCGTTGCCCTTGCCCGGCGCGGGGATTTCGATCCACCGGCTCACCGCGCCGTCGGCGCATTCCTGCACCACCGGGAAATACAGCATCGTGTCCGGTTTCAGCTCGGCGCTGAGATAGGTGTTCAGCACGAACTCGTCGTATTCGTCGTCCCCCAGCCTGCCGCCGCTCCAGACGATCTCCTTCACCCCCTCCGTCATCTTCGTGCCGTAGTAGTCGTGGGGCTGGGAGTAGGCGCCGCGGATCTTCTCCAGCGTCCAGCCCGCCTTGGGCTGCGGCTTCACCGCGATCACCCCCTCGGGGATCTGCACGCGCAGGCGGGTGGTGGGCTTGCCCTTGCACCCGTGCGGCACGCGCAAGACGGCCTTGTAGCCGGAGGCGACCGTCGCCTGCCGGACCTCCAGCGTGACATGGGCGGAAGCGGGGGCGATGGCCGGCAGGGCGGCCAGGGCGAGGGCGAGCACGGGCAAGGCGGTGGCCTTCGGGGTGAACATGGCGATGTGTCCTGATGCGTCGGGGCCGGCGACGGCCCCGGCTTGGGGAGTCGCTGTCGCGGCCGCGGGGGATGGCGATGAGGCGATGGCGCGGGCAGGCGAGGCCGGCCGGGTTCCGCGGGGCGGAACGCGGCCGTGCGTCAGGCCGTCAGCGGGGGCGCGCGCGAGGCGTAGGGCTCGAAACGGCGGGCGGGCCACACCGGAACGGCGGCCGGCCGGCGCGGGCCGGCGAGGAAGGAGCGCAGCAGCGGCAGCGTGAGGAGCGCGACCACCGGGGCCAGCGGCAGGCCATGGCCGTGGCACAGCAGGCAGTGCTCATGCCCGGGCCGGCCCTCGCCGGACATCGGCGGATGCGTCGCCCCGGCATCGGGGTCGGCGCTGCAGATCGCCATGTCCCCCGCGAGCGGATCGGCCATGGCCATCCGCACGGCGAGGGGGAAGGCGAACGCCATCTGCAACAGCAGCGCCAGCGTCGCCAGGGCGGCGGCGGCGCGCCCGACCGGGCCGGATTGCCCCCCGATCGCCGCCCGTCCATGCCGCTCCACGCCCATGCGCGCATCATACACCGCACGGCGGCGGGCACCATGGCCGGGTTGACCGGGTCGGAGATTTGGCGCTCTAAGGCCCTGGAAATTCGGCCCCAGGCCCCCTATGGCGCCGGCGCGGGATGGGCTAGTGTCGGGTTCGCGCTGCGGTGCGGCATCAGAGAGCGGAGGCGAAACGGCGATGGCGCTCGATCTGGCGGATTACTTCCCGATTCTGGTGTTCATGGTCATCGCCGGGGTGATCGCCCTGGCCATGGTGGCCGGCTCGCTGCTCGCCGCGCGGCAGAAGCCGTACAGCGAGAAACTCTCGGCCTATGAATGCGGCTTCGAGGCGTTCGACGACGCCCGAAGGCGGTTCGACGTGCGGTTCTACCTGGTGGCCATCCTGTTCATCATCTTCGACCTGGAAGTGGCCTTCCTGTTCCCCTGGGCGGTGGCGCTGTCGGATATCGGGGTGTTCGGCTTCCTCTCGATGGTCGGCTTCCTCGGCGTGCTCACCGTCGGGTTCATCTATGAATGGCGCAAGGGCGCGCTGGATTGGGAGTGACGGGCATGAGCGCGAGCCAGACCCCCATCGCCTGGAACAGAGAGGCGCTCGCGCCGGGCGCCGAGCAGGACGCGGTGGTGCGCGGCATCACCGGCGAGATCGCCGACAAGGGATTCGTCGTCTCCAATCTCGACAAGCTGGTGAACTGGGCGCGCACCGGCAGCCTGTGGCCGATGACCTTCGGCCTGGCCTGCTGCGCGGTGGAGATGATCCACGCGTATATGCCGCGCTACGACCTCGATCGCCTCGGCATCATCCCCCGCGCCTCGCCGCGCCAGAGCGACGTGATGATCGTGGCGGGCACGCTGACCAACAAGATGGCCCCGGCCCTACGCAAGGTGTACGACCAGATGCCGGAGCCGCGCTGGGTGATCAGCATGGGCAGCTGCGCCAATGGCGGCGGCTACTACCACTATTCCTACGCCGTGGTGCGCGGCTGCGACCGCGTCGTGCCGGTCGATATCTACGTGCCCGGCTGTCCGCCCACGGCGGAGGCGCTGGTTTACGGGATCATGCAGTTGCAGAAGAAGATCCGCCGCACGGGGACCATCCTCCGTGGCTGAGGACAGCGCGCCCGAGGCGCCGCCCCCGCCCCCGCCCACGCCGGCCGAATTGCTGGCCCAGGCCATCGCCGCCGTGCCGGGCGTGACCGGCACGCATTACGAGCGCGACGAGCTGGTGGTGCTGGCCGAGCGCGACGCGCTGGTGGCGGTGATGACCGCGCTGCGCGACGACACGCGCTTCGCCTTCGAGCAGGTGATGGACATCGCCGGCGTCGATTGGCCCAGCCGCGCCGAGCGGTTCGAGGTGGTGTACAACCTGCTCTCCGTTTCGCTGAACCACCGCGCCCGCGTGGTGGTCTCCACCGATGCCGAGCACCCCGTGCCGAGCGTCCACACCGTGTGGCCGGTGGCGACGTGGTGGGAGCGCGAGGCCTGGGACCTCTACGGCATCGTCTTCTCCGGCCAGCCCGATCTGCGCCGCATCCTGACCGATTACGGCTTCGAGGGGCATCCGCTGCGCAAGGATTTCCCGCTGACCGGCTATGTGGAGGTGCGCTTCGACGAGGAGCGCAAGCAGGTGGTGTACGAGCCGGTGCGGCTGGTGCAGGATTTCCGCAATTTCGACTTCCTCTCGCCATGGGAGGCGATGACCTCGCTGCCCGGCGACGAGAAGGCGCGCAGGGACCCCTCCAAGTGAGCGACATTCCCGAGACCATGTCGAAAACCACCAAGACGGTGGAGATCGACAGCCACGCGCTGAATTTCGGCCCCCAGCACCCCGCCGCCCACGGCGTGCTGCGGCTGATCCTGGAAATGGACGGCGAGGTGGTGGAGCGGGCGGACCCGCATATCGGCCTGCTGCACCGGGGCACCGAGAAGCTCATCGAATACAAGAGCTACATCCAGGCCGTGCCGTATTTCGACCGGCTGGACTATGTGAGCCCGATGACCCAGGAGCACGCCTTCGTGCTGGCCACGGAGCGGCTGCTGGGCATCGACATCCCCGAACGCGCCAAGTGGATTCGCACGCTGTTCAGCGAGATCACCCGCGTGCTGAACCATCTGCTCAACGTGACCACCTACGCGCTCGACGTCGGCGCCATCACGCCATCCTTGTGGGGGTTCGAGGAGCGCGAGAAGCTGATGGAGTTCCATGAAGCCGCCTCCGGCGCGCGGCTGCATGCCAACTACTTCCGGCCCGGTGGCGTGGCCAAGGATCTGCCGGCGGGGCTGGAGGAGCGCATCGCCGAGTGGGCGCGGACCTTCCCGAAATTCATCGACGACCTCGAGAGCCTGCTGACCGGCAACCGCATCTGGAAGCAGCGCACCGTGGATATCGGCCTGATGACGGCCGAGGAGGCGATGGCCTGGGGCTTCACCGGCCCGTGCATCCGCGCCAGCGGCGTGCCCTGGGATCTGCGCAAGTCCCAGCCCTACGAAATGTACGACCGGCTGGATTTCCGCATCCCCGTCGGCCGCAACGGCGATTGCTACGACCGCTACCTCGTGCGCATCGCCGAGATGCGCGAGAGCGTGAAGATGATCGAGCAGTGCCTGGCGGCGATGAAGCCCGGCCCGGTGAAGGTGCAGGACCACAAGATCGCGCCGCCCTCGCGTGGCGAGATGAAGCGCTCGATGGAGGCGCTGATCCATCACTTCAAGCTGTACACCGAGGGTTTCCACGTGCCCGCCGGCGCCACCTACACCGCGGTGGAGGCGCCGAAGGGCGAGTTCGGCGTGTATCTGGTCTCCGACGGCACCAACCGGCCCTATCGCTGCAAGATCCGCGCGACCGGCTTCGCGCATCTCCAGGCGATCGAGACGATGTCGCGCCGGCACATGCTGGCCGACGCGGTGGCCATCATCGGGTCGCTGGACATCGTCTTCGGCGAGATCGACAGGTGAGCGCGATGACCGACCACAGCGACCAGCCCAGCCATTTCGCGTTCGACGCCACGAGCGAGGCGGAGATCGCGACCATCCTCGCCAAGTATCCGTCGGGCAAGCAGGCCAGCGGGGTGATCCCGCTGCTGTATGTGGTGCAGAAGCAGATGGGGCGGCTGACCGGCAGCGCCTGGGTGCCGCGCGTGGCGATGGATGTGGTGGCCGAAACGCTCGGCATGGCGCCGATCCGCGTCTATGAGGTCGCCACCTTCTACCTGATGTTCAACACCGCGCCGATCGGCAAGTTCCATCTCCAGGTGTGCACCACCACGCCGTGCTGGCTGCGCGGGTCGGACGAGGTGGTCGCGGCCTGCCGCAAGGTGACGGGCATCAAGGGCTGGAAGGAAACCAGCGAGGACGGGCTGTTCACCATGACCGAGGTGGAATGCCTCGGCGCCTGCGTGAACGCGCCGCTGATCCAGGTGAACGACGACAATTACGAGGACCTCGATTTCGACAGCACGGTGGCGCTGCTGGAATCGCTCAGGCGCGGGGAAATTCCGCCGCGCGGGCCGGTGAACGGGCGCCAGACCTCCGCCCCCGAGGGCGGGCCGACCACGCTGACCACGCTGAATTTCGCGAAGACGGAGTGAGCCGATGCTGAGCGATCAGGACCGGATCTTCACCAACCTGTACGGCATTCTCGACCCCGGCCTCGCCGGCGCGCGGGCGCGCGGGGACTGGGACGGCACGGCTTCGATCCTGGCGCGCGGGCGCGAGGCGATCATCGAGGAGATGAAGGCCTCCGGCCTGCGCGGGCGCGGCGGCGCCGGCTTCCCCACGGGGATGAAATGGTCGTTCATGCCCAAGACGGTGGGCGACCGGCCGCACTATCTGGTGGTCAATGCCGACGAAAGCGAGCCGGGCACCTGCAAGGATCGCGACATCCTGCGCCACGATCCGCACAAGCTGGTGGAGGGCTGCCTGATCGCCTCCTTCGCCATGGGGGCGAATGCCTGCTACGTCTATATGCGCGGCGAGTTCGCCAACGAGGCGGTCGCGTTCCAGAAAGCCATCGACGAGGCCTACGACGCCGGGCTGATCGGCAGGAACGCCTGCGGCTCGGGCTTCGATTTCGACCTGTATCTGCATCGCGGCGCCGGCGCCTATATCTGCGGCGAGGAAACCGCGCTGCTGGAAAGCCTGGAAGGCAAGAAGGGCATGCCGCGCCTGAAGCCGCCCTTCCCGGCGGCGGTGGGGCTGTATGGCTGCCCGACCACGGTGAACAACGTGGAGAGCATCGCCGTCGCGCCGACCATCCTGCGCCGCGGGGCGGCGTGGTTCTCCGCCCTCGGGCGGCCGAAGAACGCGGGCACCAAGCTGTTCTGCATCTCCGGCCACGTGAACAAGCCGTGCAACGTGGAGGAGGAACTCGGCATTCCCCTGAGGGAATTGCTGGAGAAATACGCGGGCGGGGTGCGCGGGGGCTGGGACAATCTGCTGGCGGTGATCCCCGGCGGCGCCTCGGTGCCCGTGCTGCCCAAGTCGATTTGCGACACCGTGCTGATGGATTTCGACTCGCTGCGCGAGGTGCGCAGCGGGCTGGGCACGGCGGCGGTGATCGTGATGGACAAATCGACCGACATCATCAAGGCCATCGCCCGGCTCTCCGCCTTCTACAAGCATGAGAGCTGCGGCCAGTGCACGCCGTGCCGCGAGGGCACCGGCTGGATGATGCGGGTGATGAACCGCATGGTGCAGGGCCGCGCCGAACCCGACGAGATCGACACGCTGGAGCAGGTGACGCGCCAGGTGGAGGGGCACACGATCTGTGCCCTGGGCGATGCCGCGGCCTGGCCGATCCAGGGGCTGATCCGCCATTTCCGCCCGGTGATGGAAGAGCGCATCGCCGCGTACAAGGCGGGGCGCACGATGCCGATGGCGGCGGAGTAGGAACGATGAAAGTCACCGTTGACGGCATCGAGGTCGATGTCCCGCCCGGCTCCAACGTGTTGCAGGCCTGCGAGGCGGCGGGCAAGGAAGTGCCGCGCTTCTGCTACCACGAGCGCCTCTCCGTGGCCGGCAATTGCCGCATGTGCCTGGTGGAGATCGAGAAGGCGCCGCCCAAACCCTTCGCCTCCTGCGCCTATCCCGCCGCCGAGGGCATGGTGGTGCACACCGACACGCCGATGGTGAAGAAGGCGCGGCGCGGGGTGATGGAGTTCCTGCTGATCAACCACCCGCTGGACTGCCCGATCTGCGACCAGGGCGGCGAGTGCGACCTCCAGGACCAGTCGATGGGCTATGGCGGGGATTCGTCGCGCTACGAAGAGAACAAGCGCGCGGTGAAGGACAAGTATCTCGGCCCGCTGGTCAAGACGGTGATGACGCGCTGCATCCACTGCACGCGCTGCATCCGCTTCAGCACCGAGATCGCCGGCGTGTCCGAAATGGGCGCGACGGCGCGCGGCGAGAGCATGGAAGTGGGCACCTATGTCGAGAAGGCGCTGACCTCCGAGCTGTCGGGCAACCTCATCGACATCTGCCCGGTGGGGGCGCTCACCTCCAAGCCCTACGCCTTCACGGCGCGGCCGTGGGAGCTGACCAAGACGGACAGCGTCGATGTGCTCGATGCCGTCGGCGCGGCGATCCGCGTCGATGCGCGCGGGCCGGAAGTGCTGCGCGTGCTGCCGCGGCTCAATGAGGACGTGAACGAGGAGTGGCTGGCCGACAAGTCGCGCTTCGCCATCGACGGGCTGCGCCGGCGGCGGCTGGACAGTTGCTGGGTGCGGGTGGACGGCAAGCTGCGCAAGGCGAGCTGGAACGAGGCCTTCGCCGCGATCGCCGCGAAGATTCGCGCGACCACGGGCGAGCGCATCGGCGCCGTCGCCGGCGAGCTGGCGGACGGCGAGAGCATGCTGGCGCTGAAGGATTTGATGGCTGGGCTGGGCTCGGCCAATCTCGACTGCCGCCAGCATGGCGAGGCCGTCGCGGTGGGGCGGCGGGATTTCTACACCTTCAACACCTCCATCGCCGGGATCGAGGAGGCGGATGCCATCCTGCTGGTGGGGACGAACCCGCGGCACGAGGCGCCGCTGATCAACGCGCGCATCCGCAAGCGCACGCTGGCCGGGCCGGTCGCGGTGGCGGGGATCGGCACGAAGTGCGACCTGACCTATCCGGTGCAGTGGCTGGGCGAGGGGCCGGCGGCGTTGTCCGCGCTCGGCACGTTCGGCGAGGCGCTGGCGAAGGCCAAGCGGCCGATGATCATCGTCGGCCAGGGTGCCCTTCGCCGGCCGGACGGGGCGGCGGTGCTCGCCGCCTGCTGGAAGCTCGCGTCCGAGACGGGGATGCTGACCCCCGACTGGCACGGGTTCAACGTGCTGCACACCGCGGCCTCGCGCGTCGGCGCGCTCGATCTCGGCTTCCTGCCGGAGCCGGGCGGCAAGGACCTCGCGGGCATGATGGGCGGCGGCGTGGATGTGCTGTGGCTGCTGGGGGCCGACGAGTTCGACATGGGGCGGATCGGTGCCGGCACCTTCGTGGTCTATCAGGGCCATCACGGCGATGCCGGGGCGGCGCGGGCGGACGTGATCCTGCCGGGTGCGGCGTATACCGAGAAGACCGGCACCTACGTGAACACCGAGGGGCGGGTGCAGCGCACGCGGCTGGCCACCTTCCCGCCGGGCGAGGCGCGCGAGGACTGGAAGATCCTGCGCGCCTTCAGCGCGGGCTTCACGCCACTGCCCTACGACACGATCGAGGCGCTGCGCGCGCGGCTGGAGCAGGTGAACCCGGTGTTCGCCCGGCTCGATCTGCTGCCGCGCTTCGGCTGTTCGGACCATAGCGGGCCGGGCGGGGAGGGGGGGCTGGGCGATGCGCCCTTCGCGCCGGTGATCGCCAACTATTACCAGACCGACCCGATCAGCCGCGCCAGCCCGACCATGGCTGAGTGCACCACCACCTATATCGCACCTCTGGCGCAGGCGGCGGAGTAGCCGATGATCGAGTTCCTCAAGACCCCCGCCGGCTTCGCCATCCTGACCTTGGTGCAGGCGCTGTCGCTGCTGGTGCCGCTGCTGATACTTGTGGCCTATCTCACCTATGCCGAGCGCAAGGTTCTCGGCGCCATGCAGCTGCGCAAGGGGCCGAACGTGGTGGGGCCGTTCGGCCTGTTCCAGCCCTTCGCCGACGCCATCAAGATGCTGATGAAGGAGACGATCATCCCCACCGGGGCGAATCGTGCCCTGTTCATCATGGCGCCGATGCTGACCTTCTCGCTGGCCATGATCGCCTGGGCGGTGATCCCGGTGAACGACGGCTGGGCGATCGCCGACATCAACGTCGGCGTGCTCTACCTGTTCGCGATTTCCTCGCTCGGCGTCTATGGAATCATCATCGCGGGCTGGGCGTCGAACTCGAAATACCCGTTCATGGGGGCGCTGCGCAGTGCCGCGCAGATGGTGTCCTACGAGGTCTCCATGGGCTTCGTGATGGTGACGGTGCTGCTGTGCGTCGGCAGCCTGAACCTGAACGACATCGTCACCGCGCAGACCCGGCTGTGGTTCGCGGTGCCGCTGTTCCCGATGTTCGTGATCTTCTTCATCTCGACATTGGCCGAGACCAACCGCTCGCCCTTCGACCTGCCGGAAGGCGAGAGCGAGATCGTCGCCGGGTTCTTCGTGGAATACAGCTCGATGAGCTTCGCGCTGTTCTTCCTCGGCGAATACGCCAACATGATCCTGATGGCGGCGATGACCACCATCCTGTTCCTCGGCGGCTGGCTGGCGCCGTTCGGCATCGCGCCGTTCACCTGGCTGCCCGGGCCGCTGTGGTTCTTCCTGAAAATCTGCGCGGTGCTGTTCGTGTTCCTGTGGGTGCGCGCCACCTTCCCGCGCTACCGCTATGACCAGCTGATGCGGCTGGGCTGGAAGGTGTTTCTGCCCTTCTCGCTGTTCTACCTGGTGCTGGTGGCC
The DNA here is from genome assembly GCA_945957135.1 of uncultured Rhodospirillales bacterium. Taxonomy (GTDB): domain Bacteria; phylum Pseudomonadota; class Alphaproteobacteria; order Acetobacterales; family Acetobacteraceae; genus CAMFLK01. The sequence continues at coordinate 9,547 of CAMFLK010000095.1, forward strand.
GGCGTGTTGCTGGCCTTCGGCTGGCTGCCCAATGCCTGACCCCCACACCGGCAAAGGAAACTGAGCGATGGCCTTTCTCGATCGCACCGCCCGCGCCCTGCTGCTGGGGGAGCTGGTCAGCGGCATGGCGCTGACGCTGCGCTATTTCTTCAAGCCCAAGGCGACGCTGAACTACCCGTACGAGAAGGGGCCGATCTCGCCGCGCTTCAAGGGCGAGCACGCGCTGCGCCGCTACCCCAACGGCGAGGAGCGCTGCATCGCCTGCAAGCTGTGCGAGGCGGTGTGCCCGGCCCAGGCTATCACCATCGAGGCCGAACCGCGCGAGGACGGCAGCCGCCGCACCACGCGCTACGACATCGACATGACCAAGTGCATCTATTGCGGCCTGTGCGAGGAAGCCTGCCCGGTGGACGCCATCGTCGAAGGCCCCAACTTCGAATTCGCGACGGAGACGCGCGAGGAGCTGATGTACGACAAGCACCGGCTGCTGGCCAATGGCGACCGGTGGGAGCCGGAGCTGGCGCGCCGGCTCGAGCTCGACGCGCCGTATCGCTGAGGGCACCCGCATCATGATCGCCGCCCTCGCCTTCTACCTGTTCGCCGCCATCCTGCTGGTCTCCGCCGTGATGGTGGTCACCGCGCGCAACCCGGTGCACGCGGTGCTGTTCCTCATCCTCGCCTTCTTCAACGCCTCGGCGCTGTTCCTGCTGGCCGGGGCGGAGTTCCTGGCGATGATCCTGGTCATCGTCTATGTCGGCGCCGTCGCGGTGCTGTTCCTGTTCGTGGTGATGATGCTGGACGTGAACTTCTCGCAGCTGCGCGAGGGGTTCCAGCGCTACGCGCCGATCGGCGCCGCCGTCGGGCTGGTGCTGCTGGTCGAGCTGGCGCTGGTGCTGGGCGGCTGGAAATTCGCCCCGGGCGCGGCCTCGCTGCGCATGGCGCCGATCGACCCGGCGGTGGACAACACCCGCCAGCTCGGCCAGCTGCTCTATACCGACTACGTCCTGCTGTTCCAGGCCGCCGGCCTCGTGCTGCTGGTGGCGATGATCGGCGCCATCGTGCTGACGCTGCGCGACCGCCAGACCTCGCGCCACCAGGTGATCGCCCGCCAGGTGGCCCGCCACCCGCACGAGACGCTGGTGATGATGGAGGTGAAGACGGGCGCCGGCGTCGCCGAGCTCGGCATCCTGCGTCCGCCGGTGGACGAACCCGAACCGGCCGGGGACGCGCACGAGTCCCACGGCCATGGCGGAGGGCACTGACATGATGGCCGTGGGCCTCGGGCACTACCTCGCCGTCAGCGCCATCCTGCTGGTGCTGGGCATCTTCGGAATCTTCCTCAACCGCAAGAACGTCATCGTCATCCTGATGTCGATCGAGCTGATCCTGCTCGCGGTGAACGTCAACCTCGTCGCCTTCTCCGGCGCGCTGGGCGATCTGGTCGGCCAGATCATGGCGATGTTCGTGCTGACCGTGGCGGCGGCGGAGGCGGCGATCGGGCTGGCCATCGTCGTCGTGTATTTCCGCAACCGCGGCTCCATCGCGGTTGACGACGTGAACCTGATGAAGGGCTGAGCGCATGCTGTACGCCGTCGCGGTCTTCGCGCCGCTGCTGGGCTCGCTCGTCGCCGGCCTGTTCGGCCGCGCCATCGGCGACCGGGCGGCCCAGGCCGTCACCATCCTGCTGATGATCCTGGCCGCGATGTGTGGCGTCGGCGCGTGGGTGGATCTCACCTTCAACGGCGTCGATCCCGGCACCGTCTCGCTGGGCAGCTGGGTGGAGGTGGGCGATTTCCGCGTGGACTGGGCGCTGCGCTACGACGCGCTGTCGGCCGTGATGGTGGCGATGGTCACCACCGTCGCGACGCTGATCCATATCTACAGCGTCGGCTACATGAGCCATGAGAAGACGTGCTGGCGCTTCTTCAGCTACCTCTCGCTGTTCACCTTCGCCATGCTGATGCTGGTGACGGCGGACAATCTGCTGCAGCTGTTCTTCGGCTGGGAAGGCGTCGGCCTCGCGAGCTACCTGCTGATCGGCTACTGGTACGACCGCCCGTCGGCCTGCGCCGCGGCGATGAAGGCGTTCATCGTCAACCGCGTGGGCGACCTGTTCTTCGCCACGGGCATCGCGCTGGTGTTCTTCCTGTTCGGCACGATCGACTTCACCGCCATCTTCGAGGCGATCGGCGCGCACCAGGATGCCACCTACACCGTGCTCGGCGGCACGTATCGCGCCTATGAGGTGATCGGCGTGCTGCTGTTCCTCGGTGCGATGGGCAAGTCCGCCCAGCTGGGCCTGCATGTCTGGCTGCCGGACGCGATGGAGGGCCCGACGCCGGTTTCCGCCCTCATCCACGCCGCGACCATGGTGACCGCCGGCGTATTCCTGATGGCGCGCATGTCGCCGCTGCTGGACTACGCGCCGTACGCGCTCGCCTTCGTCACCATCATCGGCGGATCGACCGCGCTGTTCGCGGCGACGATCGGCTGCGCGCAGTACGACATCAAGCGGGTGATCGCGTATTCCACCTGCTCGCAGCTCGGCTACATGTTCGTCGCGGCCGGGGTGGGCGCCTATCAGGTCTCGGTGTTCCACCTGCTGACCCATGCCTTCTTCAAGGCGCTGCTGTTCCTCAGCGCGGGTTCGGTGATCCACGCCATGTCCGGCGAGCAGGACATGCGCAAGATGGGCGGGCTGTGGAAGAAGATCCCCATCACCTACACGGTGATGTGGATCGGCAGCCTCGCGCTCGGCGGCATCTTCCCCTTCGCCGGCTACTACTCGAAGGACGCGATCCTGGAAGCCGCTTACGCCGCGCATTCCGGCCCGGCGCTGTACGGGTTCTGGTGCGGGCTGATCGCCGCGGCGCTGACCGCCTTCTACTCCTGGCGCCTGCTCATCATGACCTTCCACGGCAAGCCGCGCATGGACGCGCACACCGAGGAGCACGTCCACGAAAGTCCGCCGGTGATGACCGTGCCGCTGATCCTGCTGTCCATCGGCGCGGTGTTCGCGGGCATGTTGCTGAAGCACATGCTGATCGGCGAGAACTGGGAAGTGTTCTGGGGCGAGAGCATCCAGCTCGCGCCGACCAACCACGTGCTGGAGGAGATGGAGCACCTGCCGGGATGGGTGGGTCTCGCGCCCAGCATCGTCGGCATCGCCGGCATCATCGTCGCCTACATCTTCTACATGTTCGTCCCCTCCATCCCCGAGCGGCTGGTGGCGAATTTCGGGGGCATCCACCGCTTCCTGCTGAACAAGTGGTATTTCGACGAGCTGTACGACGCCATCATCGTCAAGCCGCTGATCGCCCTCGCCCGCGGGCTGTGGCAGGTGGGCGACGCCACCCTGATCGACGGCGTGCCCAACGGCCTCGCCAGCCTGACCAGCGACGGCTCCGCCCAGGTGGTGAAGGTGCAGACCGGCTCGATCGCCACCTACGCCTTCGCCATGCTGATCGGCGTGGTTCTGCTCGTCACGATCTATCTGGTTTTCCGGTGACATCATGAACGCCGTCGGTTTCCCCCTGCTTTCGCTGCTGACCTTCCTGCCGCTGGTCGGCGCCGTGGTGATCATGTGCGTGCGCGGCGACGAGGCGACGGTGGCCAGCAACGCCCGCTGGGCGGCGCTGTGGACCAGCCTCATCGTGCTGGCCCTGTCGCTGGTGCTGTGGTTCCGCTTCGACACGTCCGAGCCCGGCTTCCAGTTCGTGGAGAACGCGGACTGGCTGCCGGAATGGAAGATCAGCTACCGCATGGGCGTGGACGGCATTTCCGTGCTGTTCGTGCTGCTCTCCACGGTGCTCACCCCCATCTGCGTCCTCTCCGCCTGGGAGGCGATCCACACCCGCGTGCGCGAGTTCATGATCGCCTTCCTGGTGCTGGAAACCATGATGGTGGGCATGTTCAGCGCGCTGGACTTCGTGCTGTTCTACATGTTCTTCGAGGGCGTGCTGATCCCGATGTATCTGATCATCGGGGTGTGGGGCGGGCCGCGGCGCGTCTATGCCTCCATCAAGTTCTTCCTCTACACGCTGGCCGGCTCGGTGCTGATGCTGCTGGCGCTGCTGGCGATGTGGTACGCGGCGGGCACCACGGATATCGAGAGGCTGCTCAACACCCAGTTCGCGCCCGCGATGCAGACCTGGCTGTTCCTCGCTTTCCTCGCCTCCTTCGCGGTGAAGGTGCCGATGTGGCCGGTGCACACCTGGCTGCCGGACGCGCATGTGGAGGCACCCACCGCCGGCTCCGTCATCCTCGCCGGCGTGCTGCTGAAGATGGGGGCGTACGGCTTCCTGCGCTTCTCCGTGCCGATGCTGCCCGTCGCCTCCGCCCATTTCGCGCCGCTGATCTACACGCTGTCGGTGGTGGCGGTGATCTACACGGCGCTGGTGGCGCTGGCACAGACCGACATGAAGAAGCTGATCGCCTATTCCTCGGT
>CAMFLK010000096.1 GCA_945957135.1 uncultured Rhodospirillales bacterium
GCTCCAAAGAAAAGTTCCGCAGATCCGCCGGCACATGCACACGGTCCAGCAACGGCGTGGACGGGCGGGGGACGACGGGGAGGACGGGCGCGTTCATGGTCCGGTTATAAAAGGACACGCAGGACCCGCGCGACTGTCACCCGCAAGCCACAGTTGCGGGAAAAACAAGCCTTGCTTTGGCGCGCCGCCGCCGGCCGACCCGGCGCGCGACCTCAACCGGGGAACAGGTACTCGCCGAGAACCCGCCGCGCCTCCGCCACCACCCGCGCGCGCTCGGCGGGGTCGGTCTGCTCCACCGCGAAGGCCAGCAGCCGGTCGCCCATTTCGATGGCCAGGCGCAGGCGGAAGGCGAAATCCTCCGTCGCCTCAAGGCCGAACATCTCGGTGACGAATTCCTGCACCAGCGCCACCACGTCGTGCTCGGCATAGGCCTCGCGGGTGGGGCGGCTGACATAGCGGCCGCCGCCCGGCGCGCCGAAGGCGACGGTGCGGAAATCCGGATTGGCGTCGAGATAAGCGACGAAGGCGTCGATCACCGCATGCAGGAAGTCGCGCGGCGAGTCGGGGATGGCCAGCATCAGCCGCGCCGCCAGCCCGTTCTGGAACAGCTCCATGTGGCGCAGCGCGATGGCATCGACGATCGCCTGCTTGTCCGGAAAGAACCGGTACAGCCCCCCCACCGACAGCCCGGCGGCGGCGGCGATCTGCGCCGTGGTCAGCGCCTCCACGGCCTGGCCGCGCGCCAGCAGCGCGCCGGCGGCGGCGAGGATGCGGCTCACCGTCTCCTGGCTGCGTTCCTGCACCGGGGCGCGGCGGGCGGGTTTCTGGGCGGGCAGGCTCATATGCTTCTGATTGACACGGACCGGCCCGGCTGCCAATACGCGAATGCGACGTCGCGTTCACCGAAGGACCATCCGAATGGCCATTCCCCTGCACCAGGCTTTGCGCGTGGGCGCCTATGTGGTGAAGCAGCACCTGATCGGCCGCAAGCGCTACCCGCTGGTGCTGATGCTGGAACCGTTGTTCCGCTGCAACCTGGCCTGCGCCGGCTGCGGCAAGATCGACTATCCCGCGGAAATCCTGAACCAGCGCCTCTCCGTCGCCGAATGCCTGGAGGCGGTGGACGAGTGCGGCGCGCCGGTGGTGGTGATCGCCGGGGGCGAGCCGCTGCTGCACAAGGAAATCGACGAAGTCGTGCGCGGCATCATCGCGCGCAAGAAATACGTCATCGTCTGCACCAACGCGCTGCTGCTGGAGAAGAAGCTGGCCCTGTTCCAGCCCAACAAGTTCTTCTCCTGGTCCGTGCATCTGGACGGCGACCGCGAGGACCACGACCGCTCCGTCTGCCAGGCCGGCGTGTATGACCGCGCGGTGGCGGCCATCGCCAAGGCCAAGGCGGCCGGCTTCCGCACCATCATCAACGCCACGCTGTTCAACAACGCCGACCCCGAACGGATGGCCGATTTCTTCGACGACGTGATGGAGATGGGGGTGGACGGCATCTCCGTCTCGCCCGGCTATGCCTATGAGCGGGCGCCGGACCAGCAGCACTTCCTGAACCGGCAAGGCACCAAGAACCTGTTCCGCGGCATCTTCGCGCGGGAGAAGGCCAAGCAGAAGGCCAATCCGAAGCGCAAGCGCTGGCAGTTCAACCAGTCCTCCCTGTTCCTCGATTTCCTGGCGGGGAACCAGACCTATCACTGCACGCCCTGGGGCAACCCGACGCGCACCTATTTCGGCTGGCAGCGCCCCTGCTATCTGGTGGGCGAGGGCTACGTGAAGACCTTCAAGGAGTTGATGGAAGGCACCGACTGGGATTCGTACGGCACGGGGAATTACGAGAAATGCGCCGACTGCATGGTGCATTGCGGCTACGAGGCCACCGCCGTCGCCCACGCCATCCGCAACCCGATCGCGGCCTTGAAGGTGGAGATGCAGGGCATCCGCACCGAAGGGCCGATGGCGCCGGACATCCCGCTCGATAAGCAGCGCCCGGCCGAATACGTGTTCAGCCGCCACGTGCAGCAGGCGCTGGAGAAGATCCGCCACGAGAAGCCGGCCGCGAAGAAGGAATCGGAACTGGCCGACGCGGCGGATTAGAGCGGGTTCCTTCGCTTCTTGCGATTGTGCTTGCGTTGTGGCGGCATGCGAAGAAGGAGGGGGAGTGAGCCCTTTCGCGTTTCTTTGTTCGGCTGAAAAGGGCCGTTTCTTTGCCCTGGCCTTCCACCCGCAAGGCGTCGCGCGCAGGAGTCGTCAAGGCCCTTGAGCGAAGCGTGCCTTGACGACACCGAGCACGGCGCCATCCTCGAAGAAGACTGGGCCGATCTATGCTACGGGCAGGGCGGCGCCTGCCCATTGGAGCAGACGACGGTGGCGCCCGACGGCACAACCACCGTGTTCTGGGCGGGCGGCGGCGGGCTGCCGCTGCTGAAGCTCAGGCAACCGCCGAGGGCGAGGGGAAGCAGCATCGCGGCGATGGTCCAACGCATCCGGTTTCTCCTTATGGGGACTCAACCGGCCAGCGTGGCCTCCACGCCGGCCGCGATGCGTAACAACCGAGCATCGCCCATGGTTTCACCCATCAGCATCAATCCCACCGGCGCCCCGCCTTGGCGCTGGCAGGGCAGGCTGATGGCGCAGCGATCGAGGAAATTGCCGGCCGTGGTGTTGCGCAACTGCAGCAGGTTCACCCGGTTGTACGCGGCCTCGTCCTCCAATGCGGTGATGGGCGGCGGCACCAGAGGGCAGGTGGGCATCACCAGCGCGTCGTAGGGCGCCGTCTCCGCGTTGAATTGGGCGACGATGCGCGCCCGGGCCTCGTGCAGCGCCACGTAGTCGGCCGCCGCCATCGCCTGGCCGCGCTGGATGCGCGAGAGCACGCGCGGATCGTAGCCCGCCGCCTTCTCGGCGATCAGGCCGCGATGCCAGGCCCAGGCCTCGGCGGCGGCGAAGGTGCCGGCGGTATGGGCCGGGCCGATGGCATCGAGGGCCGCGAAGCGCACGGGCAGGATATGCGCCCCGGAAGCCGCGAGCTTGGCCAGCGCCGCCGCGAACGTGGCGGCGACCGTGGCGTCGAGATCGTCCAGCATCATGTTCTGGGGCACGGCGAGGCGCAGCCCGGCGAGCGGCAACGCCTCCAGAGTGATAGGCGCCGCACCCGCGAACACCGCGTCCAGCGTCGCGCAGCACGCCACCGAATTGGCCAGCGGCCCCACCGAATCGAGCGTCGGCGCCAGCGGCACAATGCCCGCGATGGGCACGCGCCGCGCCGTGGGCTTGTATCCGGTGATGCCGCACATCGCCGCGGGGATGCGGCAGGAGCCGCCGGTATCCGTGCCCAGCGCGCCGAACGCCATGCCGTCGGCCACCGACACGGCGGCGCCGGATGACGAGCCGCCGGGGATGCGCCGGCTCGCCCGGTCCCAGGGGCTCGCGGGCGTGCCGTGATGCGGGTTGATGCCGAGGCCGGAAAAGGCGAACTCCGTCATGTTGGTCCGCCCCATCAGCACCAGCCCGGCGGCGAGGATGCGCGCCACCACCGGGGCATGGGCGGCGGCCGGCGTGGCGTCGTTCAGCACGACGGAGCCGGCGGCCGTCACCTGGCCGGCGATGTCGGCCAGGTCCTTCACGCTGAAGGGAATGCCGGCGAGCGGCCCCGGCGCGCGCCCGGCGCGGCGCAACCTGTCCATGGCATCCGCCTGGGCGCGCGCGGCCTCGGCATCGACGCGGAGGAAGGCGCGCCCGCCCTCGCCGGCGGGATCGGCGATGCGTTCGAGACAGCCCTCGACCAATGCGCGCGAGGTGGTGCGTCCATCGGCCAGGGCGGCGGAGAGTTCGGTGAGCGTGTGCATGCCCCAAACCTGCCCCGCGCGCCCCAACCGGGCAAGCCGTTGACCAATTCGCGCGGGAATGCCCTCTTGCGCCGATCACGCCCAGGGAGCGACGCCGATGTCCGAGAATATCCCCGCCAAGCCGGTGCTGCTGACCGGCGCCTCCGGCAATCTCGGCCGCTCGCTCGCCAAGGACCTCGCCGCCGCCGGCTGGACGCTGGTGCTGACGGATATCGCGCCGTTCCCGGACCCTGTGCCACCCGGCTGCCGCTTCGTGCGCGCCGACCTCAACGACGGGATGACCATCCTGCGCCTGGCCGAAGGCTGCGGCATGATCCTGCATTTCGGCGGCGTCTCCACCGAGCACCCGTTCGAGACGGTGCTCGGCCCCAACATCCGCGGCCTGCACCACATCTACGAGGCGGCGCGGCGCGAGGGGGCGCGGGTGCTGTTCGCCTCCTCCAACCACTCCATCGGCTTCCACGAGCGCAGCACCAAGCTCGACGACGACTGCGAATTCCGCCCCGACGGGTTCTACGGCCTGTCCAAGGCCTATGGCGAACTGATGGGCCGGCTCTACTGGTACAAGCACGGGGTGGAGAACGTGAACGTGCGCATCGGCTCCTGCTTCCCGGAAGTGGCGGACGCGCGGATGCTCTCGACCTGGCTGTCCTACGCCGACCTCACCCGCCTGTGCATGCGCGCGACGCTGGCCGAAAAGACCGGCCATTGCGTCATCTGGGGCGCCTCCAACAACAGCCGCACCTATTGGGGCCACGACAGCCGCGAGGCGATCGGCTGGCTGCCCCAGGATTCCGCCGACCCTTTCGCCGCGCAGATGCAGGGCAAGGTGAGCGACAACCCGGTGCAGGAACGCTACCAGGGCGGCAGCTACACGGTGATGGACTACACGCGGAAAACGCCGGCGCCGTAGGATTTACGTTTCCGGCTCGCCCGATACGTCCGGAATGATTTTCAGCGGCCGTGACGGTTCCCGGTAGCCGCCGGGCTTCTGGCGTTTCGGCAGCTTGACCTTCTCGTGCTTGATCTTCTCGTGGGGGATGGAGGCGAGGATGTGGTGGATCACGTTGATGCGGGCCCGGCGCTTGTCGTCGGAGGGCACCACGTACCAGGGCGCCCAGGGTGTGTCGGTGTCCTGGAACATCTCGTCGCGGGCGCGCGAGTAGTCGTACCAGTGGCTGTATGATTTCAGGTCCATCGGCGACAGTTTCCAGACCTTGCGCGGGTCGTCGATGCGGGCCTTGAGGCGGCGGGTCTGCTCGTCCTCGCTGACCTCGAGCCAGTATTTCAGCAGGATCACGCCGGATTCGGTGATCGCGCGTTCCATGCCCGGCAGCTGGTGCAGGAACTCCTTGGCCTGGATTTCGGTGCAGAAGCCCATCACGCGTTCCACGCCGGCACGGTTGTACCAGGAGCGGTCGAAGATCACGACCTCGCCGGCGGCGGGCAGCAGCGGCAGGTAGCGCTGGGCGTACATCTGCGTCTTTTCGCGCTCGGTGGGGGCGGGCAGGGCGACGACGCGGAACACGCGCGGGCTGACCCGCTCGGTGAGCGCCTTGATGGCGCCGCCCTTGCCCGCGCCGTCGCGCCCCTCGAAGACGATGCAGACCTTCAGGCCCTTGTGCACCACCCATTGCTGGAGTCGCACGAGGTCGCCATGCAGCACTTCCAGCCGGTGCTCGTATTCCTTGCGCGGCATTTTGGCAGGCACGCCCTGTGAGCCGGTCATTCCGCCCCTCCTCCCGGGAAATCCGCCTATTTTGGCGAGGGAGGCGAATTCCAGTCCAGAGGCACCCGCAGATTGAGGCTGGGGGCGAGCACGTTGCCGATGGCGGTGCTGGTCCGGCTGCGCCGTTCCAACTCGCTGGAATAGGCGCCGACATCCGGGCGCGCGCTGGGCGGCACGCGGTTGGTCAGGCTGGGCTCGAAGCTGGCGGCGCCATCGGTGCGTGGGCGGGGGGCTGCGATGTCGGGGTTGGGGACGGGGGCGGGTTCGTAGTTGGCTGACGGCCCGGAGGGCACGGTGGCCAAGCGCGGCATCGGGCCGCTGATCACGGTGGGGGCGGCGGACAGGGCGAAGCCGGGACAGGCCAGCAGCGGCAGGGCGGCCATCACCCTGACCGCCCAACGCTCATTTCCGCGCATTGCGTTTCTGCCCATGCATGCAAGGTGAGGCCTCCGGGCCGGCAGTTCAATGTTTCCCGCGCGTGGCGCCGGTACGGGCAACAGGCTGTGGCAGCGGGGCCACGTCGCGCGCCGGCTTGATCGGACGGCGGCCGCATGATCCTTTTCGCCCGCGCGGGCAGGGAGTGCGGAAGGTGACAGGCGGGCAGCAGCGTGTGGGCCAGATCATGGGCATACCGCCCTTGCTGCGCGAGTTCGGCGTCGATCCCGCGGGCGTGTTGGCCGAGGCGGGATTGGCGGCGGGGGCGCTGGACGATCCCGATGGCACGGTTCCCTTCGTCTCCGTCGGGCACCTTCTGCAGATCTGCGTCGAGCGGACCGGCTGCGCCCATTTCGGCCTGCTGATCGGCACGCGCACGACGCTGGCCAATTTCGGTGCGATCGGGCAGCTGATGGGCAGCGCACCGACGCTGGGCGGAGCTTTGTTGGATTTCGTGGGCAACCAGCATCGCTTCGTGCGGGGCGGCGTGCCCTATCTGCTGGCGTTCGGCGATACGGCGGTGCTCGGCTACGCGATCTTCCAGCCCGGCGTGCCCGGGCTCAGCCAGTTCATCGATGGGGCCTTGGCGGTGGCGTTCGGCTTGTTGCGCGAGTTGGCGGAGGTGGCGCCGGACGAGGCGATGCTCGCCCACGCGGCGCCGGCGGATCCGCGCCCCTATCACAAGCTGCTGGGCGTGCGTCCGCGCTTCGACGCGGAGCAGACGGCGGTGACGTTCTCCACCAGCCTGCTGCAGAAGCCGGTGCGCACCGCCGACCCGGTGTTGCGGTCGCAGTTGCAGGAGCGGGTGCGGCACTACTGGCTGATCGCCGAGCCCGACCTGCGGACCCAGCTGCTGCGGCTGCTGCGGCCGATGGTGGTGCTGGGCACGCCGAGCGTGGACATGGCGGCCGCGCAGCTTTCCATGCATCCGCGCACGCTGAACCGCCGGCTGAACCAGGAAGGGACGAGCTTTCGCGAGGTGCTCAACGGCGCGCGCTTCGAGGTGGCGCGGCAGTTGCTGACCACCACCCGGCTGGCGATCACCGACATCGCCATCGCTCTGGGCTATGCCGATGGCAGCGTGTTCACCCATGCCTTCCAGCGCTGGGCCGGGGTGACGCCGAGCGATTGGCGCGCGGCGGCGGCGGCGGTGTGATGCGAGGACCGGCCGGAGCGGTGATGCCGCCCCGGCCGGCCCTGCGCCGCGCGGCTCAGTACTGGGTGACGCCCACCAGCGTGACATGGGTGTTGTCGGACAGCACCAGGTTCAGCGAGCCGTTGGCGACCGACTGCGACGCGACGCTGACGCCGGAGAACGAGAGGTGGTCCACGCCGACCTGGTAGCCGGTGATGATGTCGGTGCCGCCGCCCTTGCCGCTGAGGAACTTGAACAGGTCCGCCCCGGCGCCGGCCTGCACGTTGGCGGTGCCGGAGCCGAACTGCACCGTCAGCGCGCCGCTGCCGGCCGTCGCCGTCAGGCTGCCCGCCCCGCCGACGATGCTGGCCGCCCCGGCGCCGCCGATGAAGGTCATCCGGCTGTCGGAATCCCCCGCAGCCGTCGCGGTGACCGCACCCGATCCGCCGGTGACGGTGTCGGTGCCGTAGCTGCGGATGGTGCCGCCGGCGGCTCCGAAGGTGACGCGATCGGTGGCGCCGGCCGCGGTGGTGAGGGTGGCGGTGCCGGTGCCCGCCGTGAAGGTGAAGCCGCTGCCCGCCCCGCCGACGCCGGTGACGGTGACGTTGCCCGATCCGCCGGCGATGGTGTCGGTGCCGTAGCTGCGCATGGTGCCGCCCGCCGCCCCGAAGGTGACGCGATCGGTGGCGCCGGCGGCGGTGGTGACGGTGGCGGTGCCGCTGCCCGCGGTGAAGGTGAAGCCGCTGCCCGCCCCGCCGGCGCCGGTGATCGTGACGTTGCCCGTGCCGGCGGTGATGGTGTCGGTGCCGAAGCTGCGGATGCTGCCGCCGCCGCTACCGAAGGCGATGCGGTCGGTCGCCCCCGCGGCGGTGGTGACCGTGGCCGCCCCGGTGCCCGCGGTGAAGTTGAACCCGCTGCCCGCGGCGCCGGCACCGGTGACGGTGACAGCGCCCGCCCCGCCGGTAATGGTATCTGTGCCGAGACTCTTGATGCTGCCGCCGCCGCTACCGAAGATCACCTTGTCGGTGGCACCCGCGGCGGTGGTGATGGTCGCGATGCCCGCTCCGCCGTAGAAGGTGAAGCCGCTGCCGGCGCCGCCATAGCCCGTCACCGTCACCGGTCCCGCGCCGGCGGTGATTGTGTCGGTGCCGTAGCTCTTGACCGTCGCGGTGGCGGTGCCGCTGCCGAACACGATCTGGTCGGACGCCCCCGCGGTGGTGGTGACCGCGATGGTCCCCTTCGCGCCGCTGTTGGCGAAGGCGCCGTTGACCGTGGCCGCGCCGCCAGTGAGCGAGACGGTCGCCGTTTCCGCGGAGCCCTTCTGGGCAAGCGTCAGGCTGCTGCCGGCTGCCTTGTTGACGATGATGTTGGCGGTGGTGGCGGTGATCGCGGCGGTGCCGCCGGTCAGCAAATTGACGGTGCCGCCGCCGGCATCGGTCATCGTGACAGTGCCGCTGATGGAAAAGGTGTTGGTGGACTGCGCCGCAACCTGGACGTTGGATTTCCCCGTCAGGATGATCGTCTGGTACACTCCGCTCACGTAGAGCTGGTCATTGCCCGCGCTGGTCGCCGTGTTGCGGCTGCCGCCGATATAGAGCGAGTTGGATGTGCCGGCCTGGGTGGTGATCTTGGCGCCGGTACCGGTTTCCACGACGGTGATGCCGCGCCCGCTGCCGCTGTTGATGATGTTGCCGAAGCTGTCGTTGACGGTGAGCTGGTAGTTGCCGCCGGTGATGGCCTGGCCATCCTTGGAGGTGCTGCTGGTGAGGTTCACCGTGAAGCTGGTGTTGTTCAGCACCGCCGTGGAGGCGGAGGCCCAGGGCGAGGTGGTGGGAACGGCGGGGGCCGTCGTGGCCATGGTGTTGCCGGTGAAATTGGCGGCGCCCAGCGACAGCTTGTTCGAGGCCAGGCCGTAGATCGTGTTGCCCTGGACCTGCGCGGTGACGCTGATGCGGTTGACGGTGGACTGGTTGTAAACGCCGACACCGGTCGGGTCGTCGTTGATCATCGTGTTGCCGGTGATCGTCAGGCTGTTGGTCGGCCAGGAGAACTGGGTCTCGCCGCCGTAGTGGATCATCGCGAAATTGGCGGCGAGCGGCCCCTTCTCGATGATGTTGTTGGAAATGACGGCAACACCCGCGTTGGGGATATCGATCACATAGCTGGCGGTGCCCGTCGCGCCGTCGGCGATGACGTTGTTTTCGATGATCGTGGTCGCCGCGCGGCTCTTGATCTCATGGCCGATCTTGGAGCCGTGGATGTAGCTGTTGGTGATGGTCAGCTTGTCGACATTGCCGACATAGATGTTGTGCGTGTAGCCGGAGCCGGAGCCGTTGTCGGCGATCTCGCTATGATCGATCGTGAAGACGCCACCGGCCGAGCCGCCCATCACGCCGGCCTGGTTGTCGTGGATGTAGGTGTTGATGAGCGTGAGGTTGCCGGTATCGGCGCGCACGCCGGCGAGGTTGCCGTCGATCAGGCCGGTGGATGCGCCGGAGAGTTCGATGTTCTTCAGGGTCAGGCCGGCGGTGCCGACGATGATCGCCTTGCCGTTCTTGTTCACCCCCTCGACGATATGGACCATGCCGCCCATGCCTTCGATGGTCACGTTCTTGGCCAGCACGATGTTCTTGTAGGCGTCGGTCTGGTTGTCGACATAAGTGCCGGCCTTGATGGCGATGACGTCGTTGTCATGCGCCGCGGCGATGGCTTGGCCGAGGGTGGCGAACATCATGCCGTCGCCGACGGTGAGGATCGAGCCGCCGGCGGCGGGCTGGTCAACGCTGACCAGATTGGTGGTGTTGGAGGTCAGGCCGGCCGCGAGAGGGGTGGTGGACATGCTTCAATGAGCTCGCTGCTGAGCGGCAAAACCCCCGGATGCGGGCGCTTCGCCGATATGTCACGGGAACACAGGGACGGCGGAGCGCCTTGTCCCGATTTGCTCGATACGAGGTTTCTTTTTTCCTCTCGTCTCAATTTAGGGATGTTCCTTTGACGAAAGATGAATACGCCAAGCCATGCCGAATTATTTTGCGCAACCCGCTCATCGGGATCACGGCGTGATAATTCATTGCTATTTCAAACTAAACTGGACGGGTGCCGCGATATGCCGGCCGGATCCCGTCGCACCCCGTGCCCGATACGGGTGGGTCGGGAAACCCCAAGGTAAAACCTGCCGTTTTGGCAATCATCCGCCGTCCCTTGCGCTGTCGCGGACGTGTCGGCGATGCCCGCTCCTCCGCTGAAGTATTCGTTCTTCCCGGCGATCACGAAAATGTCAAGCGCATCTTCGCAACAAAACACGGCGAAAATTCGTGCTTGCGCAATGAAAGCCGAAGCGCGTCAGGAATTGCAGTCGTATTACGGATCGATATACACGCATTCGGCGAAACTCGATTGCCGATTGTATTGGAAATACCGAAGGAAGTTTCAAAAATGGGACAGCCCGCCTCCGAAACGCCTGACTTCGCCGCCGCGATCGCGGAAGGCGGGTTTGCCCCGGCCGCCGCCCTGGCGGCGCGGGGTGACATTCCCGGCGCGGTGCTCGGCCTCGCCCATGTCTCAGGTGCGCGGGTGCTGCGCGCGGCCGGGCTGGCCCAGCGCGAGCCCGTGCCCGTGCCGATGGCCGAGACCAGCTGGTTCGACCTCGCCTCGCTGACCAAGGTCATCTTCACCACCACGGCAATCCTGCGGCTGGTGGGGGAAGGGCGGATCGGGCTCGACGAGCCGCTCACCACGGCCATCCCCGACCTGCGGCAATACGACATGGACGCGGCCGAGCGGCGGCTGACCTTCCGCCAGTGCCTCGCCCACCAGACCCATCTGCCCGGCGTGGAACCGCTCTATACATACGGCCAGGATCCGGTGACGCTGCGCGCCTTCATCCTGCAACGGGAATGGCGCGCCGGGCCGCCCTGCTATTCGGACATCAACTTCATGCTGCTGGGCATCGCCATCGAACGGCTGACCGGCGCGGCGCTGATCGACCAGTCCCTGCCGCCCGGGCTGAGCTTCTCCCCGGACCCGGGCCGCTGCGCCGCCACCGAGCGCTGCACTTGGCGCGGCCGGGTGATGCGGGGCGAGGTGCATGACGAGAACGCCTTCGCCCTCGGCGGCGCCGCCGGCCATGCCGGGCTGTTCGGCACGGCGGACGGCGTGCTCGATTTCGCCCTGGGCCTGTTGCGCGGCGAGGTGCTGCCGGCCGACGCCGTCGAGGGGCTGCGCACGCGGCAGGCCGGCGATCGCACGCTGGGCTGGATCGCCCGGCATGACGGCTGGTTCGGCGGCGACCGCTGCGGCGCCGGGGTGATCGGCCATACCGGCTTCACCGGCACGGCGCTATGGATCGACTTCGCCAGCGGCTGGTGCTGGACCTTGCTGACCAACCGGGTGCACCCCACCCGCCATCGCGACAGCGGCATCCTGGCTCTGCGCCGGGCGGTGGGCGACGCAATCGCGGGGGCGCTGTCGTGAGGCGGTTCCTGACCCTGCTGGCCCCGCTTGTCCTACTGGCGCCGTGGCCGTTCGCCGCGCGCGCCGCCGACCCCGCCGTGCTGCTGCGCGCCTATCCGGAGCAGCTCGCGGCCATCGAGGGCGACACGCTGGTCTGGCGCGACGGCACGCGCATGAAGCTCGGCCCGGCGCATCCAGGCTGGAGCCTGGCCGAGCTGATCCGCGGCGGCTCGATCCTCGACCAGCTCGCCATGCCCTATCCGGTGGGTGCCCCCATCCGTCCGCCGGCCCCGGACGATGACCCCGGCCGCATCCGCAACCGTGCCTTCTTCGACCATATGTACGGCGACTGCCTGCTCGGCGGCACGGCGCCGCGCCTCGCGCGGGTGGTGTGGATGGCGAAAAGCTGGGGGCACGCGCTGGAGGTCACCACGGTCAACGGCGTGGACCGCAAGCTCGCGGCGATTTCCGAGGAGCTGGAGGCGCTGCCGGCGGAGCTGCGCCGCTACGCCTTTCCCAGCGCCGGCACCTACAACTGCCGCGCCGTGGCCGATACCGGCCAGCCCAGCATGCACGGGCGGGGGGCGGCGATCGACCTGAACACGAAATTCAGCGACTACTGGGCCTGGCGCCGCGGCGCGGGCTTCATCAATCGCATGCCGGCGGAGATCGTGGATATCTTCGAGCGGCACGGCTTCATCTGGGGAGGGCGCTGGTCGCACTACGACACGATGCATTTCGAATATCGACCCGAATTGCTGCCATGACCGCACACCCGTGGAGGGTTCGGTCCGCCGTGGCGGCGGCGGTGGCCTTGCTGTTTCTGGCGGGCGGGGTCGCGCTGGTGCGGTCGCGCGCCCAAGGCGTGGAGGGGTGGGATCGTTTCGTGCCGATGTCCGCCCGGCCCGGCCCCGACGAAGCGGCGGTGACCGCTGTCCTGCTCGGCCCCGGCGATGCGCAGGCGCGCTTCGACGCGCTGGCGGGCTATTTCATCCAGGGCTTCCTTCGCCATGTGTCGGCCAGCGGCGAGCGGGTGAACTACGCCGGCGCGGGCAGCACGGCGGGCTACCGGATGAACGGGCTGGAAGGGTTCGCCCGCACCGCGCCGCTGCTGGCGGCGTGGATCGGCTCGGGGCGTGGCGACGTGCTGGGGACCGGGCCTGGCGCGGCCGATCTCGTCGCCGTGCTGCGGAAGGGGCTGCTGGCCGGCACCGATCGCGCGGCCCCGAGCTATTGGGGCGACATGCAGGATTTCGACCAGCGCATCGCCGAGGCCGCTGACATCGCCCGCACCCTGTGGCTCACCCGCCGGCAGCTATGGGACCGGCTGAGCAAGCCCGAACGCGCCCAGATCGCCGGCTGGCTACGCCAGGCGAACGGGCGCCGGACGGTGCGCAACAACTGGCTGCTGTTCCCCGTGGTCATCGACGCCATCCTGGCCGATCTGGGAGAGGCGCCGTTCGGCCCGCAGCCCAACTACGAGGAATTCAAGACTCATTACGTGGAGCAGGGCTGGTTCTTCGACGATCCCGGCGTGGTGGATTTCTACAATGCCTGGGGCATCACCTATGACCTGTTCTGGATCCATCGCGCCCAGCCGAGCTTCGATCCGGCGTTCCTGACGCAGACCCTCGCGGCCTCGGCAGAGCTGACGGCGCATCTCGTCGCGCCGGAGGGGGTGCCGATCATGGGCCGCAGCGTGTGCTACCGCACGGCCATCGCCGTGCCGCCGGGGGCATGGTCGCTG
>CAMFLK010000097.1 GCA_945957135.1 uncultured Rhodospirillales bacterium
CATTTTCGGAGGGGTTTGCCGGAACTCGTATGTGCTCCAGGGACTGGGCGAGGTTTTCGCCGAGGCTTGTCCTGAAGGAAGATGAACGCTCCATGAACATGCCGCCGTTCATGCCGGATGTCGCCCGCCGTTGCAAGCACAAAAACGCATCACGCGGAAATTTTTTTTTGAAGGCCTCGGCCGCACCGCCGCCCCCCGGCAACGCCGGCCTATGGCGGCCACGGCAGCCCCGCTATGATGGCGCCTCGCCTATCCCGACCGACCCTCAAGCGGGGGAGCGGCCCATGCTCACCTTTCGTGCCACCGAGGTGAAACACCCCTCCTTCTGGCAGGGCGGCATCGCTTACGCCATCTGCCACGACGACGAACCCATCGGCCGGGTGGACATCCCCGGCAAATCGCTCACGGATGGCGAAACCCGGATCGAGCTGCGCGGCCGCGCCTACGGATCCCGTGTCCAGATCACGGGAAAAGCCCATTGGACCTACGTGCCTTCCCGCTGGGCGATGCGGTCGGACGGCCGCGACCTGCATGCCGCGCTGTGGGAAAGCGGCAAGACCTGGCTCACCGAGCCGGACGACGCCACCCAGCCCCTCCGCCTGCGACGATCCACCTTCGGCGGCCTGTTCGCCCTCGAACGCGCGGCCGACCGCACCGTGCTCGGCGAGATCCGATGGCTGAAACCTCGCCTGCTCCCCACGCCCATCCCCCGCGGCGTCGGCCTGGAGACCGGCCTGATCCTGCCGGAGACCCTCGCGGTGTTCCTGCTCTGGCTCGTCGTGCAGGACGATTGCAGCAACGCCGATTGATCCGGACGGCCGCATCAGCCGCGTGCCGCCCGCTCCGCGCGCGAGACGATGCCGACGATGATCGTGGCCATGGAAATAAGGACCGCGCAGACGATCTGCGCGACGGTGAGCGAGGTGAGGGTCAGGATCGCGCTCGTCAGGATGATGCCGAGGGAGTTGGCGGTGCGCGAGAGGGCGAACACCTCGGCCTTGCGGTGCGCCGGCGCCAGCGCGTCGAGCATCAGCGAGTAGTAGGTGGCCAGCGGCGTGAGCGCGCATCCGACGATGACCGCGCCCACCAGCGTGGCCGATGCCGACAGATCGAGCGCCACCAGCGCCGCCCCCAGGCTCATCAGCAGGAAATAGCCGAGAACCGTGGCGCGGGCGGGGATGCGGTTCCGCGCGCTGACCCAGATGCCGCCGCCCACCGACGCCACGCACAGCGCCACGGTGAAGACGAACGCGTCCGACGGCGCGAACCCGTAGCGCAGGGCGAGCGACACCGACCCGATCTCGATCGACGAGACCACCGCGCTGTTGGCCAGCGTGCAGCCCAGCCACAGCAGAACCGGCCCGGAGAACAGACCCGGATGACCGGCGGCCGGCCGGGGCACCGTCGCATCCGGCAGGCGCGGCACCAGCACCACGGAGGCGGTGCCGAGCGCGGTCAGCGCCAGCAGCCCCAGCACGGGATCGATCGTTCCCAGCTGCGCCGCCGCCACCGGCGCGGCGACGAAGGTGAATTCGCTCAGCGCCGCCGCCAGGCCCAGGGCGCGCGGCAGCTGGGATGGCGCGACGAGGTGGTTGAGGATGGATCGCAGGTAGCCGAACGCCGCGCCGTTGACCAGACCGGCCATCGCCGCCGCGACGAGAAGCAGGGCGAAGGGCGCGCGGAAGGCCGCGAGAATCCCCACGGCGAACAGCGCCAGGGCGCGGAAGGCGACCAGCAGCTTCAGGAAGGTCACCGCGTTGGCGCGATGTCCGAGCCGCGCCACCGGGACCGCGCCGATCACCTGCGCGATGGTGATCGCCAGCACCAGCGCGGCCCCGTCGCGCGGATCGCCGGTCAGCGGCACCGCCAGCAGCGTGAAGGCGATCGGCCCCGCGGCCTGCGGCACGCTGAACGTGCCGTAGGCCAGCAGCCACCGGATGAGCGGCCCTCGCGCGGGTCGGGCCATGCCATCGGTCCACATCATGCTGATGGAATGGGGCTGGCTGGGGGACCTAGAGGATCCCATATCTCTCTGAAAATAAATATAAATCGTCGTCCAGCGGGTGAATGTGGGACCAATGTGTGACACCCCGGCTGAGGTGGTCAAGGCGGTGTTTTTCGGTGTCCTTTGGGGGCGAGTGAGGCGGACACCTTTCGCCTTATTGCTCCAGGACCGTTCCCGGGAGGTAATCTTTGCCCTGTGTTCGCAGAGGAGGTTGAGGCTTGCTGTTCGCTGGAGCCATCCACCAGGCGCTCAAGGATGCTTTCGAGTTCGACGCGGAGATAGGAGTCCGCGCCTACCTCAGCGGTAGGTCGGCGACTAAGTGGGTGATCGCGGCGGACTTCGTGCTGACGGGCGCCGAGCGTGTGAACGACGCGTTCGCTTTCACCATCCAACCATACGAGCTGGATGACTTCTCGGAGCTCCTCGCGAAGAGCCGTCAGGCCATTCCCGCCGACATGAAGCGGGTACGGCGGCTTCAGGCGGCAGCGGCGGCGTTCCTCGCCGACCGGAGCAGGTTCCATTTCTGCTTCTTGCCAACCAGGGATAGGCATGGACTCGGTTCCAGAGAGGACGCCCAGGAGGCGCTGGCCGACCTGCTCGACCATCTGCGCGGCTTGCCGGAGATGCCTTCGAAGCCGGCCTTGGTTCGCAAGATTGAGGCTCTGATCCAACGGGCGAAGGCGCGCAATTTCAACTTCGCACTCCTGCACAACATCGTCTTTCTGGCCGCCGTTGCCGGTTGGTTGGCGATGCTCATCGCGCGGCACTCCAGGCCGGAGATGATCATGTGGGTATTTGACCGCGACGCCATGACGACGGCATTCGATGGCATCGTGTACGATATGACGTTCAACAACTTCCACGCCCTCTGCCGGATGGAAGGCGTGGGCGGGAACCGGGTCCTGCTGAGCCATGCCACTGACCCGGATGCCGGAGATTGGCGCGGCGCGTGGTTCGACGACCTAATACGCGCGCCCGACTACATTGCAGGGACCCTAGCACGCTGGGAATTGGGGACCACGGAAGCCCAACCGGTGCCGGGCAAGGTTGCCGACGTTATCGACAAGGTTATAGGCGAGAACCCTAACGTCGTACTCATTCTGGTAAGGTGCGGGGCCTTCGGCATCACCACCGCCAGGTTGCGAGCCTACAGCAAGCTGAACGCGAACCGCGCCGCGTACCGTCACAGCCCAACCAGTATCGCCGACTACCTGGGCTGGGTGTGCATCGGCAAGGTGGATTCTGCCCCCTCCGGGTATAGGAACGCCCTCGCGAGCATGACGGCCCTCAACCGGGTCGGCCTAAAGATATGGTGGCGACCCGTCGGTCGCCCCTGATGTGCGGACGGCCTGGAAGGCTGGCTGGGGGACCTGGATTCGAACCAAGGCTGCCCGGGTCAGAGCCGGGAGTTCTACCGCTAAACTATCCCCCAACGGCAGTGGCGGCGACTTAACACGGGGGGACGGGGGGCGCAAGCCGGGGGGAGGCGAGATGATGGAGATTCCCGCTTGCCCAACGTTCCGCGCGGGAGAAAGATGACGGCTTGTTGTCGCGGTAAGCCGTTGCGTATGGTCGAAAACTCCGCCCCGCAGCGCCCGGATTCCGCACGGAGCTCCGTGCCGGCCTTCGCGGCGCTCGATCTTGGCACCAATAATTGCCGGCTGCTGGTGGGCGTGCCGGTGGGCAACGGATTCCGCGTGCTCGACAGCTTCAGCCGCATCGTCCGCCTGGGCGAGGGGCTGCACCATTCCGGCCGGCTGAGCGATGTGGCGATGGAACGCGCGATGGTGGCGTTGCAGGGCTGCGTGCAGCGCCTCGCGCGCCGGCCGGTGCGGGGGTTGCGGGCGATCGCCACCGAGGCCTGCCGGCGGGCGGCCAATGGGCGGGAGTTCCTGGCCCGCGTGCGGCGCGAGACCGGCCTGCCGATCGAGGCGATCTCCACCCGCGAGGAGGCGGAGCTGGCCATCGAGAGCTGCGCGCCGCTGCTGAGGGCGGCGGGGCGGCGGGCGCTGCTGTTCGATATCGGCGGCGGCTCCACCGAGCTGGCCTGGGTGCGGCTGGCCGAGTCGGGCAACGGGGCGCCGGAACTGATCGGCTATGTCTCGCTGCCGGTCGGCGTGGTCACGCTGGCCGAGCGGTTCGGGGTGGCGGGCCAGCAGGGGCACGGGGCGGACGGGTTCGCGGCGATGGTGGACGACGTGGCGGCGCGGCTGCGCGGCTTCGAGTCGGTGCATTGCATCGGCCATGAAATCCGCCAGGGCGGCGTGCGGCTGATCGGCACCTCCGGCACCGTCACCACCCTGGCGGGCATCACGCTGAACCTGCCGCGCTACAGCCGGCCGGCGGTCGATGGCGTCACGCTCAGCGCCACGGCGGCGGCGGCGGCCATCCACCAGCTGCGCGCGATGGGGCGCGCGGGGCTGGCCAGCCATCCCTGCGTGGGGCTGGACCGGGCGGATTTCGTGCTGCCGGGCTGCGCCATCTTCGCGGCGATCCAGCGCACCTGGCCGGTGGCCAGCGTGGTGGTGGCCGATCGCGGCCTGCGTGAGGGCATGCTGCTGCGCATGATGCGCGCGGAGCGCGGCCGGCCCCCGCGTCCATCCGCGGTGGCGAGGCAGCCACTTTCCGCCTAGCCTGCGATCACCGAAGGCGGCATCGCCGGAGGTGTGAATCGCAGGCTCAAATCAATCACCTAGACCTGTTTCGCCCGGCCGCGAAGCGGACGGTCAAGGCGAAACAGGTCTAGGAAGGCCCATGGCCAAGACACCAGGAAAAGGCGCGAGCGGGAAGGGGGGGGCGCGCAAGCTCTCCGTGGCGCTGCGCACCGCGCGCGGGCGCAGCGTCGCCTCGCAGCGCTGGCTGCAGCGGCAGCTGAACGACCCCTACGTGGCCGCCGCGCGCGCCCAGGGCTGGCGCTCGCGCGCCGCCTTCAAGCTGATCGAGCTGGACGACCGCTACCACCTCATCGCCAAGGGGGCGCGGGTGGTCGATCTCGGCGCGGCGCCCGGCGGCTGGAGCCAGGTGGCGCTGCGGCGCGGCGCGTCGCTTGTGGTGGGGCTCGACCTGCTGCCGGTGGACCCGCTCGCCGGGCTGACCTTCCTCCAGGGCGATTTCAACGACCCGGACATGCCCGCGCGGCTGGAAGGGCTGCTGGGCGGCAAGGCGGACCTGGTGCTGTCGGACATCGCGCCCAACACCACCGGCCACGCGGCGACCGACCACATGCGCATCGTGGCGCTGGCGGAAATGGCGCTGGATTTCGCGACGAAGGTGCTGGCCCCCGGCGGCGCCTTCGTGGCCAAGGTGTTCCAGGGTGGCAGCGAGCGGCAGATGCTGGAGCCGATGAAGCGCCTGTTCGCCCAGGTGCGCCACGCCAAGCCGCCGGCCAGCCGCAAGGAGAGCAGCGAGCTCTACGTGCTGGCCACCGGGTTTCGCGGGCCGGCCGAGCCGTAAAAAAGAGGCCAGGGACTCGCGTCCCTGGCCTCTTTCACCGAACGAACAAGGCTGGCGCCGCCGCTGGGATGATCATGCCCACCGAAGCCGTCTCAACCTGAAGGCCGATGGGCCGCGGAGCGGAATGGCGCGCCATCCTGCCCCGCGTATTCAGTCGCTGGGGTCAGACCTCAGCCACGCGCCGGCTTCATCGGGGGCGGCGGCGGGGGCGGGGGCGGGGCCTGGACCACAGGGGCCGGCGGCGGCGGGGGCGGCGGCGAGGCGCAGCCGGCCACCAGGGCCAGCGGGGCGAGAACCATGACCAGGGCCACGCCGCTGATCACGCGACGGGCCGACTTCTCGGTAACGGCGGACATCCGGTACTCCTTACATCCAGTTGCCAGTAGACAAGGCAAATTCTAAGGGCAATCTTCAGCAAGGAGTCAAACTGTCAATTGCCGGAATGGACGTGGATTTGAAAATGGCACGCGGGGTGATGCCGCGGTGCAATAGCGGAATGGGTTACCGGCGGCCGATGCGCGCCCTGCGCGGGCTGGCGGCGCTTGCCATGGTATGCGCGCTCGCGGCCTGCGGCGGCGCGCCCAAGCCCGTGCCCGTCGCGGTGGCTGCCCCGCAGCCGCAGACCGCGCTGGCCAGCCGGCTCGACGCGAAGGGGGAGCTGGCCCTGGCCGGCGAACCGCTGAACGCCGACCTGCTGCGCGGGTTCTACGCGCGCCACGGCTTCCAGCCCGTATGGTCCGCCCATCCGGCGAAGGCCGACGCGCTGGTGGAGGCGGTGCTGCGCGCCGGCGACCAGGGGCTCGACCCCGAGCTGTTCCATGCCGGGCTGCTGCGGCGGCGGGCGAGCTTCCCGCCGCTCGAGCGGGACTTGCTGCTGAGCGACTCCTTCCTCGCCTATGCCGACGCGCTGGCCCGCGGCGCCGTGCCGGTGGAGCGCCGCAAGGACGACCAGGTGCTGGCGCCCGACCCGGTCGACGTTCCCGCCGTGCTCGACGCCGCCCTGGCCAGCCCCGATCCGGCTTCGGTGATCGAGGCGCTCGCGCCCAGCTCGCCCACCTACCTGGCGCTGCGCCAGGCGCTGCGGAAGGACCGTCCGGCCGCCGGCGGCGGCGACAAGGCGGCCAATGCCCGGCTGCGGCGCGTCGTCGTCAGCCTGGAGCGCGAGCGCTGGCTGCCGCGCACGCTGCCGACGGAGCGGGTCTGGGTGAACGTCGCGGACGAGCAGCTGGTGCTGTATCGCGCGAGCAAGCCGGTGTTCACCACGCGCGTGGTGGTCGGCCAGGAGGCCGAGCGCAACCAGAGCCCGGAATTCCGCGCGGATATCTCGGGCAGCCTGTACAACCCGCCCTGGGTGATCCCCGCCGACATCGTCAAGCTGGAGATCCTGCCGAAGATCCAGCGCGACCCCACCTATCTCACCCGCAACAACATGGTGATGCTGGCGGGTGGCGAGATCGAGCAGCGGGCGGGGCCGACGGCCGGGCTGGGCCTGATCATGTTCGACATGCCGAACAAGTTCGACGTGTATCTGCACGACACGCCGGACCGCACGGTGTTCAAGCGCGACAACCGCCGCATCAGCCATGGCTGCATCCGGGTGCAGAACCCGTTCGAATTCGCCGCCCTGCTGATGGAAACCTCGATCGACTCGATCAACCAGGGGGTCAAGGCCGGCACCACCACGCTGAGCAAGCTGCCGAACGCGGTGCCGGTGTTCGTGGTGTACCAGACGGCCTATCTGGACCCGGCGGGCAAGCTGCAATTCATGCCGGATTTCTACAGCCGGGACGCGGAAATCTGGCGCAAGCTGCAGAAGCGGCCGCCGGAATCCACATGAGGATGGCCGCCTTCTCCTGAGGGTGGCGCCGTGCTCGGTGTCGTCAAGGGTCGCTTCGCTCAAGTCCCTTGACGACCCCTGCGCGCGTCGCCTTTCGGATGGAAGGCCGGGGCAAAGAAACGGCCCCTTTCAGCCGAACAAAGAAACGGGAAAGGGTTCACTTTCGTCCCTTCTTCGCATGCCGGCACTCGCTTCGTTGCGGGGGACGGGGTCAAGGCTCTTGAGCGAAGCGTGCCTTGACACCGGCCACCGCAACGCAAGCACAATCGAATCAGCGAAGGAGCCCGCCCGCTCCGCCGGATCACGCCCGCCGGCGCGTCTTCGGTGCCGCGCGACGCGGCAGCAAGGGGGCCAGGAAGCGGCCGGTGTGGCTTTCCGGGTTGGCCACGATGTCCTCCGGCGTGCCCTCCGCCACGATGCGCCCGCCGCCCTCGCCGCCCTCCGGCCCGAGATCGAGAATCCAGTCGGCGGTCTTGATCACCTCCAGATTGTGCTCGATCACCACCACCGTGTTGCCCTGGTCCACCAGCGCGTGCAGCACTTCCAGCAGCTTGCGCACGTCCTCGAAATGCAGGCCGGTGGTCGGCTCGTCGAGGATATACAGCGTGCGGCCGGTGGCGCGGCGGGCGAGTTCCTTGGACAGCTTCACCCGCTGCGCCTCGCCGCCGGAAAGCGTGGTGGCCTGCTGGCCCAGCGCGACATAGCCCAGCCCCACCTGCTGGAGGATCTTCAGCCGGTCGTGGATGCGGGTGACGGCGGAGAAATACGGCACCGCCTCGTCCACCGTCATCGCCAGCACGTCGGCGATGGACTTGTCGCGGAACTTCACCTCCAGCGTCTCGCGGTTGTAGCGGCGGCCCTTGCACGTGTCGCAGGTCACGAACACGTCGGGCAGGAAGTGCATCTCGATCTTCAGCACCCCGTCGCCCTGGCACGCCTCGCAGCGGCCGCCCTTCACGTTGAAGCTGAAGCGCCCGGCCTTGTAGCCGCGGGCGCGGGATTCCGGCAGCTCGGCGAACCAGTCGCGGATCGGGGCGAACAGATCGGTGTAGGTGGCGGGGTTGGAGCGCGGCGTGCGGCCGATCGGCGACTGGTCGATGTCGATGATCTTGTCGAGCAGCTCCAGCCCGTCGATGCGCGTGTGCAACGCCGGCACCTCGCCCGAGCCCATCAGCCGCCGGCTCGCCGCCTTGTAGAGCGTGTCCACCACCAGCGTCGATTTGCCGCCGCCGGACACGCCGGTGATGCAGGTGAAGGTGCCCAGCGGGAAATGCGCGGTGACGTTCTTGAGGTTGTTGCCGCGCGCGCCCACCACGGTCAGCACCCGGTCCTTCTGCACCGGCCGGCGCATGGCCGGCACCGCGATGCGCCGGCGGCCGGAGAGGTAGTCGCCGGTGACGGAGGCCGTGTTGGCCTCCACCTCCTTGGGCGTGCCCTCGGCCACCACATGCCCGCCATTCACGCCGGCGGCCGGGCCCATGTCGATCAGATGGTCCGCGGCGCGGATGGCGTCCTCGTCATGCTCCACCACCAGCACCGTGTTGCCGAGCGATTTCAGCCGTTGCAGCGTGCCCAGCAGCCGCTCGTTGTCGCGCTGGTGCAGGCCGATCGAGGGTTCGTCGAGCACGTAGAGCACGCCGGTCAGGCCCGAGCCGATCTGGCTGGCGAGGCGGATGCGCTGGCTCTCGCCGCCCGACAGCGTGGCCGAGCCGCGCGCCAGCGTGAGGTAGTCGAGCCCCACATCCACCAGGAACTGCAAGCGCTCCACGATCTCGCGCAGGATGCGCCGGGCGATCTCCTGGCGCTGCGGGGTGAGGGTGGGCATCACCTGCTCGAACCAGCCCAGCGCGGCGCGGATCGACAGGTCGGAGGCCTCGGCGATGTTGCTGCCGGCCACCTTCACCGCCAGCGCCTCCGGCTTCAGCCGCGCGCCGTGGCACACCGCGCAGGGCTTCTCGGCCTGGTAGCGGCTCATCTCCTCGCGCACCCAGGCGCTGTCGGTCTCCTGCCAGCGGCGCTGGAGGTTGTGAAGGACGCCCTCGAAGGGCTTGTCGATGCTGTATTTCCGGACGCCGTCCTGGTAGGTGAACTCCACCGGCTTGTCGCCCGTGCCGGTCAGCACCGCCTCGCGCATCCGCTCCGGCAGGTCCTGCCAGGGCGTGCGCATGCTCACCTTGAAATGGCGGGCGAGGCTTTGCAGCGTCTGGTCGTAATAGGGGCTGGAACTGCCGGCCCAGGGCGCCACCGCGCCCTCGCCGAGGCAGCGCCGCTCGTCCGGGATCACCAGGGCGGGGTCGAAGAAGCTCTCCATGCCCAGCCCGTCGCAGGCCGGGCAGGCGCCGTGCGGGGAGTTGAAGCTGAACAGCCGCGGCTCGATCTCCTCGATGGAGAAGCCGGAGACCGGGCAGGCGAAGCGGCTGCTGAACACGGTGCGCTCGCCGCCATCGGCGTTCTCGGCATAGACAACGCCGTCCGACAGGCCGAGCGCCGTCTCGAAACTATCGGCCAGGCGGGCCGCGATGCCCTCGCGCACCACCAGCCGGTCCACCACCGCCTCGATCTCGTGCTTGATCTTGCGGTTGAGCGCCGGCACCTCGCCGATCTCGTACAGCGTGCCGTCCACCTTCACCCGGGTGAAGCCGCGGCGCTGGAGCTCGGCCAGCTCCTTGCGGTATTCGCCCTTGCGGTCGCGCACCACCGGGGCGAGCAGCAGCAGCCGCGTGCCCTCGGCCATCGCCATCACCCGATCGACCATCTGGCTGACCGTCTGCGCCTCGATCGGCAGGCCGGTGGCGGGCGAGTAGGGCACGCCGACCCGCGCCCAGAGCAGGCGCATGTAGTCGTGGATCTCCGTGACCGTGCCGACGGTGGAGCGCGGGTTGCGGCTGGTGGTCTTCTGCTCGATGGAGATGGCGGGCGACAGGCCCTCGATCGCATCCACGTCCGGCTTGCCCATCAGCTCGAGGAACTGGCGGGCATAGGCCGACAGGCTCTCGACGTAGCGGCGCTGGCCCTCGGCATAGATCGTGTCGAAGGCCAGCGAGGACTTGCCGGAGCCGGACAGGCCGGTGATCACCGTCAGCCGGTCGCGCGGAATGCGCACGTCGATGTTCTTGAGGTTGTGTTCGCGCGCCCCGCGCACGTGGATGTAGCCGGTCATGCCGAATCGGGCCCTGCGCGGGTTGTTCTGGAGATGTTCCGGCTATATGGACGCTTTGCGCCGGTTTGCAAAGGGGGGTCGGTGGATTTGGTGCCCGGGCGGGGATTGGGTATGATCGCCGACCCGATCCCGCAACCCCGTTGCGGGCGCATCGCACAGGAATGACGTGGCATGGCCGGCAGTGTGAACAAGGTGATTCTGGTCGGCAATGTCGGGAAAGACCCCGAGGTGCGCAATGGCCAGGACGGCAGCAAGATCGTGAGCTTCACCCTCGCCACCTCCGAGACCTGGAACGACCGCGCCTCCGGCGAGCGCAAGGAGCGCACGGAGTGGCACCGCGTCGTGGTGTTCAACGACCGCATCGGCGAGGTGGTGGAGAAATACGTGCGCAAGGGCAGCAAGCTCTACGTGGAAGGCGCCCTGCAGACGCGCAAATGGACCGACCAGTCCGGCCAGGAGAAATACACCACCGAGGTGGTGCTGGGCCGCTTCCGCGGCGAGCTCACCATGCTCGACAGCCGCAACAGCGGCGGTGGCGGCGGTGGCGACATGGGTGGCGGCGGCGAGGGCGGCGGCTACCAGCGCAGCGCCCCGCGCCAGCAGCCCGCCCGCGCCCCGGCCGGCGGCCCGGCCTGGGAAGCCCCGCGCGGCGGGGATCTGGACGACGAGATCCCGTTCTGACTTCCTGAAGACCCGGGACCACCCAATTGAACGACACGCCTGAGCCGCCGCCGCCCACGGACGGCGAATCCCCCGACCTGCACCCGGTGCTGCTCGAAGAGGAGATGCGCCGGTCGTATCTCGACTACGCCATGTCGGTCATCGTCAGCCGCGCCCTGCCGGACGCGCGCGACGGGCTGAAGCCGGTGCACCGGCGCATCCTCTACGCCATGCAGGAATCGGGCTTCACGCCCGACAAGGCCTACAAGAAATCCGCCCGCGCGGTCGGCGATGTGATGGGCAAATACCACCCGCACGGCGACGCCTCGATCTACGACGCGCTGGTGCGCATGGCGCAGACCTTCTCGATGCGCGTGCCGCTGATCGACGGGCAGGGCAATTTCGGCTCGGTGGACGGCGATCCGCCGGCGGCGATGCGCTACACGGAGGCGCGGCTGGCCCGCGCGGCCGGCTACCTGCTGACCGACATCGACCGCGACACCGTCGATTTCCAGCCGAACTACGATGAATCCGACGAGGAGCCGCGGGTGCTGCCCGCGAGCTTCCCCAACCTGCTCATCAACGGCGCCGGCGGCATCGCCGTGGGCATGGCCACCAACATCCCGCCGCACAACCCCGGCGAGATCATCGACGCGACGCTGGCCCTCATCGAGAACCCGGAGACCACGCTCGACGCGCTGATGCAGATCGTGCCGGGGCCGGATTTCCCCACGGGCGGGCTGATCATCGGCCGGTCCGGCATCCGCTCGGCCTTCGAGACCGGGCGCGGCTCCATCATCCTGCGCGCCCGCGCGGAGATCGAGGAAATCCGCCGCGACCGCGAGGCCATCGTGGTCACGGAAATCCCGTTCCAGGTCAACAAATCCACCCTGCTGGAACGCATCGCCGAGCTGGTGCGCAGCAAGTCCATCGAGGGCATCAGCGACCTGCGCGACGAGAGCGACCGGTCGGGCATGCGCATCGTCATCGAGCTCAAGCGCGACGCCACCGGCGACGTGGTGCTGAACCAGCTGTACCGCTTCACCCAGTTGCAGACCAGCTTCGGCGTGAACGCGCTGGCGCTGGATGGCGGCCGGCCGCGCCAGATGGGGCTGAAGGACGCGCTGGAAGTGTTCATCCGCTTCCGCGAGGACGTGATCCTGCGGCGCGCCCGCTTCGATCTCGGCAAGGCGCGGGAGCGGGCGCATCTGCTGGTCGGCCTGGCCATCGCGGTGGCCAATATCGACGAGGTGATCCGCCTGATCCGCGAAAGCCCGGACGGCCCCTCCGCCCGCGCCGCGCTGATGGCGCGCGACTGGCCGGCCGGCGACGTGGTGCCGCTGCTGGAGCTGATCGAGGATTCCCGCAATGTCGTCACCCCCGAGCGCACGGTGCGGCTCACCGAGGAACAGGCGCGCGGCATCCTCGACCTGCGCCTGCAACGCCTCACCGGGCTGGAGCGCGACAAGATCACCGAGGAGGTGAACGAGGTCTCGCTGCGCATCTCCCAGCTGCTCGAAATCATCGCCAGCCGCCCGCGGCGCATGGAGGTGATGCGCGCCGAGCTGCTGGCCGCGCGCGCCGACCTCGCCTCGCCGCGCATGACCGAGATCGTCGATGGCCTCGCCGACCAGGACGACGAGAGCCTGATCGAGCCCGGCCAGATGGTGGTGACCATCACCCGCGACGGCTTCATCAAGCGCACGCCGCTGGAGACCTTCCGCCAGCAGAATCGCGGCGGGCGCGGGCGCAGTGCGGCGGGCACGCGGGGCGACGACATCG
Organism: uncultured Rhodospirillales bacterium; assembly: GCA_945957135.1. Classification (GTDB taxonomy): domain Bacteria; phylum Pseudomonadota; class Alphaproteobacteria; order Acetobacterales; family Acetobacteraceae; genus CAMFLK01. Next base: position 12,898 of record CAMFLK010000097.1, read on the forward strand.
TCACCCGCAGCTTCAACGGCCACACCCATCAATGGGTGCTGTTCTTCTCCTCCGGCGGCAAGGCCTATCGCGAGAAGGTCTGGCGCCTGCCGGAGGGCGGGCCGACGGGCAAGGGGCGCGCGCTGGTCAACCTGCTGCCCGATCTCGGGGCCGACACCATCACCACCGTGCTGCCGCTGCCGCAGGACGAGGCGCTGTGGGACAATCTGCACCTCGTCTTCGCCACCAGCAGCGGCAACGTGCGCCGCAACCGGCTGTCGGATTTCCGCAACGTCCGCGCCTCCGGCCTGATCGCCATGAAGCTGGA
>CAMFLK010000098.1 GCA_945957135.1 uncultured Rhodospirillales bacterium
GCCGGACATCGTGAAGATGGGCGGCATCACCGGGCTGATGCAGTGCGCGGCGCTGTGCTACGCGCACGGGGTGGAGCTGGTGCCGCACCAGACCCAGCCCACCATCGCCCACACCGCCAATCTGCACGTGCTGGCCACGCTGATGCACGCCACCAAGCCGGCGGAGCTCGCCGATGGCTGGCCGCGCATGGCCCCGGCCTTCCGCAACCCGCCGACGCCGAAGGACGGGCATTTCGACCTGACCGAGGCACCGGGCCTGGGGCTGGAAGTGGACGAAACGGAATTCGCCAGCCGCCGCCGCGAGATTTGAAAGGCCGCGCCATGCCCATCACCCGACGCTCCCTGCTGGCCGCCGCCGCGAGCACGGCGGCGCTGCCGGCGATGGCGCAGGATTCGCGCGGCCTGTCCATCGCGCTGTCCGCCCGCGCGCCCGTCACGCTCAATCCGCAACTCACCACGCTGGGCGCGGATAACTGGGCCTGCCGGCAGATTTTCGACACGCTGGTGGTGCCGGAGGACGGCACCTTCGCCATCACCCCCGCCGATTTCCGCCCGGCGCTGGCCGAACGCTGGGAATCCTCGCCGGATGCCAAGACCTGGACCTTCCATCTGCGCAAGGGCGTGGCCTTCCAGAAGGACCAGGGCGAGCTGACGGCGGAGGACGTGGTGTTCACCTTCGCCCGGCAGATCGACCCATCCGTGGTGACCAGCGCGAAGGTGCTCTACGCCAATATCGCCGAGGTGACCGCGCCCGATCCGCTGACCGTGCAGTTCCGGCTGAAGCGGCCGGACCCGCTATTCTGCGGCTCCAGCATCTACACGATGGGCGGCAATATCCTGTCGAAGAAGGCGTTCCAGGAACGCGGCGAGAAGTTCGCGCTCGATCCGGTGGGCACCGGCCCCTACGCGGTGGACCGGGTGGACATGGCCAAGGGCATCACGCTCTCCGGCCACAAGGGGCATTTCCGTGGACCGCCGGCCACCAACGACCTGCGCGTGCTCTACATCCTCGACACCACCGCGCGCACGCTGGCGTTTCTTTCAGGCCAGATCGACATGATCGAGGGCGCGCGCACGCCGGGCTGGATGGACTCCATCCGCCGCCGCGCCGCCTTCGCGGTGTTCGACGGCACCAAGCCGGGCAGCGTGAACACGCTGCAGATCAACCTCACGCGCAAGCCGCTCGACGATCTGCGCGTGCGCCAGGCGATCCGGCTGGGCATCGACAGCAAGGCGATCGCCGATGCCTATGGCGAGATGGGCGGCCAGCTGTTCGGGCTGAACCCCACCCAGTTCGCCGGCTCGGTGAGCGACAAGGATTTGCCGCCCGAGCTGCGCTACGCCTACGACCCCGATCGGGCAAAGAAGCTGCTGGCGGATGCGGGTTTCGCGGGCGGGCTGGCCATTCCCTGCTTCACCAGCCAGCGCGAGGACTACGCGGCGATCATGCTGATGGTGCAGGAGCAGCTGCGCAAGATCGGCATCAATCTGGACATGAAGATCGTCGATCACACGACGATGCAGAACGACAACCGCAAGGACCTCAACGCCCTCGCCCTGCTGTCTTCCAGCTACCCGCCGGTGCCGACGCAGGTGATCCTGGAACAGCTCGCCAGTGTCGCGGAGGTGAAGCCGGATGGCAGCGGCGGCACCAATTACAGCCATTACGGCGTGGCCATGCCGGGCGTGGACAAGCTCATCCAGCAAGCCTTGGACGAGCCGGATTTCGCCAGGCGCGTGGCGCTGTGCCAGGAGGTGGAGCGCCAGGTGCTGCGCGACCTGCCGGATATCGGCATCATCACCCTGTCCTACGTCATCGCCCGCAACAAGCGGGTCGATCTCGGCTACAACGTGAAATCCGGCTATGCCTACTGGCCGCTGCGGACGGCGAAGATCAAGGCCTGAGCTGGATGATCCGCGTCATCATCCAGCGGCTGATCGACGCGATCCCCACGGCGCTGGTGGTGCTGAGCCTGGTGTTCATCGCCCTGCACATCCTGCCCGGCGACCCCGCGCAGGCGATCCTGGGTGAGCAGGCCACGCCCGCCCAACTCGCGCTGCTGCGCGCGCGGCTGGGGCTGGACCGGCCGCTGGTGGTGCAATACGCGGTGTTCGTGTGGGACGCGCTGCGGCTGCATTTCGGCCAGTCCTATATGAATAACCTGCCGATTTCCGGAATCCTCGCGGAGAACCTGCCCTACACGATCGAGCTCACCATCGGCGCCACGATCCTCGGCGTGCTGATGGGCGTGCCGGTGGGAGTGGTCTCCGCCACCCATCGCGACGGGGCGGTGGATTACGGCGCGCGGGTCGCCGCCCTGCTCGGCCTCGCCGTGCCGGATTTCTATCTCGGCGCGCTGTTTCTCATCTTTCTCTCGCTCGGCCTCGGCTGGTTTCCGATCAACGGGGTGGGGGAAGGTTTCGTGGACCGGCTCTACCACCTGTTCCTGCCGGCCCTCACGCTCGGGCTGATCAAGGCGGCCTTCGTCAGCCGGCTGACGCGCTCGACGGTGCTGGAAGTGCTCGGCCGCAACTACGTGCGCACCGCGCGCGCGAAGGGCCTGGGCGAGACGCGGGTGATCTACTGGCACGCGCTGCGCAACGCGCTGCTGCCGGTGGTGACCGGGCTCGGCCTGTCGATCCTCTCGACGCTGTCGGGCTCGGTGGCGATCGAGCTGATTTTCGGCAGGCCAGGACTGGGACGCATGCTGATCGACGGCGTCGCCACGCGCGACTACCCGATCGTGCAGGCCGGGCTGGTGGTGTTCGCGCTGTTCGTGGTGCTGGTGAATTTGCTGATGGACCTGCTCAACGTGGCGCTCGATCCGCGGCAGCGGACGGCCTGAATGTTCCTGCGCCGCCCCGTCGTGCGCGTGTGCCTGGGCGTCATCGTCGCCCTCGGCCTGATCGCGATCTTCGCGCCGGCGATCGCGCCGTACGATCCCGTGGCGCAGAGCGTGATGGCCGCCAATCTCGATCCCTCCGCCCAGCACTGGCTGGGCACCGACCAGTTCGGGCGCGACATCCTCTCGCGCATCATCTTCGGCACGCGCGCCTCGCTCACGCTGGGATTGCTCTCCCCGCTGATCGCCGCCGTGTGCGGCAGCCTGCTCGGCATTGCCGCGGGATATTTCGGCGGCCTCGCCGACCGGCTGATCGGGCGGCTGACGGATATTCTCCTGGCATTTCCCGCGCTTCTGATCGGCATCATGGTGGCCGCGGCGCTGGGGCCGGGGTTCTGGGAGCTGGTCTCCGCGCTCGCGATTTCCTTCGCGCCGCGCTTCGCGCGCATTGCCCGCGCCTCAACCCAATCGGTGCGGGCGGAGAACTATATCGAGGCGGCGGTGGCCTCCGGCCTCACCCATCGGCGCATCCTGCTGCGCCACATCCTGCCGAACATCGCCGGTCCCATCGTGGTGGTGCTCACGCTGTGGGTGGCCACGGCCATCCGGCTGGAGGCGACGCTGTCCTTCCTCGGCCTCGGCACCCAGGCGCCGAAGCCAAGCTGGGGCAACATCATCCGTGACGGGCTGGACAATCTGTTCGGCTCGCCCTGGCCGATCGTCTCCGCCGGCGCGGCGATCACGCTGACCGCGCTGGCCTTCAGCCTGATCGGCGACGCGGTGCGCGATGCGCTGGACCCGGCATCCCAGGCGTGAGGCTTGCTCAGAGCGATATGTCCGGCCGCAGGCAGGCGCGGAAATGGCCCGGCGCCACTTCCTCCAACGGGGGCACGGTCTCGGCGCAGGGCGGGGCGGCGTGCGGGCAGCGGGTGCGGAACACGCAGCCGGAGGGCGGGTTGGCGGGGCTGGGAATGTCGCCGGTGAGGATCTGCCGCTGACGCGGGCGGTCGAGATCGGGCTCGGGAATCGCGGAGAGCAGGGCGCGGGTGTACGGGTGCTTCGGCGCGGCGTAGAGCTGTTCGCTCGAGGCGATTTCCATCACCCGGCCGAGATACAGCACGATCACCCGGTCGCAGATGAACTCCACCACCGCGAGGTCGTGGCTGATGAACAGCATGGTCAGGCCGAGGCGTGCCTGGAGGTCGCGCAGAAGATTGATGATCTGCGCGGCGACGGAGACGTCCAGCGCGGAAACCGGCTCGTCGGCCACCAGGAAATCGGGCGCGAGGGCCAGCGCGCGGGCGATGCCGATGCGCTGGCGCTGGCCGCCGGAGAATTCATGGGCGTAGCGGTCGATCGCGTCCTCCGGCAATTCCACGGCGGCCAGCGCCGCGCGCGCCTTGTCGCGGCGTTCGGCGCGCGTGCCGATGCGCTGAATCGCCAGCCCCTCCGTGAGGATTTCCCCGATGGTCATGCGCGGCGAAAGGCTCGCGAACGGGTCCTGGAAGATGTATTGCATCCGTCGCCGCTGGGCGCGCATCTCCGCGGGTGACAGTTTCGGCAGGTTCTTGCCGTCGAAGATCACCTCGCCGGCGGTTGGCTCCACCAGCCGCAGGATCGACCGGCCGATGGTGGTCTTGCCCGACCCCGATTCACCCACCAGCCCCACCACCTCGCCGCGTGCCACGGAGAAGGACACGCCGTCCACCGCCTTGATGGGGACGTTGCGGCCCATGCGGCCGTGGCCGAAATGCTTGGCAAGGTCGCGAACGATCAGCAGTTTGTCGCTCATGCGGGCAGGTCCTGCCAGCGCAGGCAGCGGCTGACGTGATCGGGGCCGACGATCATGCCCGGCGGCGGAGCGGTGCGGCAGGCATCGGCGGCGAGGAAGCAGCGGCTGGCGAAGGCGCAGCCTGGCGGCATGGCCGCGAGGCTGGGCACCGTGCCGGGAATGGCGGCGAGGCGCCCGCCGGCCTTCTTGAGCGCGCTAGCCTGGCCCAGCCGTGGGACGGAGGCGAGCAGGCCCACCGTGTAGGGGTGGCGCGGACGGCGGAACACGGCGGCCACCGGCCCGGATTCCACGATGCGGCCGGCATACATCACCGCCACGCGCTGGGCGATTTCCGCGACCACGCCGAGATTGTGGGTGACGAACAGGATGCCCATGCCGCGCTCGTCCTGCAGCCGGCGCAGCAGATCGAGAATCTGCGCCTGGATGGTGACGTCCAGCGCCGTGGTCGGCTCGTCGGCCAGCAGCAGGGTGGGATCGCAGGCCAGCGCCATGGCGATGGTGGCGCGCTGGCGCATGCCGCCGGACATCTCGTGCGGAAATTGCGCGGCACGCCTTGCGGGATCGGGAATGCCCACGCTCGCCAGCAGCGCCACCGCCCGTGCCATGGCCGCGCGCCGGTCCGCGCCGCGATGCACGCGGATGGGCTCGGCGATCTGCTCGCCCACGGTGAAGACGGGGTTCAGGCTGGTCATCGGTTCCTGGAACACCATCGCCACGTCGTCGCCGCGCACCCGGCGCAGCGCCTCGCGGTCCAGCGCCGCGAGGTCGCGCGTGGTGCCGTCCTTGCCGCGGAAGCGGATCGCGCCGGCCGCGACCCGCCCGGCGCCGGCCGGCAGCAACCCCATCACCGACAGCACGGTGACGGACTTGCCCGAACCCGACTCGCCGACCAGCGCCACCGTCTCGCCGGGCCCCACGGCGAGGGCGAGGTCGTCCACGGCGACGATCTCCCCGCCGCCGCGGCGGAACACGGTGCGCAGGCCGGCGATGTCGAGAATGGGCTCCATGGCGTGGCTCAGCCGAGCAGCCCGGCCGTCTTGAGAATCGCGTCGATCTGCGCCGCCTCGTCCGCGTTCAAATCCTGCTGCGGCCGGCACATGCGGTTGGTCGCGAAAATCCCCAGCCGCCGCATCGCGGTCTTGAAGGCGCCGACGCCGGCGGAGCCCGCGCTGGTGCGGCCGGAGGCGACGAACACCATCTCGAACAGCCGGCACAGCCGCTCCTGTTCGCGGCGCGCCGTCGCCCAGTCGCCGGCCTGGGCCGCGTTCCACAGCCGCACATAGCCGTGCGGGTCCACATTGGCGAGGCCGGGCACCACGCCATGGGCCCCCATGGCAAGCGCCGTGTCCACCAGGATTTCCGAGCCGGTCATCATGAAGAAGCCGGCAATGTCGGCGCAATCCATCAGCACGAAACGGAAATTGCCGTCATCGCCGGAGGAATCCTTCACGCCGGCGATGGTGCCCTCGCGCGCCAGCGCCACGGTGGTGGGGCGGGCGAGCTTGTACTGCACGCAGACGGGAATGTCGTAGGCGATCAGCGGGAGATCGACGGCCTCGCGCACATAGCGGAAATGGTCGGCGATCTCGCCCTGGCTGGTGCGCGCGTAGAAGGGCGAGGTGACGACGATGGCGTCCACGCCGATGGATTTCGCGGCCTTGGCATGGGCGATCACCCGGTCGGTGGTCGGGTCGATCACGCCGGCGAAGATCGGCAGCCGGCCGTTCACCACCTTCACCGCGTGTTCCAGGATCGCCTGGCGCGTGGCGGCATCGTGGAAGGCCACCTCGCCGGTGGAGCCGAGCATGAACAGCCCGTGCATCCCCGCCGCGATCATGTTCTCCAGATTGCGGGTCAGCGACGGGAAATCGACCTCGTACCGCTCGGTGAGCGGTGTCGCCACCGGCGGCACCACGCCGTGGAACAGGGGGTTCGCAGAAATCATGGCCATGCCTTTGCGGTGGGAGAGAGGTCAGAGGTCGGAACGGGGATCGAAGGCGTCGCGCAGCCCGTCGCCGACGAAGTTGATGGCGAGCACGGTGATGACGAGTGCCGCGCCCGGCGACATCCACTGCCACGGCGCGCGCTCGAGCACGATGGAGGAGCGGGCGGCGTTCAGCATGTTGCCCCAGCTGGCATCGGGCGGCGGCACGCCGAGGCCGAGGAAGGACAGGCCGGCCTCCAGAAGAATCGCGGCGGCGATCTGCAAGGTTGCGTACACCACGAGAATGTCGATGGAATTCGGCAATCCGTGCCGCCACAGCAGATGGCCCAGCCCGGCGCCCATGCCGCGCGCGGCCACCACGAAGTCGCGCTCGCGCAATTCCAGCAGGCGCGAGCGCACCATGCGCGACAGCACCGGCCAGGACAGCAGGGCGATCACCAGGATCGTCGAGCCGATTCCGGCCCCGGTGATGGAGGCGAGCACCAGCAGGAAGATCACCGGTGGCAGCGTCATGGCGAGATCGACGCCGCGCATCAGCAGCCCGTCGAGGAAGCGGCCGCCCATCGCCGCGACCGAGCCGACGATGAAGCCAATGACAAGGGAAATCGCGACCGACACCGTGGCCACCAGCATGGAGATGCGTCCGCCTTCCAGCAGCCGCGCGAGCACGTCGCGCCCCACCCCGTCGGTGCCCAGCAGGTGTTCACCGCCGGGCGGCTGGTTGATGGCGAGCAGGTCGATGTCGTTGGGCTGGTGCGCCAGGAAGGCGGGGCCGGCGAGGATCAGCGCGAGCATGGCCAGCAGGATCGCCAGCCCGGCCAGCGCCGCGCCATTGGCCGCGAAGCGCCGCACCGCACGGGCGAGCGGACCTTTCGCGTGGCGCTGGAGCAATCCGGCGATGGCCATCTCAACCCACCTTGATGCGCGGGTCGATCAGCGCATAGGCGAGATCGGTCGCGAGATTGACGGCGATGACGCAGGCACCCACCACCAGCGTGGCGCCCATGATCACGGGATAGTCGCGCGTCTCCACGGAGGTGATGAGCAGCAGCCCCATGCCCGGCCAGTTGAAGATGCTCTCGAGGAAGATGGCGCCGCCGATGGCAAGGCCGATGGTGGAGCCGATGAGCGTCACCACCGGCAGCAGCGCGTTGCGCGTCGCGTGCTTCACGATCACCCAAAACTCGCGCACGCCCTTGGCGCGGGCGGTGCGCACGTAGTCCTGGTTGAGCACTTCGAGAAGCGAGGCGCGCATGTAGCGCATGATCAGCGCGGTCTGGCCGATGGCGAGCAGCAGCGCGGGCAGGATGAGATGGGCGAGCAGGTCGGCGACCGAGAAGGGCGCGCCCGGGGTGAGCATGCCACCGGACGGCGCCCAGCCCAGCAGGACGGAAAACACGTAGAGCCCGAGCAGCGCCGTGAGGAAGGCCGGGCTGGAAATGCCGAAGAACGCGACGACGGACAAGCCGAGATCGGCCGGCGAGTTGCGCCGCACCGCGCCGATCACGCCGCCGGATATGCCGAGCACGATGGCGATCAGGATGGCGGCCCCCATCAGCAGCACGGTCGGCCCGATGCGCTGCGCGATGAGGCCAAGTACCGTTTCGCCGTTGCGCTGCAGGGAATAGCCGAGATCGCCGGAGACCGCGCTGCGCGCCCAGCGCAGATACTGAACGGGCAGCGGCTGGTCGAGGCCGAGGCGGGCGCGCACCGCGGCCATTTCCGCGTCGGTCATCGCCACGTTGGGGTTGATGAACGCGTCGATCGGATCGCCGGGGGTCAGGCGCAGCAGGATGAAGATGAGCAGGCTCAACGCCAGCAGCATGGCGAAGCCCACGGCGACGCGGCGCAGGACGTAGCCCAGCATCCGGAGAATTCCCTTGAACAATCACGGGGGAACAGCGAACGCCGTTCCCCCTGGGCGTGTGTTACGGCGCGATGGTCCATTTCTGCGGCTGGGCGTCGTAGGGGCCGCCGGCCGGCGCGGGGGTCCACACGAAGTCCTTCAGCTTGGTGGAGGCGATGCCGTAGCGCGAGGCCACCCACATCGTGCCCCAGGGCAGGTTGGCGTTCATCGCCTTGCAGACATCCTGATAGCGTGCGGCGAATTTCGCATCGTCCGTCTCCTGCATCGCCGCGTCGAAGGCAGCGGTCAGCGGGGGCATGCGGATGTGCAGGAAATTGGCGCCGTTGGGCGGGATCTGCTTTTCGTTCAGCCCGATATTGAGATTGACCGGATCGGGCCCGTTGCCCAGCCCGGCATAGACGATGGGGAACTGCGTCCAGTCCGGCGCCTTGGCGTAGATCGTGCCGTTATAGGTGGGCACGTCCACCGCGCGCGGCACCACGTTGATGCCGACCTGGCCGAGCATGGACTGGATGGCCGCGAGCACGTTGGCGGCGAGCGGCGCGGTGTAGTAGGTCAGCAGGGGGATCGGCTTGGCGCCGTTGATCTTGTCCCACCCCGCCTCGGCCAGCAGTGCCTTGGCCTTGGCCGGATCGTAGGCGTAGGGATCGAGGCCCTTCGGCACGAGGTTGCTGGCGACATAGCCGCAATTGGCGATTTTCGCGGCGCCTTTATACAGCGCCTTGACGATCGCTTCGCGGTTGATGGCGTGCATCACCGCCTGGCGCACGCGCAGGTCCTTCCACATCGGGGCTTCCTGGTTGAAGCCGAGATAGTTCACCACATAGGAATCGCCCTCGATGACGCGGAAGGCGGGGTTGTTGGCGAAGGCCGGAACGTCGTCGGACTCCACATAGCTGAAGGCGATCTCGCCGGAGCGCAGGGCGGCCACCGCGGCGGCGGTGTTGGCGAAGTAGCGGTTGATCACCCGTTCGGTCAGTGGCTTGCCGCCGCGATAGTCGGGGTTGGCGGCGAGCTCCACGTACTGGTCGGTCACGTAGCGGACGAATTTGTACGGCCCGGTGCCGATCGGCGATTTCGACCACCATTCATGCTTGGCGAGCTGGTCGGAGGGAATGGATTTCAGCGCGTGCTCGGGCAGGATCATCAGCTGGGTCAGGGTCGCCAGCAGCCCGGCATTGGGGGTGGACAGCTTCAGAATCACCGTGCGGGGATCAGGGGTTTCCACGCTGGAGATGGCGTTCAGCCGGGCCGCGAACACCGTGCCGGTGGTGCCGTTGCGCGCCGTGGCGATGGTGAAGCGCACGTCCTCCGACGTGAAGGGCACGCCGTCATGCCATTTCGTGTCGGCCAGCTTGAAGGTGTAGGTCAGCTTGTCCGCGCTGACGCTGGTGCTGGTGGCGAGGTCGGGGGTGATGTTCTCCAGCTTGGCGTCGTAGATGATCAGCGGCTCGAAATACATCGTCAGCCAGGTGAAGCCGGCGGTGGCGGCGAGCGGGTTGAAATTGCCCTGGAACCCGCCGGGGCCGACATCGAACCCGCCGGTGATGGTGCCGGGCGCCTGGGCGCGGGCGGGCAGGGCGCCGAGCCCCGCGCCGGCGGCGAGGCCCATGACGAGGGCGCTGACGAAAGATGCCCTGGTGAGGCGGGAATTTTGCAACATGGCGTTCCTTCCTTGGAGATATCGCGGCATTTCAGTCGCGTGGCGCCTGCATGCGGGCGCGGTTGCGTTCCAGCACTTTCTGGATGCCGTCGTAATGCGCGTCCAGCTTGTGGCGCGCGGCCGCGACGTCGCGCGCGGCGATGGCGTCCACGATGGCCTGATGGTCGCGCCAGGTTTCCATCGGGTCCTGATTGGTCAGGTTGGCGAAATCGGAGGTCTTGTAGAAGGCCTGCCAGAACAGGTCGATCAGCGCGGTCAGCGTGCGGTTGCCGTGGCGGCGGAACAGCAGGCGGTGGAATTCCTGGTCCTCGGCGGCGAAGCTTTCGTGCTTCGCGGCATGGGCGCCCATCCGGGCGGTGACGTCGCGCAGGGCGGCGATGTCCTCGTCGGTCATTTCGGCGATGATGCGGTCGATCAGCCCCACTTCCAGCACGCGGCGGATTTCGCGCAGCTCATCGATGTCACGCAGCCGGTCGCCGAGGCCGTAGGCGAGGTTGTCGAGCAGGGGGGCGAAGGAGAATTCGCGCACGAACACGCCCACGCCCCGCCGCGTTTCCAGGATGCCGACGGATTCCAGCGCCTTGATCGCCTCGCGCACCGAATTGCGGCTGACGCCAAGTTGCCGTGCGAGGAAGGATTCCGGCGGCAGCGCGGCGCCGGCGGGGAGGCTGTTGTCGCGAATATAGGCGCGCAGGCTTTCCTGCACACTGACATGCAGCAGCGGTGGCCGGGCGATCGGCTGGACCTGCCGGATCGGGCTCATGCGGCCTCGCGTCTCCCCCTGGGTTGTGCCAGAAGTATGTTGACTTGTAGGATATGCGTCAAGTGCCGCTGCAACGGGAGGGAAGAGCATGCGGATTGCGCTCGCGGGCGTGGGCCACTGGCATGCCCGGATGCATTGCGAGGCCGCGCGCGCGGCGGGTGCCGAGGTCGTCGCGGCCTGGGACGAGGACGCGGCGGCGGCGCGGCGGTTCGGTGCCGGCGTGAAGCTGGTGGCGGATATCGCTGCGCTGCTGGACACCCGGCCCGGCCTGGTCGTGGTCATGGGCCGGCCCGATTCGGTGATACCCACGGCGCTGGCCTGCCTCGATGCCGGGGTGCCGCTCATCCTGGAAAAACCCGCCGCCGTGGACGCGGCGGGGCTGATGCCGGTGGTGCAGCGATCCGCCGGGCGCTTCGTCGCCGTGCCGCTGCCCAATCGCCTCGGCCCGATCTGGCCGGTGCTGGACGATCTCGCCCGCGCCGGGCGGGTGGGTGCCCTGTCCCATGCCGCCTTCCGCATCGTGAACGGACCGCCCGAGCGCTACCGGATCGACGGCGTGCCCTGGCTGCTCGACCCGGCCCAGTCCGGCGGCGGCGCGCTGCGCAATCTCGGCATCCACGGCATCGACGCCGCCCGCCAGCTCGCCGCCGCGTTGGGCACTACCGTCTCGCTGCGCGCCGCCCGCTTCGGCCGCATCCATGGCGAGGCGGTGGAGGACTATGCGCTGCTCACCCTCGCGCTGGCCGGCGGTGGGCTGGTCACGGTGGAGGCCGGCTACAGCTTCGCCTCGATGCAGCCCGGCGGCGACTACGAATGGCGGGTGCTCGCCGCCAACGCCACGCTGATCGACCGGGGCGACGCGGCCGAGGCCGTCACGCTCGACGACGCCACGCGCCGCGCCCTGCCGCCGATCCCGCCCTCCGCCCGCTATACACGCTTCATGGCGGACACGCTGGCCTGTCTCGCCGCGGGGCGACCGCCCTCCGTCGGCATCGACGACTATCTCGCCGCGATGACCCTGATCGACGCGGCCTATGCGATGAACAAGGAGGCATCGGCATGATCGGTGTGGGACTGATCGGCGCCGGCCATTTCGGCGCCGTGCATGGGCGGGCCATCGCCGCCGTGCCCGGCCTGCGGCTGGTGCGCGTCTGCCGCGAGGACGCGGATGCCGCCGCCGCCTTCGCCGCCCAGCATGGCGGCCAGCCCACCACCGACTGGCGCGCCGTGCTCGACGATCCCGCCGTCGATGCCGTGGTCATCGCCACGCCGCATCACCTGCATGCGGAGATGGCCACCGCCGCCGCCCGGGCCGGCAAGCACATCCTGCTGGAAAAGCCGATGGCGCCCAGCGTGGCGGAATGCGACGCCATCAACGCGGCCGTCGCCACCGCCGGCGTGAAGCTGCTGATCGGCCATGTGATGCATTTCGCCCGCCCTTGCCTGGTGGCGCGCGACATCCTCGCCGGCGGCGAACTCGGCCGCCCGGTGCTGGGGTCGAGCTGGATGATCAAGCTGTGGATGGAGGCCAACCGCCGGCCCTGGCACATGGCCAACGCCAGCGGCGGCGGCATGCTGATGACCGCGGGCATCCACGCGCTGGACCGGCTGATCTGGCTGATGGGCGGTGAGGTGGCCGGCGTCCAGGCGCTCGCCGGCACGTTCTTCCACCAGCAGGAAGCCGACGATTCCACCCTCGCCCTGCTGCGCTTCGCCGACGGCCGCATCGGCCAGCTGGCCAGCGTGGGCTATCGCGATGGCGCCGTCACCTTCGCCATGGACCTGGTCTGCGAGGGCGGCAGCCTGCGCATCGATTTCGACCGCGGCGTGGAGATCGGCCGTGGCGCGAGCTGGACGCAAGTGCCCGAGTCCTGCGATCCCGACTGGATGCAGCGCGCCGTGGAGGCCGAATGGCGCGCGCTGCTCGCCGCCATCGTGCAGGGCGCGCCCGTGCCGGTGGATGGCGCCTATGGCCGCGCCGTCATCGCCACGGTCAACGCCATCGCCGAGGCGGCGGCGCTGAAGCGCGAGGTGGCGCCGGCTCCTTCGCCTTGATGACTGTGCTTGCGTTGCGGTGGCCGGCGTCAAGGCGCGCTTCGCTCAAGGGCCTTGACCCCGGCCCCCGCAACGAAGCGAGGGCCTGCGTGCGAAGAAGGGACAGGAGTGAGCCGTATCCCGTTTCTTTGCCCCGGCCTGACCTCCGCAAGGCGCCGCGCGGAGGCGGTGTCAAGGCTCTTGAGCGAAGCGCGCCTTGACGCCGCCGAGCACGGCGC
>CAMFLK010000099.1 GCA_945957135.1 uncultured Rhodospirillales bacterium
CCGCATGTACAAGCCAAACGAGTCAAAGTTTTTTGGTTCTTTTTTTCAAAAAAGAGCCGCTTCCTTCCTTAAGCCGCTTCCTTCCTCAAGCCGCTTTCTTCCTCAAGCCGGCGCGCTGGCCGACCAGGAGCTGTGGGCCACGTCGGGGTGCATACGCAGCAGGCGCACGATGTTGTCGAGTTCCGTGGGGTCGGCGCTGGTGCTGGTCAGGGTGGCGGCGATTTCGGATTGGTCGTCGCCGCGTTCCTCCACTTCGATATGGGCGATCGGGTAGTGGGCGGCGGTCAGCTGGTCGCGCAGCAGGTCGCGCATGGTGCCCACGGTTTCCGGGTCGGTGGCGATGGTGACCACGTAGGAGGCTTCGATGCTGTCGGCGGCGATGGGGATGCGGTCGATGGCTTTGACCAGCGGGCGCAGCAGGGTGTTGCCGGCGATCACGCAGACGGTCAGCAGAACCGCCTCGGCCAGCCGGTCCACCCCCGCGCAGGCCCCCACCGCGGCCGAGCACCACAGTGTCGCGGCGGTGTTGAGGCCGCGCACGTTCAGCCCTTCCTTCATGATCACCCCGGCGCCGAGGAAGCCGATGCCGGAGACGACGTAGGAGATGACGCGCACGGCCTCGGTGTCGCCGGCGATGGTTTGCGCGAGATCGACGAAGCCGGCCGCGCCGACGGCCACCAGCACGTTGGTGCGCAGCCCGGCGGTGCGCTGGCGGAACTGCCGTTCCGCGCCGATCGCCGTGCCGAGGACGAAGGCGGTGGCGTAGCTGATGAGGGTGTTGAGGAAGCCGGCGGGGTCGAAGGCCTGGATGAAGTGCGGAGTCATATCGATGGCCATGAAGAATGGCCGTCGATATGAGTCTTTGTTTCGCGCGCCGCCGCCGGCCAACCCGGCGCGCGATACCACCGCCACTCAGCGATGGAAGGGTCATCACTTTGTGTCGGCGGTATCATTTGGTGCCGTACAGCCGGTCCCCGGCGTCGCCCAGGCCGGGGCGGATATAGCCGTGGGAATCCAGCTCGCGGTCGATGGCGGCGACGAAGACCGGCACGTCCGGGTGTTCGGCGTGGAAGACGCGCAGCCCTTCGGGGGCGGCGAGCAGGCAGACGAAGCGGATGGCCGCCGCCCCTTCCTCCTTCAGCCGCGCCACGGCCGCGGCGGCGGAGTGGCCGGTGGCGAGCATGGGATCGACCACGATCACCAGCCGCTCGGCCAGGTCGTCGGGCAGTTTCAGGTAGTATTCGACCGGGGTGAGGGTGTGCGGGTCGCGGTAGAGGCCGACATGGCCGACCCGGGCGGCGGGCACCAGGTCGAGCATGCCGTCGAGGATGCCGTTGCCGGCGCGCAGGATGGAGACGAGGCAGAGTTTCTTGCCGGAGATCTGCGGCGCCTCCATCGCTTCCAGCGGGGTCTCGATGGGCACGGTTTCCAGCGGCAGGTCGCGGGTGACTTCGTAGGCCAGCAGCAGGCTGATTTCACGGGCGATGCGGCGGAAGCCGTTGGTGGAGGTTTCGCGGTCGCGCAGCAGGGTCAGCTTGTGCTGCACCAGCGGGTGGTCGATGACGGTGACTTGCGGGAAGGGGCTCATCCGTCGAGCCCGCGGCCCTTGGCCTTGGCGAGTTCGGCGTGATCGGGCACCGCGTCGGTGAAGTAGCCGGCGGCTTTCTTGGCGTCCATTTCCACGCTGGCATCGGCGGGGATGAGGTCGTCGGGGATGGGCACGCGCTCGTCCACGGCGATGCCGCTGGCCACGATCGGGTCGTATTTCATGTTGCTCATCGACACCAGGCGGTGGATGCGGGTGATGCCAAGCCAGTGCAGCACGTCGGGCATCAGCTCCTGGAAGCGCATGTCCGTGACGCCGGCGACGCATTCGGTGCGCTGGAAGTAGGAATCGGCGCGGTCGCCGCCCGGCTGGCGCTTGCGGGCGTTATAGACGAGGAACTTGGTCACCTCGCCGAGTGCCCGGCCTTCCTTGCGGTTATAGACGATGACGCCGAGCCCGCCCTGCTGCGCGGTTTCGATGCACACCTCGATGCCGTGGGCGAGGTAGGGGCGGCAGGTGCAGATGTCGGAGCCGAACACGTCCGAGCCGTTGCACTCGTCGTGGATGCGGCAGGCGATGCGGGTCTGCGGCTGCCCGAGCCGGGCGGGATCGCCGAACAGATAGACGGTCATGCCGCCGATGGGCGGCAGGAACACGTCGAGATCGGGGCGGGTGACGAGTTCGGGGAACATGCCGCCGGTCTGCTCGAACAGGCCGCGGCGCAGCTCGGCGGGCGCGATGGCGAAGCGTTCGGCGATGCCGGGCAGCCACCACACCGGCTCGATGGCGATCTTGGTGACGCGGGCGTTGCCGGACTGGGTGAGCACCTCGTTGTCGGCGGCGAGGCGCCCGGCGGCCAGGGCGGCCTGGATTTCCGGCATGTTGATATGGGCGCGGGTGACCGCGATGGTCGGGCGGATGTCGATGCCCAGGCCCGCGAAGGCGCCGGTCATGTGGCCCCAGGGGTCGAGCGAGACGATCTTCGCGGGGTCGCGCCATTGCGGGAAGGGGCCGATGGCGGCGGCCGGGGCGGTGTCCGTGAGGTCGGCGCGGTGGCCGGGGTCGAGCTGGCCGGCGGCGATGGCGAGTGCCCGATACAGCGAATAGGCGCCGGCATGGGTGCCGATGGCGTTGCGCCCGCCCCGGTCCGTCAGCGTGCCGACCACCGGGCCGCGCGCCATCGCGTCCGCCGCCCCCCAGTGGATGGGCAGCGCGCGCGCCTGGGCGGCGCGGGGGTGGGAGGTGAGCACGATGGCGCGCCGGGCCGGCGTGTTGGTGCCGCGATGGGAGGTTGTCATGCGGTTACGTTAGGCAAAATGCGCGGAAGTCCAAGCCCCGCGCATTGCAAAGCCGGGCGGCGAGGCGGAATATCATCGAAAATTCGGAGGAAACCGATGGACATCGCGGTGCGCACGGATACCAGCCTGCTGACCCCGGACGAGGTGGCGGCCTATCGGCGGGACGGGTTCGTGGTGATGCGCAACCTGCTGGGCCCGCGCAACATCGCCGCC
Organism: uncultured Rhodospirillales bacterium; assembly: GCA_945957135.1. Lineage (GTDB taxonomy): Bacteria > Pseudomonadota > Alphaproteobacteria > Acetobacterales > Acetobacteraceae > CAMFLK01. Next base: position 3,058 of record CAMFLK010000099.1, read on the forward strand.
TGCATCGACGCGCTGACCGGCCTGGCGCGCGGCACGATCCCGGCGCGCGAGACGCATCTGATGTTCGAGTCCGGGCACGACGCGGCGACCATGACCGGCGAGGAGCGCGAGCTGCGCATCCGCAAATACATGGATTTCACCAACGACGCCCCGGCCCTGAAGGCCGCGGCCAACAGTCGGCGGCTGCATCTGGCGCTCGACCAGATCCTCGGCCAGGGGCGGGTGCTGTTCCAGGAGATGGCGCTGGTGAAGCCGCCGCGCATCGGCTCGGAGAAGCCGTGGCACCAGGACGCGGCCTATTTCCGCATCACCGATCCGGGCATGGTGGTGGGCGTGTGGATCGCGCTCGACCCCGCGCTGAACATGAACGGCTGCATGGAGATGGTGGCCGGCACGCATCTCGATGGCGGGGTGCCGCACGTGCATGAGAACGACTTCAACCGCTGCCGCATCATCCCGGAGAAGCTGAGGGTGCGCGAGCGGGTGGCGGTGGAGATGCAGCCGGGCGACGCGCTGATCTTCCACTCGCTGGTGCATCACTTCACCGCGCCCAACAAATCCGACCTGCGGCGGCGGGCGGTGCAGTTCCACTACCATCAGCTGGGCGCGGTGTGGGGCAGCGTGGCCGACCACACGCGGCATTTCCACTTCCCGGACGGCAGCTATGCCGGCTGCACCGTGCCGCATCCCGGCGGCGAGTCGAACTACGCCTATCGCGACGGCTTGCCGCGGGCGATCGCGCCGGTGGATACAAGCGACTGATACCGTCGGCACGAAGCGATGACTCTTCCATCGCTGAGGGACGACGGTATCGCGCGCCGGGTTGGTCGGCGGCGGCGCGCCAAGAAAAGACTCATACCAACGGTCATTCTATATGACCGTTGGTATGATCGCGGGCCGCGGACGCCCGGTTGGGGGTGATTTGCGGGCCGTATTGTTTCTGATCCTGGTGGTGGTGGTGCTGGCGGCGATCGCGGTGGGCGCGCCGGGATGGGCGGCGCTGGCGGCGGAACCCGGCTGGCGCTTCGCGCTGCGCGCCAGCCTGGTGATCGGGCTGGCCGCCGCGCTGCCGGCGGTGGTGCTGGGGACGCTGGTGGCGATCCTCGCGTTCCTGACCGGCGGAACATGGTGGCGGGCGGGCTGGGTGGTGCTGGGCGCGCCGCTGGTGGCGATCGCCGTGCTGGCGCGTGCCCTTGACGGTGGGCTGGGGGCCGTGGTCCTGGCGCATGCGCTGCTGGGGGCGGGGGTGGTGGCGCTGACCGTGGGCGCCGGCCTGTCGCGCTGCGATCCCTTGGCGCTCCGGGCGGCCAGCAGCCTGGGCGCGTCGCCGGCGGTGGCCGTGCGTCGCGTGCTGCTGCCGCTGGCGAGGCCGGGCATGGGCGCCGGGCTGCTGCTCGCCTTCCTCCTCAGCTTCAACGATCCGGTGATCGCGCCGGGCCTGCTGGGGCCGGTCACGCTGTCGGCGCGGGTATTGATGGAACGGCCGGGCCCGACGCAATGGGCGGCGGCGATCGGCATGGCCGCGATCGCCTTGGCCCTGATGGCGGCCGCTGCAAGGCTGATGCGCCGCTGATACCGGCCGGCGCTGACGACAACTCTTCCGTCGTCAGCGCCGGCCGGTATCGCGCGCCGGGTTGGCCGACGGCGGCGCGCCAAACAAAGACTCATATCAAGGGTCATTCTTCATGACCCTTGATATGAGGGAACCCGCCGCCGCCCCGCCGGGTTTCGGGGCATGGCCCAGAGCGTTTCCCCCGCCATGTCCCGCGTGCAGCCGGCGCTGGTGCGCCGGCGTCGCTGGCCGTTCGTGGTCGGGGCGGGGCTGGCGGCGCTCGTGGCCCTGGTCGCGCTGTGGGATTGGGACTGGTTCCGCCCGATGGTCGAGGCCCGCGCCTCGGCCGCGCTCGGCCGGGCGGTGACGGTGGAGCATGTGCATCTGCGCCTCGGCCGGTCGCTGGTCGCCAGGGCCGAGGGCGTGCGCATCGCCAATCCCGAGGGGTTCGACCAGGGCACGCCCTTTGCCGCCGCCGAACGCCTGACGGTGACGCTGGACGCGATGGAATTGCTGCGCCGCCGCGCCGTGGTGCTGACCGACATCCTGGTGGAGCGCCCGCGCCTCGATGCCGAGCAGCGCGCCGACGGGTCCGCCAACTATCTGTTCCCCGCCCTCGCCACCGGCGGCGGGGAGGGGATGAAGATCGGCGCGCTGCGGGTGACCGACGGCACCGGCCACGTCACGCTGGCCAGGCTGCGCGCGGATTTCGACATCACCGCCGCCAGCCGCGACGCCGCGCTGGTCGCCGAGGCGCATGGCACCTACGCCGCCCAGAAGATCGACGCCCAGTTCACCGGCGGCGGCCTGCTCGGCCTGCGCGACGCGGCCACGCCCTATCCGGTCGATCTCCGCCTGCGCAACGGCGCCACCACCGCCCATCTCGCCGGCAGCGTGCGCAATCCGCTGAACTTCGCCGGTGCCGACCTCACGCTGGAACTGGCCGGCACCAACATGGAGGACCTGCTGCCGCTGGTCGGCATCGCCTTCCCGAAAACCCCCTCCTACCGGGTGGCCGGCAAGCTCGCGATGGCCGAGGGGAAGATCCATTTCACCGACATCGCCGGCCAGGTCGGCTCCAGCGATATCGGCGGCAGCCTCGATGTCGATCCCGCGCCGGAGCGGCCGGTGGTCACCGCCAACCTCACCTCGCGCGTGGTCGATCTCGCCGATCTCGGCGGCTTCATCGGCTCCGAGCCCGGCCGGCTCTCGACGCCGAACCAGACGCCGGAGCAGCGGCAGGCCGTGGCCCGCGCCGAGGCCGATCCGCGGCTGATTCCCACCCGCACCATTTCCTTGCCCAAGTTGCGCGCGGCCGACGTGCACCTGGTCTATCGCGGCGCGAAAATCCTCGGCCGCGACATGCCGTTCGACAGCCTGTCCGTGGAGATGGACATCGTGGACGGGCATATCGCGCTGCATCCGGTCGATTTCGGCATCGGCCCCGGCCATATCGCCGGCACCATCCAGCTGGACCCGATGGAGAACGGCCAGTTCCGCACAAGGGCGGACGTGCGGATGCAGCGCGTCGATCTCGCCCGGCTGCTGAAGGGCGGCGGCATCGTCAGCGGCGCCGGGCTGTTCGGCGGGCGGGCGGTGCTGGACAGCACGGGCAACTCGATGGCGACGCTGCTGGGCAACGGCAACGGATCGCTGCAGCTCAGCATGGCCGGCGGCGGGTCGATCCGCTCGCTGCTCGTCGCGCTCTCCGGCCTGCAATTCGGCAACTCGCTGCTCGCCGCGCTGGGCGTGCCGCGCGATGACAGCATCCAGTGCTTCGTGGCCGATTTCGCCCTGCAACGTGGCGTGCTCGTCACCCGCGCCCTGCTGCTGGACACCACCAGCGACATCGTCAGCGGCACGGGCACGATCGATCTGCGGCGCGAGGCGGTGGACTACACCATCAAGACCGACGCCAAGCATTTCTCCATCGGCTCGCTGCCCGCGCCGATCCATGTGTACGGCTCGTTCAAGGATACCGGGGCGATGCCGAACATCGCGGTGCTCGCGGCGCGGACCGGGGCGGCGGTGGGGCTGGGCTTCGCCTTCCCGCCGGCCGCCATCCTGCCGACCATCCAGCTCGGCGTGGGCGATGACGGGCGGTGCGCGGCGCTGGCGGCGCGGAAGTGATCAGGTGGTCTGCTGGACCAGGGTCAGGTTCAGGGTGATCGCGCCGTAGTAGCGTGTGCCGAGCGGCGTGCCGTGGGCGGCGTCCACCCGGAAGGTCACGCCCAGCACCTCGTCCTGATGCCCGGTGATCCAGGCATCGACCTGGGGCGGCTCCACGTTGAAGCAGTTGGCCAGCCAGTAGGACCAGTTCTTGAAGTAGTGGAAAGCCGGCGGCGAGTAGCTCACCACCTGCGTCGTTCCGGCCGTGCCCCAGAATTGCAGCTTGATCGAACTCGGCGCGGCGACGATGTCGAAGGGCTGGACATGGGGCGTTTGCTCGGCGGCGCGAGGGGCGGACAGGCGCAGGATTTCATGCGCGGTCTGGGCGAGCAGCCGGCCGGCATCGGTGCCCGTGTCGATCTCGCCCTCGGCCAAGGCGAGCTTTTCTTCCCCCGCCGCCATATGGCCCATCGGCCGGATGCGCTTCAGCACGCTGGTCGGCACGTCCATGGTGCGGCCGGTGCACAGGCGCACGCGGGCCATGGATTTGTCGCCGCTGAGCGATTCCACCGGCAGGATGAAGCGCGGTGCGCGCGTGGGGTGCGCGGCCATGCTGGCGGCGAGCCGGGCAAGGTCCTTGTCCATCGGCAACTCCCCTGGAAACGTTCCGCAACGTCACGTTACGTTTCGCGCGGTGGACGCGCAATCGTTCCGGGGCTCACATCTTCGCTACGCCGCGATCGCCTGCCCGTGCCGCAGCACGGCCTCGGCCTCGGCGGTGTAGCCGCCCTCCGCCCGGTGCAGCACCAGCCCCGGCAGCAGCCGGCACGGGCCGCGGCCGCCCTTCACGCCGCGCAGCAGCACCAGCTTGGCGGGGCTGTCCGTGCGGGGCCAGAGCGGCAGCACCGTGGCGCTGCCGCAGCCGGCGGCGGTGAAGGCGGCGAGGCAGGCGGGCAGCACGGCGGCGGTGGCCACGAAGCTCAGCGTGCCGTGATGGCGCAACGGGGCGGCCAGGGCGGCGGCCCAGCGCTTGAACAGGGCGGGGTCGGCGCGCTTCGCGCCCTCCTTCGCCCCGTCGGCCGATTCGGTGCCGTCGCCGTGCCAGGGCGGGTTGGCCATGGCGTGGTCGAACGTGCCCTCGGGCCGCACCTGGCCGAGGTCGCCTTCGAGGAATTCCAGCCCCGCGAAGCCGTTCGCCGCCGCGTTGGCCCGCGCCAGGGCGGCCAGGGCGGGGTCGCGCTCGATCCCCACCCCGCGCAGCCCTTCCCCCCGCGCGGCGAGGCAGAGCAGGCCCGCGCCGCTGCCGCTGCCGCCTTCCAGCACGCGCGCGCCGGGACGGGCCGGAATGAAGGCGGCGAGCAGCACCGGCTCGATCCCCGTGCGGTGGCCGGTGGCGAGCTGGTCGTGCCGCACCCGCCCGCCGAGCAGGAAACCCGGCTCAACGGTCATGAAGGATGACCGTTGAGCCGAGGCTTTGTATGGCGCGCCGCCGCCGGCCAACCCGGCGCGCGCTCGGCGATGGAAGAGCCATCGCTTCGCTCCGGCGGGGTCACGCCTCCCCGGCCTCGCGCAGCACGCGCCGGGCCTGGTTCTCGTCCTCCTCCGCCACCACCAGCCGGCGGGGGATGGCGCCGATGCTGCCCTCCACCGCGCTCGTGTGCATGTCCAGCAGCAGGCAGGCGATGCCGGCATCGCGCAGCAGCGCCTGGAGGAAGGTGAGGCGGATGAGGTCGTTGGAGGCGGCGATGACGCGCATCCTCCATTTACGCCACAGCCCGGCGCCCGGCGCCACTTGGTTGCCTTGACCCTGCTTCCGCCCCGCCGATATGGTGCCCCCGGCCCGCCGATCGGGGCGCGGCCCGGCCCCGCCGATCCGGGCGTTTCGCCACAGCACTGCCGGGAGCCTCCCCTGGGCGTTCTGACCTCCCTGCCCAACGCCACCAGCATGCCCGGCGCGCAGACGGCCGGCGAGGATGCCCTCGCCACGCTGCTGGCGCTGGTCGGCGACGACATGGCCGAATGCAACCGCGCCATCGTCGCGCGCATGGACAGTTCCGTGCCGCTGGTGCCCCAGCTCGCCGCCCATATCGTCGCGGCCGGCGGCAAGCGGCTGCGCCCGCTGCTCACGCTGGCCGCCGCCCGGCTGTGCGGCTATGCCGGGCCGCGCCACGTGCATCTCGCCGCCTGCGTGGAGTTCATCCACACCGCCACCCTGCTGCACGACGACGTGGTGGACGAGAGCCAGCTGCGCCGCGGCCTGGCCAGCGCGAACGCGGTGTTCGGCAACAAGGCCTCCGTGCTGGTCGGCGATTTCCTGTTCGCCCGCGCCTTCCAGCTGATGGTGGAGGACGGCTCGCTCGCCGTGCTCGGCATCCTCTCCAGCGCTGCGGCCACCATCGCCGAGGGCGAGGTGCTGCAGCTCGCCATCCAGAACGACCTGTCCACGCCCGAGGAACGCTATCTCGACGTGATCAAGGGCAAGACCGCCGCGCTGTTCGCCGCCGCCTGCGAGGTGGGCGCCGTGGTGGCCGAGCGCCCGGCGCCGGAGGCGGCGGCGCTGGCCAGCTATGGCGGCAATCTCGGCATCGCCTTCCAACTGGTGGACGACGCGCTGGACTACGCGGCCGACCAGGCGCTGCTGGGCAAGACGGTGGGCGACGATTTCCGCGAGGGCAAGGTGACGCTGCCGGTGCTCGCCGCCTTCGCGATGGGCAGCGAGGCCGAGCGCGCATTCTGGCGCCGCACCATCGAGGCCAGCGAGCAGACCGACTCCGATCTGGATGAGGCGCTGCGCCTGATCGCCCGCCACGGCGCCATTCGCGTCACCATCGACCGCGCGGCGGGTTTCGCGGCGGAGGCCAAGGCCGCCCTGGCGGTGTTTCCGCCCTCGCCGATGCGCGACTGCCTGATGGCGATCGCCGACTACACGGTCAGCCGGGCGCGCTAAGTAAGGCGCGCCGGGCGTGCTGAACAGGCTGTACGCAAAAATGGCGCCCGAAGGCGCCATTTCCGCAGTCCCGGAAATTCCGATCAGCCGCGGCGGCGGCGGACCAGGCCGAGGCCGGCGAGGCCGGCGCCCAGCAGCGCCAGCGAGGCGGGCTCGGGCGCGAAGGTCGGCTGGCCGAGGAACACGTTCGGCCCCCAGAACCCATCGGGCTCGATCTCGTTGGTGTTCGTGTAGTTCAGGAAGTCCGGCGTGGAGAGCGACTGCCAGCGGGTGGTGCCACCGTTCATGCTGATCAGGGTGATCGCCGGGTCCACGGCGAAGCCGGGGTCGTTCCAGGTGTAGTTGTCGCTGTTGCTGACACCGGCGATCTCGTAGGACATGCCAGCCGTCAGCGTGATCGGCGCGATGGTCACGTAGCGGAAATGCCCGGTCAGCGGATAGATGTTGGTCACCGTCGTGCTGACCAGCAGCGTGGCGGTGGTGGAGCAGTTGACGTCGGCGCACTGGTAGAGCGCGACTTGGTTGCCATCCGCATTGCCGGTCCGCGGGTCGGCATAGTAGCCGAGGCCGGACACCGTCACCGCGCTGTTGACGGTGAAGGCGGTGGCGAAATCCCACGTGCCGTTGGTGTAGGAATTGCCGGGGGCCGTGAATTCCCAGGCCGGGCCGGCGGAAGCGGGGGCGGCGGCCACGCTCGCCAGAAGGGCGGTGGCGGCCAGGGTGGACAGCAGGTGCTTCATGGCGTTCGTTCCGCGATTGGGTTTGGGTCGGAGCAGGCGTCGTCTCGAGTGGTAACCGAAGTCAAGCAAACGCCGTGCCATTTCGTTAACTCATTGTGATGGCGCGATTTTCGCAGTGGCGGGGTCGTCCGATTGGCCGCAAACCGTAAAGAATACCGACGCTTTGCAACCGGACTTTACAGTTCATCTCCCGCGCGCGGCAGCAGCTGCTCGGCCAGGGTGGCCCAGTAGCTGGCCCCGGTGGTCAGCACCGCGTCGTTGAAGTCGTATTTCGGATGATGGACCATCGGGTCCGCCTCGGTGCGGCCGGTGCCCAGCATGATGTAGCTGCCCTGTTTCCTCTCCAGCATGAAGGCGAAATCCTCGCCGCCCATGGTGGGCCGGGCCAGCTCGCTCACCCGTGCCGCCCCGGCCACCGCCTGTGCCGCCGTCACGGTCAGCGCCGTGGCCGCCGGATCGTTCACCGTGGGGATGCAGATGCGGTCGAACACCACCTCGGCGGTGGCGCCGAAGGTGGCGGCGATGCCGGTGCACACCGCGCGCACCCCCGCCTCGATCCGGTCCGCCACGGCCGCGTCGAACCAGCGGGCGGTGCCGAGCATGCGGGCGCTGTGCGGAATCACGTTGTGCGCGTGGCCGGCGTTGATCGCGCCGATCGACACCACCCCCGCCTCCACCCCTTCCAGCCCGCGCGACACCACCGTCTGCAAGGCCGAGATGATCTGCGCGGAAATCACGATCGGGTCGATCGTGGCGCTGGGATGGGCGCCATGCCCGCCCTTGCCGGTCACGGTGATCTCGATGATCGCGCCGCCGGCCATCACCGGCCCCGCGCCCCACCGGAACTGGCCTTCGGGCACGCTGGGCATGTTGTGCAGGCCGAACACCATGTCCATCGGGCAGCGCTCGAACAATCCCTCGCGCACCATGGCGGTGGCGCCGCCGCGCCCCTCCTCGGCGGGCTGGAAGATGACATAGACGGTGCCGGCGAAGTTGCGCGTCTCCGCGAGATATTTGGCGGCGCCGAGCAGCATGGCGGTGTGGCCGTCATGGCCGCAGGCATGCATCACGCCCGGCGTGGTGCTGGCATGGGGCAGGCCGGTGTCTTCCTCGATCGGCAGCGCGTCCATGTCCGCCCGCAGGCCGATTGCCGCACCGGGCGCCCCGCCCTGTGCCGCGCCCTTGATCACGCCGACCACGCCGGTGACGGCCATGCCGGTGATGATCTCGTCCACGCCGAACGCGCGCAGCCGATCCTGCACCAGGGCGCTGGTGCGGTGCTCCTCCAGCCCCAGCTCCGGATGGCGGTGGAAATCCTGCCGCCATTCGATCATTTCCGCCTCGAACTCGGCGATGCGGTTGATGATGGCCATCCCGCGCGCCCCCTCAGCCCGCGCGCGGCAGCAGCTGCTCGGCCAGCGTGGCCCAGTAGCTGGCCCCGGTGGTCAGCACCGCGTCGTTGAAATCGTATTTCGGGTGGTGCGGCATCGGGTCCGCCGCGGTGCGGCCGGCGCCGAGCATGATGTAGCTGCCCTGCTTCTTCTCCAGCATGAAGGCGAAATCCTCGCCGCCCATGGTGGGCTTGGCCAGCTCGTTCACCCTTGTGTCGCCGGCCACGGCGGCGGCCGCCTTCACCGTCAGCGCCGTGGCGTCGGCGTCGTTGATGGTGGGCGGGTAGGCGCGGCGGAAGATCACCTCCGCCTGGGCGCCGAAGCTGGCGGCGATGCCGGTGGCCAGGCTGCGCACGCCGTGTTCCAGCACGTCCGCCACTTCCGGCTTGAACCAGCGGGCGGTGCCCAGCATGCGCGCGGTCTCGGGAATCACGTTGAAGATGGTGCCGGCATTGATGGCGCCGATCGTCACCACCCCCGCCTCCACCGGCTCCACGTTGCGCGCCACGATGCTCTGAAGGGCAGTGACGATGTGCGAGGCCACCACGATCGGGTCCACGCCGCGATGCGGATGCGCGCCGTGGGCGCCCTTGCCGGTGACGGTGATCTCGATATCCGCCACCGCCGCCATGGTCGGGCCGTTACGCCACAGGAAGGTGTTCTCGGGCGCGGCCGGCCAGTTGTGCATGCCGAACACCATGTCCATCGGGCAGCGGGTGAACAGCCCCTCGTCCACCATGATGCGCCCGCCGCCGTAATTCTCCTCGGCCGGCTGGAAGATGACATAGACGGTGCCGGCGAAGTTGCGGGTCTCCGCGAGATACTTGGCGGCGCCGAGCAGCATGGCGGTGTGGCCGTCATGGCCGCAGGCATGCATCACGCCCGGTGTCTGGCTGGCATGGGCGGCGCCGGTTTCCTCGTGGATCGGCAGCGCGTCCATGTCCGCGCGCAGGCCGATCGCGCCGCCGGGCGCGGTGCCCTTGATGACGCCGACCACGCCGGTGGTGGCCATGCCGGTGATGATCTCGTCCACGCCGAATTCGCGCAGCCGCGCCTGCACCTTCTCGCTGGTGCGGTATTCCTGCAGCGCCAGCTCGGGATGGCGGTGCAGATCCTGCCGCCATTCGGTCATCTCGGCCTCGAACTCGGCGATGCGGTTGATGATGGGCATGTCTATCCTTTGCGGTCGAAGATCAGGGACAATCCGGCGGCGAGCGGCATGGGCTCCACACCCAGCCTGCTCCGCATGGCGGCGATGGGAAAGGCCTTGTCCTCCAGCAGCCGGCGGATTTCGGCGGCGCGGATGCGCGGCAGGAACGGC
>CAMFLK010000100.1 GCA_945957135.1 uncultured Rhodospirillales bacterium
CGTCCCCGCCGCAAAAACTGGCTGGCCGATCTCATCGACCAAGCCTGCGAGGGCCGGACGCCCGTCATGCCTCGACAGGAAGAGCCGGAGCAGCGCGCGATGCCGCTCTCCGATTCTCCTTCATGCCCCGCGCCCGTCTTCACCTGGGTACGGCCGCAGATGAGCCCGCGCCGGATCGTCAGGGCGCGTTGGTGGGAAGACCCTGGCTGGGCCTGACCCGTAAAACTCCGGAATTTTCAAAACCTTGGGTGATTCCCGAGGCGATGCCGCATGTACAAGGCTCAAGTATCAAAAGTTTTTTGGTTCTTTTTTCCAAAAAAGAACCGCTTTCTTCCTTGCTTCCTCTACCACGTGGATGGCCGGGACAAGCCCGGCCAAGACGGTTTTCTTTTTCTTCTGAAAAAGCCGCGTCCTTGCTACCGCCGCGCCTTGCGTGCCGCGTAGCGCGCATCGCGCGCCGCCTTCTGCTTGGCCGCGAGTTCGCGGGCGGCCTGGGCGGCGGCGGCGGCTTCGGCGCGGCGGGCTTCTTCCTGGGCGGCGAGTTCGGCCTGGCGGGCCAGCTCGGCCTGGCGGGCGGCTTCCAGGGCGGCCTCGCGCTCGGCGCGGCGTTTGGCGGCGCGTTCCTCGCGGGCGGCGGCGACGGCGAGGTCGGCGTCGCGCTTGGCGATGATGCGGGGGTCGTCCGCGCCGGGGCGGGCCTTGAATTTCTCGAGCAATGCCTTGCGGGCGTTGGCCGCTGCCGTCGCCCGGTCGCCGAACGTGTCCTTGTGAGCCATGAGTCGCTTTCTCGTCAGCCGGAATCGTGTCGCGCCGCCCTGATAGCCAATCCCGGCCTCCACTCCAAGAGCGTGCCGTCCGCCCAGCCATGCGCCCCTTCACAGGCCGGGCTTTGCCGGACAAGCTGGCGCCGCCCAAGGGGGCGGCCTCGGGGAGACGGATGATGGCGGATCGGATCGGCGACATTCTGCGGCGCCATGTGGATCAGGGGGCCGCCGCCGGGGTGGTGGCGATGGTCACCGACCGGAATGGCGTGGTCTGGCAGGGGGCGGCCGGGCGGCGCGACGTGTCGGACCCGGCGCCGATGACCGTGGACAGCGTGTGCATGCTGCATTCCATGACCAAGGCGATCACCTCGGTGGGGGCGATGCGGCTGGTGGAGGAGGGCCGGCTGGCGCTCGACGCGCCGATCGCCGAGCTGCTGCCGGTGCTGGGCGAGATGCGGGTGCTCGACGGGTTCGACGGCGACACGCCACGCCTGCGCCCGGCCCGCACCGTGATGACGCTGCGCCATCTGCTGACCCACACCTCCGGCCTGGGCTACGACAACTGGAACGCCGATCTGGTGCGCGCGGCCGCCGCCCTCGGCGCCAATCTGCGCCCGACGGGGTGGGACGACATGGCCCGCATCCCCCTGCTGTTCGACCCGGGCACGCGGTGGAACTACGGATTGTCCACGGACATGGTGGGCCAGGCGATCCAGGCGGTGACGGGGCAGGATCTGCAAAGCTATCTGCGCGCGGCGGTGTGGGAGAAGCTGGGCATGGCGGACACCGCCTACACGCTGACGCCGGCGATGGCGGCGCGGCGGGCGCGGATGCACCAGCGCGAGGGCGATGCCGGGCTGCGGCCGATCGACATTCCCGGGGCGACGACGCTGGGCTTCATGGGCGGCGGCGGCGGGCTGGCGGGCACGGCGGCGGACTATGCGACCTTCCTGCGCATGCTGCTGCGCGGCGGCGAGCTGGGCGGGGTGCGGCTGCTGCGGCCGGAGACGGTGGCGGAGATGGGGCGCAACCAGATCGGCGAGGTGGTGGTGGAAACCATGCGCACCACCTTCCCCGCCCGCTCCAACGACGCCAATTTCTTTCCGGGCATGGCGCAGAAATGGGGGCTGGGCTTCCTGATCAACACCGAGACCACGCCCTCCGGCCGCAGCCCCGGCAGCCTGGCCTGGGCCGGGCTCGGCAATTCCTATTACTGGATCGACACGACGCGCGGGGTGGCCGGGGTGCTGCTGGCCCAGCTGTTTCCCTTCGCCGATGCCCGCATGCTCGACCTGCTATGGGAGTTCGAGCGGGCGGTGTACGCGATGGTGGATTAATCCATATCCTGGCCGAAGGGCGGCGGAGGCGATGGCGCCGGTCACCGTTTCTTGGCCGGCTTCTTCGCCTTCACCCGCGCGGCGGGGGTGCGGGACTTCGCGGGGGCGGCGGGCTTGCCGGCGGCGGCGCGCAGCTGGGCGATGGTGGCGCGGGAGGTGATCTGCTCCGGGTTGGTGCGCAGCTCGATCACCGCGGGCTTGCCGCTCTCCACCGCGCGGCGGAAGGCGGGGGCGAATTCCGCCGTGCTGGCGACGGTCTCGCCATGACCGCCGAACGCCTCGATGAAACGCGCGAAATCCGGATTGGTCAGCGCGGTGCCGGAGACGCGGCCGGGATAGGCGCGCTCCTGATACATGCGGATGGTGCCGTACATCGAGTTGTTGAACACCAGCACGATCGGCGCCACGCCGTGATGGAAGGCGGTGGCGATTTCCTGCCCGGTCATCAGGAACCCGCCATCGCCGACCAGGGCGATCACCTGCCGGTCGGGGAAGGCGATCTTGGCGCCGACGGCGGAGGGCACCGCGTAGCCCATCGCCCCGTTGGTGGGGCCGATGAAGCGCTGGTTGTCGGTGAAGTTGATGAAGCGGGGCGGCCAGGTGGCGAAGTTGCCGGCGTCGCAGGTCAGGATCGCCTCCGGCTCCAGCAGCCCCTCCAGCTCGCGCATGGCCTGGGCGAGGTTGAGCGGGCCGGCATAATCGGGCACCGCGCGCTGGGCCTCGCGGGCGGCGCGCAGCTCCTTCGTCCAGCCGCTCCACGGGGTCTTGCCCGGCTTGAGCGCGGCGGCGGCGGCGGCGAATGCGTTGGGGCCGGAGACGATGCCCAGCACCGGGCGTACCCAGCGGCCGATCTCGCCGGCATCGGGATGCACGTGGATCACCGGCGTGTCGTGGAACAGCGTGTAGCCCTGGGTGACCGGCTCGCCGAGGCGGGTGCCGATGGCCAGCACCAGATCGGCTTCCTGGGCGCGGGCCACCAGGCCGGGGTCGCTGCCCACGCCGAGATCGCCGGCGTAGTTGGCCAGCGTGTTGTCGTAGAGCGCCTGGCGGCGGAAGGCGACGGTGACCGGCAGGTCGTGCGCGGTGAGGAAGGAGCGGATATCCGCCCTGCCCTGCTCGCTCCAGCACGAGCCGCCGAGCACGGCGAGCGGCTTCTTCGCGGTGGCCAGCAGCGCCTGCATGCGCGCCAGCGCCGCGGGGTCGGGCAGCGCGGAGAAGACCGGGGCGGGCGGGATGTCGGCAATCGCCAGCTGGGTCTTCTGCATTTCCTCGGACAGCGCGATCACCACCGGGCCGGGCCGGCCGGTGGTGGCGACATCGACGGCGTGGGCGACGAGTTCGGGGATGCGGCTCGCTTCGTCGATCTGCGTCACCCATTTGGCCAGCGGCTGGAACATCCGCCGGTAGTCCACTTCCTGGAAGCTCTCGCGGTCGGTCTCGGCGAAGGGGATCTGGCCGACGAACAGCAGCAGCGGCGTGGAATCCTGCATCGCCGTGTGAACGCCGATCGCGCCGTGGCAGGCGCCGGGGCCGCGGGTGACGAAGGCGGCGGCGGGGCGGCCGGCGAGCTTGCCCACCGCCTCCGCCGCGTTCACCGCGCCGGCCTCGAACCGGCAGGTGACGAGGTTGATATGCTTGCGCCGCTCGTAGAGTCCGTCGAGCACGTCGAGATAGGATTCGCCGGGCACGGCGAACACGTGGCCGATCCCCTGGGCGACCAGCGCATCCGCCAGCACGCGCCCCCCGCTGCGCGGCCCGCGCGCCTTGCCCATCGCCATGTGCGACCTCTCCCTCGACAATGGCCGCATGATAGGGCGAGCGGCGCGAGGCTGGCCAGTGCGGCTCGGCGATGGCATGGTCACCGCCGTTCAGCGAGGGGCCGGCATGCGCGCGATCTATGTCATGATCAAATGCGAAATGGGCGCCTCCTACCGCGTGGCGCAGCTGGCGGCGGATTCGATCGACGAATTGTCGGAGCTGCACTCCACCTCGGGCCAGTACGATCTGCTCGGCAAGTTCTATCTCGACTCCGGCCAGGACACCGGCCTGTTCGTCACCGAACGCATCCAGACCCTGCCGGGGGTGAAGGACACCTACACGCTGATCACCTTCAACGCCTTCGTCGGGCGGTAGAGGTCCGGGCCCGCTCCTGGCGGATGTCGCGACCGGCCATGGCGGCCGGTCGCGGGCCGGGACTATTTGGTGGTGTAACCGCCGTTCACGAGGATCGTCTGCCCCGTCATCCACCAGCCATCGGATACGAGGAAGCGGATGAAGGGGACGATGTCCTCGATGTCGGTCAGGCCCGTCTTCGAGAAGGGCGAGAGCGCCGCGGCGGTCTTGTGGTATTGCACCGCCTCCTTGCCCTCGGCCGGGTAGAAGAAGGGCGTGTCCATCGGCCCCGGCCCGATCGCGGTGACGGAAATCCCGCGCCGGCCCAGTTCCTTCGATGCGGCGCGGGTGTAGTGCTCGACGGGCGCCTTGGTGCCCGCATAGGCGGCGTAGAAGGGCGTGAAGGCGCCCAGCAGCGAGGTGACCAGCGTGCATACCTTGCCGTTGTCGTTCATCGTCCTGCCCGCCTCCTTGAGGAAGAAGAACGCGGTCTTGGAGTTGACCGCGCTCATCTCATCGAACTCGGCCTCGCCGATTTCGGTCATCGGCTTCTTCAACACCTTGCCCACGGTGTTGACGGCGATGTCGATTCCGCCCATCGCCGCCTTGGCGTCGGCGAACAGCTTTTCCATCGCGGCGGCCGTGGTGAGATCGGCCTGAAAGGCGAATGCCTTCGCGCCCGCGGCCTCCACCGCGGCCAGGGTTTCCTCCGCCTGGGCCCTCGCGGCATCGCCGTTATAGTGAATGGCAACCGCCCTCGCGCCATGTTGCGCAAGGTCGCGCGCGAGCAGGCCGCCAAGGTTCTTGGCGCCCCCCGCGATCAGCACGGTTTTTCCGGTGATGCCGTGGTCGGTCATGGTCGTCTCCTGAGTGGCGTCACTGATCCTATCGTCTTGCCTTGGAGGATAAATACGCGATCCGAGACAGGATATGTCGCCCTTGCTAGACAATCGCCATGGATCGCTTCGACCTTTTCCGCATCTTCACGCAGGTGGTGGACAGCGCGAGCTTCAGCCGCGCCGCCGATGTGATGGGCCTCTCGCGATCGTCGGTGTCGGTCGCGATTCAGGAACTGGAGGCCCGGCTCGCCGTCCGCCTGCTCAATCGCACCACCCGCCGCGTCGTGCCCACGCAGGAGGGGCTGGTCTTCTATGATCGGAGCCGCCGCCTGCTGGATGAACTGGACGAAGCCGAAGGCCTGTTCCGCACGGCGCGCCTGCCGGTCGGGCGGCTGCGGGTTGACGTTCCGGGCCGGATCGGCCGGCTGATCGTCGCGCCCCGCCTGCCCGAGTTCCTGGACCGCTATCCCGACATCGACGTGATGCTCGGGGTGACGGATCGCGCCATCGACCTGTTGAACGAAGGCGCGGATTGCGTGCTGCGCGTGGGCACGCTGGCCAGTTCGGAGCTGGTCGCACGCCCGTTCGGCAGCCTGCCGATCGTCACCGTCGCGGCGCCGGCCTATCTGGAGCGGCACGGCATTCCGCAAACGCCGGCCGACCTTCACGACCATGTCGCGATTCACTACGTCTCCCCCGGCACGGGGCGGCCGGAGCCATTCGAATGGATGGAGGGAGGAACGGCAAAGACCCGCCAGCTCGCCGGCCGCGTGTCGGTCAACGGCGCGGAAGCCTATATCGCCTGCTGTCTCGTCGGCCTGGGGATCATCCAGATACCCGCCTACGACGTGCGCGCCCATCTGGCGGCGGGCGACCTGATCGAGATCCTGTCCGGGTATCGCGCCGCGCCCATGCCGATGGCGCTGCTGTTTCCGCAGCGCCGCCGCCTGCCACGCCGCACCGAGGTGTTCGCCGACTGGCTGGCCGGCATCATCGAGGACGCGACCAGGGCCTGAGCGAGCCTGGCCGACATCCGACGACCGACCGGTGGCGCGACGCCGCCCTCGCGAACAATCCCCACGCAGCGCGCCGCGGCGGGCCCCCGCTTCCCGGAATCGCGCGCGGCATCACCCTCGAAAGGGACGGCCTATACCAACGGTCATGAAGAATGACCCTTGGTATGAGTCGTTGTTTGGCGCGCCGCCGCCCACCAACCACGTGCGCGGTGAAGCCGCGCACGGGGCGCGCGATACCGCCGCCGCTCCGCGATGGAAGAGTCATCGCTTCGCGCCGCCGGTATTACGCCTTCGCGCTCGCCCGCTCCTGCATCCGCGCGAAGTGGCCGGCGATCCAGTCCTGGGCGGGGTCGATCGGCGTGCCGGTGCGAACGCGCAGGCGCAGGAAGCAGAACAGCATGATGTCGGCCAGCGTCAGCCGCATGCCGCACACGAAATCCCGGCCCGCCATCTGCGTGTTCAGCCAGGTGAGGTTGTCCTCGACGATGCCGCGCAGGTCGTCCACCGCCTGGGGGATCAGCTTCATGCGGTCCTTGAACAGCTCATGGCCCTCGCGCGCCCGGAAGGCGGTGATGAAGGGTTCGAGAATGTTGAGGTCGATGCGCCGCACCCACATCCGCGTCTCCGCCCGCTCCGCCGCCGTGGTGCCGATCAGTGGCGGGGACGGGTGGATTTCCTCGAGATACTCGCAGATGGCGGTGATTTCGGTGAGCACCGTGCCGTCGTCCAGCTCCAGCGCCGGCAGCTGGCCGAGCGGGTTCTTGGCCAGGAAGGCGGGCTGGCGGTTCTCCCCCGCCGGCAGGTCGAGCTTGACCAGCGGGATGTCCAGCCCCTTCTCCGCCGCGAACATGCGCACCACCTGCGGGTTCGGCCCCATGCCGGAATAGAGTTTCATCGCGCGTTCCCCTCAGTAACCCAGTGCCAGCCCGTCCTTGCGCGGGTCCGACCCCGCGGTGAGCACGCCGCGCGCGCGGTCGATGAAGATGGCCTGGCCGCCGCCATGCGGCTTGTCCACCACCGCCACCTTGTGGCCCATCGCCGCGAGCTTGGCGCGCGCCGCCTCGGGCACGCCGCGCTCCACCTCGATGGTGCCGCGATTGGGGAAGATGCGCGGCAGGTCCAGCGCCTCCTGCACATCAAGCCCGTGCTCGAAGAAATTGCTGAGGAACCAGGTCTGGCCCATCGGCTGGAAATGCCCGCCCATCACGCCATAGGGCATCACCGCCTCACCGCCCTTGGTCACCATGCCCGGGATGATCGTGTGCATCGGCCGCTTGTTCGGCGCGATGCAGTTGGGGTGGCCGCGTTCCAGCCGGAAGCCGAATCCGCGATTCTGCAGCATCACGCCCGACTTCTCCGCGAGGATGCCGGAGCCGAACCCCTCGAACAGCGAGTTGATGAAGCTGCACGCATTCCCTTCGCGATCGACCACGCAGAGATAGACCGTGTCCGCGTGCTGCGGCAGCGCGTCCGCCCCGGCGGCGGGCATCTCGCCCATCGCCACGTCGTCGGCGATCAGCTTGCGCAGAGCGCCGAGATATTCCGGGTCCAGCAGCCGCTTCAGCGGCACGTCGTTCTGGCTGGGATCGGCGAGGAAGGCGTCGCGGTCGCGATAGGCGAGGCGCGCGGCTTCCAGATGGCGATGCATGCGCACCGGGCCGAGCGGACCGTCCGGCGGCGGCGCGAAGCCGGCGAGCATGCCCAGCAGCATCAGCACCACCATGCCCGAGCCGTTCGGCGGACACTGCCACACTTCGTACTCGTGCCAGGGAATGCGGATGGGATCGACGAACATCGCCGCGGTGCGGCCGGCGGCGAAATCCTCCTCCGTGTGCAGCCCGCCGCGCGCCCGCAA
Organism: uncultured Rhodospirillales bacterium; assembly: GCA_945957135.1. Classification (GTDB taxonomy): domain Bacteria; phylum Pseudomonadota; class Alphaproteobacteria; order Acetobacterales; family Acetobacteraceae; genus CAMFLK01. The sequence continues at coordinate 7,924 of CAMFLK010000100.1, forward strand.
CGTGGCCACGATGTCGGCGGCGACGGGCCCCTCGTAGAAGGCGCGGGCGCCGTATTTCGCGATGCCCTTCAGCGTCTCCGCCAGGTTGGCCTGCACGAAGATGTCGCCCACGGCGGGGGATTTGCCGCCGGGCAGGAAGGGCGCGGCGCCGGTCTTGCGCAGCTTGTCCACCTGCCCCGCCCAATCGGTCGCCACGCGCGAATGCACGGGGTGGCCGTGCTCGGCATAGGCGATGGCCGGTCGCAGCAGCTCGTCCAGCCCCTTGGTGCCGTGGGCGGCGAGCAGCGTCTCCCAGGCCGACACCGCGCCGGGGATGGTCACCACATGGGCGGAGGACCGGTCGAGCTCGGCGATGCCGTGCCGCTCGTACCAGTCGATGGTCGCGGCGGCCGGCGCGCGGCCGGAGCCGTTCAGCGCATAGACGCGCTTCGCCCCGGCGGGCGCGTACAGGCAGAAGCAGTCGCCGCCGATGCCGGTGGAGGCCGGCTCCACCACGCATTGCACCGCCACCGCCGCCACCGCCGCGTCCAGCGCGTTGCCGCCCGCCCGCAGCACGTCGAGCGCGGCGAGGGTGGAGGCGGGCATCGAGGTCGCGGCCATGCCGTGGGTGGAATGGACCGGGCTGCGCCCGGGAAAGCTGAAATCGCGCACCGGCGCCGCTCCTCACCCGTTGGTTCCCGGACGCTGGCATGGGCGGGATGGGTTGGCAATCGCGCCCAGCCGCGCGAAACAGGCACGGGGCAGGAGATCGGTTCATGGCGACGATCGAGGATTTCGACCTTGTGGACATTCGGGTGGGCACGGTGGTGGACGCCAAGCCGTTCCCCCAGGCGCGCAAGCCGGCCTTCCAGCTGTGGATCGATTTCGGAGCGGAGATCGGCATCAAGCGCTCCTCCGCGCAGATCACCGTGCACTACAAGCTGGACCAGCTGATCGGCCGGCAGGTGATGGCGGTGGTGAACTTCCCGCCGCGCCAGATCGGCCCCTTCGTCAGCGAGGTGCTGACGCTGGGCGTGCCGGACGAAGACGGGGCGGTGGTGCTGCTGAAGCCCGACCTGCGCGTCGATAATGGCGGGCGGATGTTCTGAGCCGATGGCGCAGCACTACTACACCGTCACCTGGGACCAGCTGCATCGCGATGCCCGCGCGCTGGCCTGGCGGCTGCTGGGCCTCGGCCCGTTCCGCGGCGTGGTGGCAGTGACGCGCGGCGGGCTAATCCCCGCGGCGATCATCGCGCGGGAGATGGAAATCCGGCTGGTGGAGAGCGTCTCGGTCGCCACCTATGACGAGGAGACGCGCGGCGCGCCCACGGTGATCAAGCATCCCGCCGCGGCCGGCGACGGCGAGGGCTTCCTGGTGGTGGACGATCTGGTGGACACCGGCACCACCGCGCGGGTGGTGCGCGGCCTGTTGCCAAAAGCGCATTTCGCCGCCGTCTATGCCAAGCCGACCGGGCGCGCGCTGGTGGACAGCTTCATCACCGAGGTGAGCCAGGACACCTGGATCCTGTTCCCGTGGGACACCGAACCGCAATTCTCGGTGCCCATCGCCCGGCGCGAGCAGAAGGCGTGATCCCCCCTGCGTCGCAAATTGCGACGCAGGGGGAAAATTCGCTCAGCGACGACGGCGACGGACCAGGCCGGCGCCCAGCAGGCCCATGCCGAGCAGCGCCATCGAGGCCGGCTCGGGGATCGCCGTGCCGCTGCGGCCGGTGGCGTAGCCCACAGTGTGGTTGTCGGACTCGTAGCCGCCGACCTGCGGGTTCTCCGAGAATTCGATGCGATCGAACGAGCCGCCCTCGTCAAAGAAGTTCAGGAAGGCGTAGGGCTGGCCGGCATCGGCATGCCAGTCGGCGGGGTTGCCGCAATAGGCGTTGCCGACGTTCGGGCAGTTGCCGACCAGGTTGAGCAGGTCCTGCGGGGTGAAGGTGAAGACGGTCTGGCCGTTCTTCTTGAACGTCACCACGTTGCCGTAGTCGAGCGCCGACAGCCAGAAGCCGAAATAGTTCACGCCGGTGGCGAGCGTGGTCTGCAGGTCCACCGCATAGCCGCCGGTGGAGAAGGTCACGGCGTAATTGCCCGTGTTCCCCGCCCCGCCATAGATGTCGGCCGAGTTGATCTGCACGTTGCTGTACGTGCCGGTGATCACGCCGCCGGTGCCGTAATCGGTGGTGAAGCCGCCGCTGGTGCGGTTGTCGAAGGTCTCGGTGCCGATCACGCAGCCATTGCCGAACGTGGCGCACAGGGCCGCGACATTCGGGCTCTGCACGCCGGCCGCCTCGTAGGTGACGGTGAAGCCGGCATGGGCGGGGGCGGTGCCGAGCGCGGCCAGGGCGACGGCGGCGATGCCGGTGGCACGCAGCCAGGGGGCGAGGGTCATGGTGGCTCTCCAGAAAAGGTTACGACCCCGTAGGCATGAAGCGTGCCAAGCATTGCCGTCGCAAAATGCGAGAAATTCAGGGAGCCGGCCGCCAGAGCTGCGTGACGTTGCCACCCAGCCAGGGCTCGCGGAACGGACGGAACGGCGCCAGCGTCGCGGACACCTCCGGCATGTCGCGCTCGGCCGCCCAGATCTCCAGCCCCGCGCCCATCACGAGGGGCGAGCGGCCATGCAGCCAATGATCGTCCTGCGCCACGCCGGCCAGGGCGGCGATGCGCGCCGGGTCGCGCGCCGCGGCGAAGGTGAAGCGGGCCAGCCGGTCCAGCGCCGCCGCGTCCTCCGGTGCGAAACCCATGCCGTTCGCCGCCCCCAGCCGGGCCAGGGCGGCGAGCGGCTCCAGCGTGAACATATGGTAGTGCAGCGCCTGCCGGCCGCGCGCGAGTTCCAGCGGCAGCGCGCCTTCCGCCGTCACCTGCCGCAGCCCCTCCTGTCCCTTTTCCATGCCCCAGGCGAGCATCGCCCGATCGCCGGTCGCCACCCCGGCCGCGGCGATGGCGAGCGCCGCCCAGCTCGCGTGGTTGTTGCGCAGGTCGCTGATCGCCTTCGGGTCGGCCGGCGGACGGCGGCTGTAATAGGCGCGCACCGGGGCGGCGAGCTGGCCGAGCCAGGCGAGGACCCGGGCCTGCGCGTCCCCATCCAGGCCCGCTGCGTCGCGAATTGCGAGGAAATCGAGCGCAACGCCGGCCAGGGTCCATTTCCGCCAGTAGCCGCCCTGCCGCGTCACCTCGCCGGTCAGCGCCCCTTCCCGCGCCCAGCCGTCGAGCAGCGCCAGCGCGCAGGCCGCCGCCCCTGCCCGCCCGGCGCGATGCGCGTCCACCGAAGCGGTCAGCGCCTTGTGGAAATCGCGCACCGGCCGCGTGGCCTCGGCCTCCGCCGCGGCCAGCTTGGGATCGACGATGGAATAGGCCGGGTCGGTGTAGAACGGCTCCGGCCGCAAATCGCGCACCGGCGCGGGGCCGGGTGGGCAGGCGAAGGCGGCGGGCGGGGGAAAGGGCGCGCGCAGCGCCTCCGCCCGAGCGGGGCCGGCGGCGAGCAGGGCCAGGCACAGGATCGTCAGCCACCGGTCCATCGGCATTCCTTCAAGCTGGTTCGGCCCGGCGGAACCGCATAGAAGGATCGGGCCGGCCTCACCCGGTTTCAACCTGCATGGGTGTCCGATGCGGCTCGTTCTGCTCGCCCTCTGCATGATCCTGGCCGGCGCGGCCGTCCGTGCCGAGGAGGCCGTGGACATCGCCGCCCGGCTCGGCCGGGGGATCAACGTGCTGGGCTACGACCCGATCTGGCGAGACCCGGCCCGCGCCCGCTTCCAGCCCCGCCATTTCACCCGCATCCGCGAAGGCGGGTTCCGTCATGTGCGCATGAACCTGCAGGCCTTCGCCCATATGGATGCCGACAACCGGCTGGACCCGCGCTGGCTCGCGACGCTGGACCGCATGGTGGCGGCGGCGCGCGCGGCGGGGCTGATGGTGATCCTCGACGAGCACGACTACCGCCCCTGCGGCCAGGACGCGGCGCTCTGCGCGACGAAGCTGCTGGCGTTCTGGGGCCAGGTGGCGCCGCGTTTCCGCGACGCGCCGGACGGCGTGCTGTTCGAAATCCTCAACGAACCCAACCGCCAGCTCGACGCAGCCGCGTGGAACCGCCTGCTCGCCGAGGCGCTTGCGGTGATCCGCGCGAGCAACCCGCATCGCACGGTGGTGATCGGCCCCGCCAATTCCAACAGTTTCCACGCGCTGGACACGCTGGCCCTGCCGGAGGACGACCGCGCCATCCTGGTGACCGTGCATTACTACGATCCGTTCCGCTTCACCCATCAGGGCGCCAGCTGGACCACGCCGAGCCGCGTGGGCGATATCGGCTACAGCTGGGGCACGGCGGAGGAGCGCGCGGCGGTGGCGCGGGATTTCGACCGCATCGCCGCCTGGGGCCAGGCGCATCGCCGGCCCATCCTGCTCGGCGAATTCGGCGCCTATGAGAAGGGCGCGATGGAATTCCGCGCCGCCTGGACCGCGTCCGTCGCCCGGGCCGCCGAGGCGCATGGCATCCCCTGGAGCTACTGGCAGTTCGAAAGCAGCTTCGATGCCTTCGACATGGCGCGCGACAACTGGATCGCGCCGATCCACGACGCGCTGGTGCCGCCGCCCTGATCGTCTATCGGCGCCGTGCGGGTTTGGCGGCGTGCGGGCCGACGGCGGGGGAGAGGCCGCCGGTCTGCTTCTGCAACGCGGGCCGCGCGCGGGTGGAGGACGCGTCGGTCGCCGTGGGCAGCGCGTCCGACAGCGGGGTGGCGCCGAGCCAGAAATTCAGCTCCGCCGATTTCACCTGATTGTCCGGCGAGAAATACGCGTCCTGCCATTTGTCGTCGGTGGCGAGGAAGTGCCAGGCCTTGTCGCCATCCTTCTCCAGCCAGTAGCGCCAGGCGTAGTGGTCGTACACGTCGAGGCAGTGCGCCGCGTAGGCCTCGGCCACCGCGCGGTGGCCCTTGATGATGTTGAGGTTCTCGTCGTTGTTGTAGGAGGCGCGGTAGCCGTCGTTGTGGCTGCCCATCACCACGATGCAGCTGTCCGAGAACGGGTCGATCACCACGATCTTGTCGTGGATCACCGCGTGGCCGGCCTGGTTCAGCTCCGCGCTCCAC
>CAMFLK010000101.1 GCA_945957135.1 uncultured Rhodospirillales bacterium
CGCCCAGGCCGCGCCGAATCAAACGCCGGAGCTTCGTGCCGCCGCCACGCCCGCCGTTCCCGTCACGCCACGCACGGAGACGGATGCGCCCCCGCAATCCGCGCATCAGCGCGCCACCGCCAATGCCAACGCGCGCATGCAGGCCGCGGTGAGCAGCGTCGGCGTGGAGGCGCCGCTGGAGGGCGTGCCACAAGTTGCCGGTGCGCTGGATGCCTCGGACGCCCCGGCCCAAGGCGGCGGCGCACCCGCCGCGTCCGGCGCCGCGGCCGAGGCGGCGCAGAATGCCACCGCCCTGATCGCCGGCCAGGAAGCGGCGCTGGAGGCGGCACAGAATCAGCCCGTGCTGTTCCAGGAGGCGATGCAAGGCGGCCCGCCGCAGGGCGACCCCGAAGCGGGCGCGCGGATGATGGTCAGCCAGTCGATGGCCGGCAGCTTCGTCGATCGCGCGGGGGAAGGCGCCTCCGCCGTGCTCGCCGCCGCTTCGGTGGTGCCCGGCAAGGCGCTCGCCGCCCTCGGCGCCACCAGCCAGGCCGTCGCCGGCCAGGCGGCCGCCCAGCAGGCGGCTCTCAAGACCGGCGCGGACTCCGCACGCAAGCAGGTGGGCGCCCAGGCGGGCCGGGTTCGCGGGGCCATCGCCACGCATCATGGCGGCACCGACCGCAACCTGATCCGCGACGTGCAGGACGCGCAAGGCCGCGCCAAGCGGGCGCACGATACCGCCGCCGGCGGGCTGGGCCGGCGGGCGGAGGCCGAGAAATCCCGCATCCGGCGCAGCTATATCGCCGCCCGCCCGCCGCTGCTCGGCGTCGGCGATGCGGCGGCCGACCTCGCGGCCGGCGCCGCCCAAGCCCGGGCCGACCGGCTGCTCGCCGAGCGCGACGGCAAGTCCTCCGTCCTCGATGGACCGCTGCACGACAACCGGCTGGAAGCCAATGCCGAGGCGTCGGTGCAGGTGGGTGGCGAGTACGGCAAGAGCTTCCGCCAAAGTGCCTCCGAACAGGCCGACGCGCTGCCCGACAGCCGGCCGGAGGTGCTCGGCAAGGTGGACGAGATCACCGGCCAGGCGCGCACCGGCTACGCCAGCCAGCATGCGCAGATCCTGACCGGCGCCATGGCGCTGGAAGCCGGCGGCGTCGCGCGGTCGCTCCAGGCGGCGACGCAGAGCCGGGCCGGGCTCGACGGGCAGGCGAAGCAAAGCGCCCAAGGGCTGGACATGGCGGAGCAGCAGCACGCCGCCAGCCTTCAAACCCAGGCGGACGGCGCGGTCGTGGCACTCGACCAGTCCGTCGCCGCCGGGCTCACCAGTTTCGCGACCGGGGTGGCGCAGGCCGCCGCCCAGCTCTCCGGCGCGATCCGCAATTTCGTCGCCACCGCCGCCGGGCTGCCCACGCCGGCGCCCGACCGGCTGTCCTCAGCACTCTCCGATGCCAATCCCGCCAGCGCGCTCGCCGGCATGGGGGCGCAGATCGAAGGCGTGGCCCCGGCCATGGCGGGCATGCTGGCGGAGGGGCAGGCGGCTAGCGGCGCTGCGCTGGGTGCCGCCACGCAGGCGGCGAACCAGGGTTTCGGCGGCGCGGCCGGGGCCTTCGCCAAGAGCGCCACGGGAATCAGCCAGCAGGCGGCGGTGGGATTCCGGCGGCTGGGCGAGGGCAACCACCGCTCCGCCACCAGCGTGGGCACCCAGGCGGAGGCCGGCTTCACCGCCGCCACCGAGGGTGCCGACCAGGCGTTCGCCAAGTTCGGCGACCAGGTCGAGACCAATTTCGCCGCCGGCCGCACCCAGATGCGCGAGGGGCTGTGGAACGCCAAGACGCAGGCCGACCTGGACGCCGCGATGGAGAAATACGGCCAGGAAGCGGCCGATCACGTCCAGCCGCGCTGGAAGAAGGTGCTGAAATGGGTGGTGACGATCATCGTGGTCGTCGCCGTCATCGTCGTGACGGTGCTCAGCGCCGGCGCGCTCGGCCCGGTAGGCGTGGTGCTGCTCGGCGCCGCGCTGGGGGCGGCGGCGGGTGCCGTACAGACCATCGCCAACAACCTCATCGACGGCGAGCCGTGGAGCAAGGGCGTCGTCAAGGCGATGATCGTCGGCGCGGTGAGCGGCGCGGTGGGCGGCGCCGGCGGGGTGGTGCTGAAAGGCGTCGGCTCGATCGGCGTGAAGATCGCGCTGGAGGCCGGCGTCAATGTCATCGGCGGTGTGGCGGGGGAAGCGCTGGGCAGCGTCGCCACGGGCGAGCAGGTGAACTGGACGGGCGCGCTGATGGGCGCCCTGGTCGGCGCGGGAATCGGCGCCGGGCTGGGCATCGCCGGCGCACTGCGCGGGCGCGTGGGGGTCGGCGGCATCGGGGAGGCACCGCCGCCCCGCCCCGCCATCGAAGTGCCCCCGCCCCCACCCGCCGGGCGCATCCGCTCCGCGCTGGAGGGCGCCAAAATTCTCGCCCCCCGCCCGGCGCCGGCGGTCCCGGAGGTCAATGTGGGCGCCGGCGCGGGCGACGCGGCCGGGCCGACGCCACAGCCCGAAATCGCCGTTCCGCCCCGCCGGCCGATCGGCTTCGCGCGGGAGGACGTGCCCGTACCGGCGGAGGCCAATCCAACCGCACCGCGGCGGCCCATCGGGTTCGACGTGGGAGAGGCCACGGCGGAGGCGCCGGCGGTGGAGAACGCGGCCCCCCCGGCGCGGCGCCCCATCGGCTTCGCCCGCGAGGACGCGCTGCCGGAAACCCAGCCGGCGGCAGGGGACTCGCCGCGGCCGCAGCGACCCATCGGCTTCACGGCCAACGAGGCGACCCCCACTGCCGCCACGGAAACCCCGACGAGCCAGCCGCCGCGACCGCGCCAGTTGATCGGCTTCGGCGACCGCGGTCCGGCACCCGACCCGATGACGGCCCAGACACCGCGCCCGCGCCAGCTGATCGGCTTCGGCGATCGCGGCCCGGCGCCGGACGCACCGACCGACAGCGCGCCCAGCCAGCAGGCGCCGCAACCGCCGCCACCGCCCCAGCCGGTGATCATCGAGGCGCCCCAGGGGCCACGTGCTGGCGCGGGAATGGAGCCGGCCGGAGGCCGCTCGCCGCTGGAGGTCCGGGCTTCCGCCCAGTCCTCCGGCCCGAAGCCGTCTCTGGCCGAAACCGCGCCGGTCAACACCACACCCGAGGCGCCGGCACCCGCTCCCGAATCACCCGCGCCTTCGCCGAAGCCTTCGCCGGCGCAAGCGGTGGAACCGCCGGCGCCCAAGCCGGCCGAAGCCGCGCCCGCATCCCCCGCCCGCGAAGTGCCGCCCCACGTCACGGATGCGCAGAAGGCCCGCCTGTCCCGCCTAATCGGCCGGGCCGAGGAATCCGGCGTGCCACTGGGCGACGAACAGCTCGACGCGCTCGGCAAGCGAGTCGGCGCCACCCGCAGCACCGGAGAGGTGGACGATCTGCTCGCCTCGCTGGAACACCAGCTGGACACCGCGATCGAGGTGAAGGGCGGATTCGACGCCAGCAACCGGCCGCCCGGTGGATCGCGCACCGGCGACCCCGCGGCGGAACTGCCGGAAGGCACGCATGCCAGCGGCACCACCACCAAGCCGCGCAGCCAGATTCGCACCGATGCCGAAGTGCTCGCCGACCGGCTGACCGAGACGGTGGGGCCGCGGCCGCCCGGCCACGAGGCCCATCACATCATCCCGAAGGGCATGCAAGGCGCCGAGGAAGCGCGGGAAATCCTGCGCGATGCCGGCATCGGCATCAACGACGTGGAAAACGGCGTGTGGCTGCCGGCGGACACGGAGATCACCAACGTCTCCGGCACCGACATCCATTCCCGCGTCCACACCCAGCGCGCCATCGACATCATGACCGGCATGCTGCGCACCGGCGCCCAGCGCGGGCGGGAAGGCGTGCTCGACGCGCTGCGCGCCATCCGCGAAAACCTGACGGATCTGAGATTCGAACGATGACCACCTTCCCCGGCTCCCCCCGTGTTCTCAAGGGCGCACTCGTCTCGATCGATCCGGAGGCGACGATCCCGAACGTCATCATCTTCCAATACAACCCGGACACGCTGACCCGCACGCTGAAGCCGCGCACCGCCGGCGCGGGGGCGGCGCGGGCAGAGGCACAGCTGCTGACCGGCCCGCCCGAGGAAACCATCAAGGTGGATGTGGAGATCGACGCGGCGGACCAGCTGGAAAAGAACGACCCGATCGCTATGACGATGGGCATCTATCCGCAGATCTCCGCCCTGGAAATGCTGAACTATCCGAAAAGTGCCCTGGCCATCGCCAACACCGCGCTGCTGGCCACGGGGATCATCGAGATCGCCCCGCCCAGCGCGCCGCTCACCCTGTTCATCTGGGGGCCGCAGCGCATCCTGCCGGTGCTGCTGACCGATTGCGCCATCACCGAAGATGCATACGACCCCGCACTGAATCCGATCCGCGCCAAGGTGGCGCTGGGCCTGCGCGTGCTCACCTACAACGATCTCTCCATCACCAATCCCGGCTACTACATCTTCCTCGCCCATCAGATCCTGAAAGAAACGATGAGCGTGGTGGGCCTGGCCACCGACCTCACGGCGGTGATGGGCAGCAGCGTCCGGCTCGGCTGACTCAGGGAGGAAACGATGTTCGACCACGCCAGCCGCTACGCCGCCCTGCCCACCGCCACGCTGACGGCGCCGGACGGCACGGTGACGATGTATGTGCGCCGCCGCTTCCTGCCGCAGGGTGCCGCGATGCCGCTGATGCGCACCGCCGCGGTGCCGCCTGGCGATCGGCTCGACCTGCTTGCCAACCGCGTCTATGGCGACCCGCTCGCCTATTGGCGCATCTGCGATGCCAACGACGCGCTCGATCCGCTGGAGATGCTTGCCGAGGCCGCCGGCGACCCCATCGCGCGGCTGCGCGTGCCGCTGCCGCAGGGCTGAGGAACCAAAGATGCTCGGCGTCCGCCTCGCATTGATGATCGGGCCGACCGTGCCGGTGCCGGCCACGCCGGACATCGCCGAAGCGGTGCAGAGCGTGTCCGTCACGCAGAACGACGAAGGGCGCTCGGGTTTTCAGATGGTGTTGCAGATCGGCCGGGCCGGACCCGCCGATGCGATGGACTACGCGCTGATGGCCAACCCGCTGCTGCAACCCTTCAACCGAGTGATCATCACGGTTCTGTTCGATGCGCTGCCGCAGGTATTGATGGATGGTATCATCACCAACCGTCAGTTCGCGCCGGGCAGCCAGCCTGGGCTCGGCACGCTGACGCTGACGGGCGAGGATGTCAGCGTGATGATGGATTTGGCCAAGAAGCGCCAGAACTATCCGGCGATGAGCGAGCCGCTGATCGCGCTCGCGATTCTCGCGGGCTATCCGCAGTTCGGATTCATTCCCGTGGTGATCCCGCCGGCCACTGTTGACCAACCCCTGCCGATCGATCGCACGCCGGTGCAGCAAGGCACCGACCTCGACCATCTGAAGACCATCGGCGAACGTTTTGGCCACGTGTTCTATGTCGAGGCCGGCCCCGCGCCGGGCACCAACACCGCGTATTGGGGGCCGCCGGTGCGCTCCGCCGTGCCGCAGCGCGCGCTGACGGTGGGGATGGGGCCGCAGACCAATGTGGAATCGATCAGCTTCACCCAGAACGGCCTGGCCGCGACGATCGTGGACGACGAAATCCAGGACAAGGACCTCAACACCAAACTTCCCGTCAAGACCTTCGCCTCCACCCGCCTTCCACCGCTCGCGGCCATGCCGGCCCTGCCGATGCAACTGCCCAACGTGCGCACCGCGCTGCTCGAACGCGGCGCGGGGCTGACGATCACCCAGGCTTTCGCGCGGGCGCAGGCGATCACCGACAAATCCGTGGACAATGTCGCCACCGCCCAGGGAGAGCTCGACGCGCTGCAATATGGCGGCGTGCTGAAGCCGCGCGGCATCGTGGGCGTGCGCGGTGCGGGCTTCACCCATGACGGGTTCTATTACGTGAAGAGCGTGAGCCACACGATCAGCAAGGGCCAGTACAAGCAGCGTTTCAGCCTGTCGCGCGAAGGCACCGGCGCGCTGAGCCCGATGGTGGTGCCCTGATGCTGTTCTTCGGCAAATATCGCGGCAAGGTGCTGACCAATGTCGATCCGATGCTCACAGGGCGCCTGCAGGTGAGCGCGCCGGGCGCGCTCGGCGAGGCCTCGGTATGGGCCATGCCCTGCGTGCCCTATGCGGGCAGCAGCGTGGGATTTTTCATGCTGCCGCCGGTGGGGGCGAATGTGTGGGTGGAGTTCGAGGGCGGCAATCCCGAACTGCCGATCTGGAGCGGAGGATTCTGGGACATCGGCGACTGGCCAGCCGACAAGGCGATGCCGGAGATGAAGGTGATCAAGACCGACACCGCGACGGTGACGCTGAACGACCTGCCGGGTGCCGGCGGCATCACCATCGAGACCAGCGCGGGCATGAAGATCACCATCAGCGCGGTGTCCATCCAGATCGACAACGGCCAGGGCGCCACGGTAGAGTTGCAAGGCCCGAAAGTCGCCATCAACGGCTCGGCGCTGGAGGTGATCTGATGGCGGGGTACCTGCTCGACGTCACCTCCACCCTCATATGCGCCCATGCCGGCCAGGCACAGCCGGCGCCACCCGCGCCGCGCGTGCAGCTGGGCGGCAATCCGGTGGTGACGCAGTCGGCGATCTACACGGTCGCGGGCTGCGCGCTGACCGGCTCGCCGAATCCGCCATGTGCCACGGCGCAATTCGTCACCGCCGCTACGCGGGTGATGAGCCAGGGCCAGCCCGTGCTGCTGCAGGACAGCCAGTCCGTCTGCACCCCCACGGGCACGCCGCTCACCATCGTCGTCACGCAGGTTCGGGTGAAAGGCACATGAGCAACGTCGCCTTCCCCTATGCGCTCGACGGCGGTGGCCGCACCGCGCTGGCGGATGATGCGACCCATGTCCGCCAGCTCATCGAGCAGTTGCTGTTCACCGCGCCGGGCGAGCGGGTGAATCGTCCCAGCTTCGGCACTGCCCTGCAACAACTCGTCTTCGCGCCGAATAGCCCGGAAGTGGCGGCCGCCACGCAGTTCCTGGTGCAGGGCGCGTTGCAGCAGTTTCTCGGCGATCTCATCGTGGTGCAGCAGGTCTCGGTGGAAGCGGTCGATGCCAGCCTGACCGTCACCATCACCTACAAGCTGCGGCAAAGTGATCAGACGCAGACAGAAACGTTCAGCACGGGCGGTGGGCCATGACGCTACCGCCATACCTGGTGCCCGACACGCGGCGGCGCGACGCCGTGCTCGCCTCCGCGCTCAACGGCATCGACATCGCCGAAATTCTCGACGCCGAAGCGCCCACGCCGGCCGACCGGCAGCGCCTGCTGCGTGTCAGCTTCCTCAAATCGCCGCCACCGGCCGGGCTGGCACCCGCGAATTTCACCATCTCGGGTGGCGACCGCATCACCGCCATCACCGTCGATGCGCTGACGCCGGAAAGCGACGGGGTGCTATTGCATCTCAGCGCGCCCGGCGATTTCTCCACCTACCGCGTCACCCTTGCGGGCGCGAGCGGGTCGAGCTTCGATCCCGCGACGATCGATCCGCTGTTCGCCTCCGCCACTTTCTCGTTCAAGGCGGACTGTCCCAGCGATTTCGACTGCCAGGCCCAAACCGTGGTGGTCACGCCGCAGCCGCGCCCGCCGCAGCTCGACTATCTCGCCAAGGATTATGCCAGCCTGCGCCAGATGATGCTGGACCGCATCGTCGCCCTGGCGCCTGACTGGCAGGAGCGCAACCCCGCCGATCTCGGCGTGACGCTGGTGGAGCTGGTCGCGCATGTCGGCGATATCCTGAGCTATCGCCAGGATGCGGTTGCGACGGAGGCCTATCTGGGCACCGCCCGCCGCCGCACCTCCGTGCGCCGGCACGCGCGGCTGGTGGATTACGCGGTGCAGGAGGGGGTGAACGCCCGCTGCTTCCTGCAGGTTCAGACCACCGCCGACCTGCTGCTGCCCAAGGGCACGCAGGCGCTCACCTCCCTGCCCGGCGTGGCACCCCGCCTGGCACCCGGCTCCGCCGATCTCGGCCGCGCCATGGCCCTGGCGCCGCAGGTGTTCGAAACCCTGCACGATGCCGCGCTGGTTCAGGCCCATGACAGCCTGCCCTTCCACAGCTGGGGCGACGCCACATTCCGTCTGCCGCAGGGTGCTACCAGCGCCACACTGAAAGGGGCGTTTCCCAAGCTGCAAGCCGGCGACGTGCTGATTTTCGAGGAAGCGCTCGGCCCGAACACCGGCCTGGCCGCCGATGCCGATCCCGCCCGCCGCTGCGCCGTGCGGCTGACCAGCGTTGCGCAAGGCAGCGATCCGCTCGGCGGCGCGTTCGAGACGCCGCCGAACGCGAACCCGGTGGCGGTCACCGAAATCACCTGGGGTCGGGCGGACGCGCTTCCCTTCGCATTCCAGGTCGCGGCCGAAGTGCTGAATGGCGGCGTGGCCCAGCGCTTCGACACGATCTCCGTCGCGCGCGGCAACGTCGTTCTCGCCGATCACGGCGCCACGCTGGTCTCCGAAACCGTCGGCCAGGTGCCGGCGCCCACGCTGTTCCGTCCGGCCCCGATGACGGACGGGTTTGTCGTGGGCGAGGCGACCCCGATCGCCCCGCGCTTCCGGCCACGGCTGCAAGCCCGGAACCTGCTGCATGGCGTGCCCTACGACGCCGCCGATCCCCCCGCCTCGGCCCAGGCCGCCCTGACGACCGATCCGGCGGAGGCCGTGCCGCTGATCGTGCTCACCAGCGTGATCGCCGCCCAGCCGCCCGTCCCCTGGACCGCCCGGCGCGACCTGCTGCACAGCGAGGCCGATGCCACCGATTTCGTTGTGGAGATGGAATCCGACGGCAGCGCCTGGCTGCGTTTCGGGGACGACGCCAGCGGCCAGCGCCCTGCCACCGGCACGGCGTTCACCGCGCAGTATCGCGTCGGCGATCCGCTCGCCGGCAACGTCGCGGCGGATGCCATCCGCCACGTGGTCAGCCCCGACAGCGGCGTGGCCGCCATTCGCAATCCCCTGCCCGCCACCGGCGGCGTGGCGCCGGAGAGCATCGAGCACGTGCGCGCCACCGCGCCATTCGCCTTCCACACCCAGCAGCGCGCGGTGACGCCGGCGGATTACGAGGCGGCAGCCCAGCGCCACCCGGAGGTGCAGCGCGCGGCCGCGACGTTCCGCTGGACAGGCAGCTGGCACACGGTGTTCCTGACCATCGACCGTTTCGGCGGCCTGCCGGTCGATGCCGATTTCATCGCAGAGATGCAGGCTTTCCTCGAGCCCTTCCGCCTGGCCGGGCACGATCTGGCGCTGGATGGGCCGCGCCCGGTGGCGCTCGACATCGCCATCACCGTGGCGGTGGATTCCGACCATTTCGTCAGCGACGTCCGGCAGGCGCTGCTGGAGGTGTTCGGCACCGGGCTCATGCGGGATGGCCGCAAGCAGGTGTTCAATCCCGACAATTTCACCTTCGGCCAGCCGGTTTATCTCAGCGCCATCTATGCCGCCGCCCAGGCGGTGGACGGGGTGTCCGCCGTGGAGGTCAGCGTGTTTCAGCGGCGGGACCGGCCCGGGGGCGACGGGCTGGCACGGGGACGGCTCGATTTCGCACGGCTGGAAATCGCCCGGCTCGACAACGATCCCGATTTTCCCGAGCGCGGCGCGCTGACTCTCAGCTTCACGGGTGGCAAATGAGCGGCACGCTGAACCAGCCCGATCTGCAGACGCCACTCGCGGTGAACAACCGGCCCGGCCTCTCCGCCATTTCCTACCGCACCGGCACGCATGCGGCGTTCAAGCAGTCGATGCTGACCCAGCTGGCACGCGCACGCGGGCTGCACACCCATGCGGACAGCGACTTCACCGTCGCCTTCGTCGATGCCGTGGCGGCGATGGGGGAAGTGCTGAGTTTCTACCAGGAGCGCATCGCCAACGAATCCTATCTGCGCACGGCCACCGAGCGACGTTCGCTGGTGGAGCTGGGGAGGCTGATCGCCTATGAGCCGCGCCCCGGCGTGGCCGCCAGCGTCTGGCTCGCCTTCACGCTGGAGGCCGCACCGGGCGCGCCCGACCAAGCAGCCCCACCGCTGACCATTCCCGCCGGCCTGAAGGCGCAAAGCCTGCCGGACCCCGGCCAGGTGCCCCAGGCGTTCGAAACCATCGCCCCCGTCGCGGCCCGCGCCGAATGGAACGCCATCGGCATGCGCATGAGCCAGCCGCAGGAGGTGGCGGTCGACATGGCGCGCGTGCTGGCGCGCGGCACGGCGACCCGCGTGCAGCCGGGCGACAGCATCCTGATCGTGACCGACTCCGCCCAGGCGATCCTGCGGGTCGCGAGCGTGGCGGCGGACAGCACCGCCGGGACGACCAGCATCGATCTGGTGGACGACCCGCCGGACCCGCCGCGCTTTCGCCTGCCGCTGCGCCCGCTCGGCACGTTCTTCCTCGAACCCTTCGCGCTGAATGACACGCTGGTGACGAACCGGGTGTTCGGCGTCACCTGGCGCCAACATGATTTCGTGGCGCTTGCCCGTGTGCAGAACTGGCGCTTTCGCGATCTGGTGTTCAATTTCCGCCGGCGCATCGCCCATCGCCCTTTGCCGCCGAAGCAGCTCGGCGTGTTCGCCTTCGGCCAGAAGGCGGCGGTGTTTGGCCACAACGCGCCGCGCTTCTCGACCTTGACCAAGACGGACGGGCTCACCGATTGGGACAGCCCGGCGCGGACCTTGGCCCAGGAAGGCGGCGGCACGGTCGATCTCGACCGCGTGTATGACGGCATCGCCATGGGCAGCTACGTCATGCTGGAAAGCCAGGGCGCGCAACACATCTATCGCGTGCAGGACGTGGCGGAGCTGTCGCGCGCCGATTTCATGCTCAGCGGCAAGGTCACGCGCCTGGTTCTCGACAGCGACGACGGATTCGACGGATTCACCGTGCGCGGAACCACCGTGCATCTGCAAAGCCGGGCGCTGGACCTCGCCGACCTGCCGATCGCCGACACGGTGGAGGGAACCGACGTCGTCCTGGACGGCCCCTATCTCGACCTCGTCATCGGCCAGACGGTGATCCTGACCGGCACGCGCGACGACCTGGCCGGCGTGGTGGCGAGCGAGGCGCTGACGATCAGCGATATCGCGCTGATCGACGGCTATACGGTGCTCACCTTCCGCCAGGCCCTCGCCAATTCCTATGTGCGCGCCAGCGTGGCGATCAACGCCAATGTCGCGCCCGCGACGCATGGCGAGACGGTGGGCGAAGTGCTCGGCAGCGGCGATGCCGCGCGCAGCTTCCAGACCTTCACCTTGCGCCAACCGCCATTGACTTACGTCAGCAGCGCCGGTCCGAGCGGGGCTGCGTCCACCCTGCAGGTCAGCGTCAACAACCTGCCCTGGACACAACTGCCGAATTTCCTGGGCACCGGTCCGGCGGATCGGATCTTCGTCGCGCGCACGGGGGATGACGGGCAGACCAGCGTGACGTTCGGCGACGGCGTGGCCGGCGCCCGGCCGCCCTCGGGGGTGGAGAACATTCTCGCGATCTACCGCAAGGGCATGGGGGCCGCCGGCAATGTCGATGCCGGAAAGATCATGCTGCTGCCGTCGCGGCCGCTGGGCGTGCGCTCCGTCACCAATCCGCTCGCGGCCGGGGGCGCCACCGATCCAGAGACGCTGGAGGACATCCGCCGCAACGCCGCCCTGCCGATCCTGACGCTCGATCGGATCGTCTCGCTGCGGGACTACGAGGATTTCGCGCGCGCCTTCGCGGGCGTGGCCAAGGCGATGGCGAGCGAGAGCTGGGTGGGCCAGGCGCGTGGCGTGTTCGTCACCGTGGCCGGAGCCGGCGGCGCGGCGCTGCCGCCCGACAGCGCCACCTACCTCAACCTGCTCGCCGCCATGCGCGCGGCCGGCGATCCGCGCGTGGCGCTGCGCGTTCAGTCCTATCGCCCCGCCTTTTTCCGCCTCGCCGCCGCCGTCACGCTCATGCCCGGCGCCGACGGCGCGGCGACGCTGGCCGCGGTGGAAACGGCGCTGCGCGGTGCGTTTTCTTTCCCGGCGCGCGATTTCGGCCAGCCCGTGGCGCTCAGCGCGGTGCTTGCGGTGATGCAATCCGTGGCCGGGGTGCGCGCCGTGCAGGCAAGCCAGTTCTTCCGCACGGATGACGAGAACGGCGCCGGCGTCGCCAGCCTGCTGACCGCCGCCGCGCCGACGACGGGGAGCGGGCAGACCCTGCTGGCGGCGGAATTGCTGATGCTCGATCCAAGGCCGCTCGATCTCGTGTGGGTGGCGCCATGAGCATCGACGCCCAGACCCTCTACGACCTGCTGCCCGCGGTCCATCGCAACCGCGACGCCGAGGCCGGCGGTCCGCTGCGCGCGCTGATCGAGGCGGTCGCCGGCCAGATCGCGGTGATCGAGGAAGACCTTGCCCAGCTCTACGACGATCAATTCATCGAGACCTGCGCCGACTGGGTGGTGCCCTATATCGGCGAGCTCGTCGGCTACCGGCAATTGCACGGGCTCGATGCACGGATCAGCAGCCCGCGCGCCGAAGTCGCCGACACGATCGCGCTGCGGCGGGGCAAGGGCACCGCCGCGACGCTGGCGACCCTGGCCCGCAACGTCACCGGATGGGACGCCGTCGTCGTGGAGATGATGCAGCGCCTGGCCACCACGCAATCCATGCGCCGGGTGCGGCTGAACATGTCGGGCTTTCCCGATCTGCGCGATCCCGCCCCGCTGGAGGCCATTCGCGGACCCTTCGATGCGGCCAGCCACACCGCGGAGATGCGCAACGCCGGCTCGGGGCGTGGATGGTACGGCATCGGCAACGTCGTCATCTTCCTGTGGCGGCTGCAATCCCGGGCGATGACGGCGGCTCCGGCGCACGCGCTCGATGCGCAGCGGTTCCTGTTC
>CAMFLK010000102.1 GCA_945957135.1 uncultured Rhodospirillales bacterium
TTCGTTGCGGGGGACGGGGTCAAGGCCCTTGAGCGAAGCGTGCCTTGACGCCGGCCCACGCAACGCAAGCACAATCACCCCAGCGAAGGAGCCTGCCCCTTCAGAAAATCGAAATCGCACCCTTCCGGTGCCTGCAGCACGCTGCGGCGATACAGCGCCTTGTAGCCGCGGGCCGGCGCGGGCGGCGGGGTGAAGCCCTGCATGCGCCGCGCGATCTCCTCCGGCGCCACCAGCAGGTCGATCCGCCGCTCGGCGACCGAGAGGCGGATGCGATCGCCGTCGCGCACCGCGGCGAGCGGGCCGCCGATGGCGGATTCCGGGGCGGTGTGCAGCACGATGGTGCCGAACGCGGTGCCGGACATGCGCGCGTCGGAAATCCGCACCATGTCCTTCACCCCGGCGCGGGCGAGCTTGCGGGGGATCGGCAGGTAGCCGGCCTCCGGCATGCCCGCCGCATGCGGACCGGCGTTCTGCAGCACCAGCACGTCCTCGGGCGTGACATCGAGGTCGGGATCGTCGATGCGGTTGGACAGGTCTTCCAGGCCGGTGAACACCACGGCCCGGCCCTCGTGCTCGAACAGGCCGGGCGTGGCGGCGGCGCGCTTGAAGATCGCCCCGTCCGGCGCCAGCGAGCCGCGCAGCGAAACCAGCCCGCCCACCGGCGAGACCGGATCGGCGGCCGCGCGGATCACCGCGCGGTCCACCCAGTCGAGCGGCACGTCCAGCCGTTCTTCCAGGGTCATGCCCGTGACGTCGGTGGTGTCGAGATGCAGCAGCGGCCGCAACTCGCGCAGCACCGCGCCCATCCCGCCGGCGGCATGGAAATCCTCCATGTAGCCCTCGCCCACCGGCTTGAGATCGACCAGCACCGGCGTCTCGTCGCTGATCGCGTTCAGCCGGTCGAGCGAAACCGCGATGCCCAGCCGCCCGGCGATGGCCGCGAGATGGACGATGGCGTTGGTGGAACCGCCCAGCGCCATCAGCACGCGCATCGCGTTCTCCACCGCGTGCGGCGTGATGATCGTGCGTGGCGTGCGGCCGGAGCCGATCAGCGCCACCGCCGTCCGGCCGGATTCCTCGGCGGCCACCAGCCGCTCGGCCAGCACGGCGGGGATGGCGGCACTGCCCGGCAGCGCCATGCCCAGCGCCTCGGCGATGCAGGCCATGGTGCTCGCCGTGCCCATCACCGCGCAGGTGCCCTGGGTGACCGCCAGCCGCCCCTCGACCACGGCGATCTCCTCCGCGTCCACGCTGCCGGCGCGGTAGCGGGCCCAGAAGCCGCGGCAATCGGTGCAGGCGCCCAGGCGCTGGCCACGATGCCGGCCGGTGCTCATCGGCCCGGTGACCAGCTGCACCACGGGAATGTCGGCCTGGGCCGCGCCCATCAGCTGGGCCGGCACCGTCTTGTCGCAACCGCCGATCAGCACCGCCGCATCCATCGGCTGGGCCGCGAGCATCTCCTCGGTGTCCATGGCCATGAGGTTGCGGTACATCATGCTGGTCGGGTTCAGGAACACCTCGCCCAGCGATACGGTGGGGAACGGCATCGGCAGCGCCCCCGCCGCCAGCACCCCGCGCGAGACGGCGGCCACCAGCTCGGGCATGCCGCGATGGCAGTTGTTGAAGGCCGAGGGGGTCATGCCGATGCCCACCACCGGCTTGTTCAGCAGGCCGGGCGATATGCCGGTGGAGCGGGCGAAGGAGCGGCGCAAATAGCGCGCGAAATCGCGGTCGCCGTAATTGGTCAGGCCGCGATCGAGGCCATGCGGTTCCTCCGTCATGGCGCGCCGCCGTCGATGGTGAGGATGGTGCCGGAGGTGTAGCCGGAGCGCGGGCTGGCCAGGAAGGCGACGGCGTCCCCGATCTCCGCCGGCTTGCCGGCGCGGCCGAACGGCATGCCGGCACACAGCTCCAGCCAGCGGTCGGCATTGCCCAGCTCCGCCGCCGCGCGGTGGCGCAGCAGCATCTCCATGCGCTCCGTGGCGGTCGAGCCGGGGTTGATGCCCACCACGCGCAGACCGTCGGCCGGCGCGGCGCGGCCCAGCGCGCGGGTGAAGGCCATCAGCGCGGCATTGCCGGAGGCCCCGACGATGTAGTTCGCCGGCATCTTCTCCCCGGCCGCGCCGATGACGTTGACGATCACCCCCGCCCGCCGCGCCGCCATCGCCCGATAGGCCTCGCGGCACAGGGAAATGAAGCCGAACACCTTGAGGTCCCAGGCCGCCCGCCAGGTGGCGTCGTCGATGGCGGCGAGCGGGCCGGGCGGGATGGCGCCGGCATTGTTGACCAGTATGTCCACCTCGCCCGCCGCCACCGCCAGCCGCTCCACCTCCGCCTGGCGGGAGAGGTCGGCCGAGATGGTGGTCACCGCCACCTGGAACCGGGCGCGGATCGCCTCGGCGGCCTGGGCGAGGGCCGCGGGATCGCGCGCGGCGAGCACCAGGTCCACCCCCTCGGCGGCCAGCGACTCCGCCGCCGCCCGGCCGATGCCCTTCGACCCGCCGGTGACCAGGGCGCGCTGGCCGCGCAGATGCAGGTCCATCTCAGGCCGCCGCGCGCAGGCCGGCGTAGCGGCGGCAGGCCTCGCCGAAGGCGCGGAAGATGGCGAGGCGATCGGGATGGTCGGCATAGTCCCACTCGGGGTGCCACTGCACGCCGAAGGCCCAGCCGGCGGCGCTGGCCACCCGCACCCCCTCCACCGTGCCGTCCGGCGCTTCCGCCTCGGCCACCAGCCCCTCGCCGAGGCGATCCAGCGCCTGCTCGTGCAGCGAGTTCACCGTGATCTCCGCCTGCCCGACGATGCGGGCGAGCTGGCCGGACAGACGAACCTTGTGCTTGGGCCGGTATTTGAAATCGACCTCGCCCGGCCCGGCGCGGTGATCGTCGCGGCCCGGCACGTCCTGCAACTGCTGGTGCAGCGTGCCGCCGAGCGCCACGTTCAGCTCCTGCACCCCGCGGCAGATCGCCAGCAGCGGCATGCCGCGCGCGAGCACCGCATGGATCAGCGGCAGGGTGGTGCCGTCGCGCGCGCCGTCATGCCGGTCCGGCGTCGCGGAGGTGGAAACGCCGTAGCGGTGCGGCTCCACATTGCTCGGGCTGCCGGACAGGATCACCCCGTCCAGCCGGTCGAGCACCGCCAGCATCGCCTCGCCCTCCGGCGGCAGCAGCACGGGAATGGCGCCCGCACCGCCCAGCGCCGCCGCGCCGTAGCGCGCGGGGGTGGCGTGCTGGATCTGGTCGTTGATCATGCGGGTGCAGGCGGGAATGCCGACGACGAGGTTCATTTCGGGCTCCGACACGCGATACCACCGCCGCTCTACCATGCCGGGCCGGCGCCGTGCACGGCGGCGCGTGCGGATCAGCCCCGCCGGGGGCGATACAGGTCGCAGATCACGGCCCCCACCGCGCCGGCCAGCATCAGCAGCGCCATCGCCCGCGGCGTGCCGTCGCCGAGTGCCCCCACGATGGCGGCGCTGGAGGCGGCGAGGCTGAACTGCAGCGTGCCCATCAGGGCCGAGGCGCTGCCGGCATGGCCGGCGTGGCGGCTCAAGGCGCCCACCGTGGCGTTGGGCATGGTGAAGCCCTGGCTGGCCATGGAGATGGCGATCGGCACCGCCACCGGCAGCCACCCGCCCCGGCCCACGAAGGCCACCACGGTCAGCACGCAGGTCGCCGCCAGGAACACCCGCACCGCCGTGCGGATGATCCGGTGCGCGCCGAAGCGCGGCAGCAGCCGCGGGCTGATCTGCGAGGACAGGATGAAGCCGAAGGCGCTCACCCCGAACAGCAGGCCATAGGCGGGCGGCGACAGATGGAACAGCTCGATGAACACCGGCGGCGAGCCGGCCAGGAAGGCGAACATGCCGAACATGCAGAACCCGCCGAGCAGCGCATGGGTCAGGAACCCGCGCTCGCCGATGATCCCGGCATAGCGCGCCACCAGCCCGCCCAGGCCCAGCTTCACCCGCCGGCTCTCGGGCAGCGTCTCCGGCAGCAGCAGCGCGATGCCCAGGCAGGACAGCGCGCCATACGCCGCGGCGATCCAGAAGATCGCCTGCCAGCCGGACACCGCCAGCACGAACCCGCCCAGCGTCGGCGCCAGGATCGGCGCGGCCCCCATCACCAGCATCAGCTTGCTCATCAGCCGCGCCGCGGCATGCCCGTCCGCCAGGTCGCGCACGATCGCCCTCGTCAGCACCATGGTGGCCGAACCGCCGATCGCGGCCAGGAAGCGGAAGCAGGACAGCACCGCGAGATTGGGCGACAGGGCGCAACCGGCCGAGGCCAGCGCATACAGCGCCGTGCCCAGGATCAGCGGCCCCCGCCGCCCGTAGCGGTCGGACAGGGTGCCCTGGGTGATCTGCCCGATCGCCAGCCCCAGGAACCAGGCGCTGAGCGTGATCTGCGCCGCCCCCTGCCGCCCGCCGAGCGCGTGCTCGATGGCGGGGAAGGCGGGCAGGTACATGTCGGTGGAGATCGGGCCGATGGCGCTGAGCAGCCCCAGCAGCAGCGGCAACCAGGTGGGCACATTCATGATCCGCCAGCATCGCCCACAATGCTGCATCTGCGAAAGGGGGGCTGCATCTGCGAAAGGGGGGCTGCATCTGCGAAGGAGGCCGATCCGGACAGAGCGTTGCGAAAAGGAGGCTTGCCAGGCGGGCGGATCGGGGAAATAGTTATGTTATAACGTTTCCGAAGATGGCCATGACCCTCTCACGCCGCGCCCTGCTCCCTCTGCTGCTCGCCCCGCTGGCCGCCCCCACCCTCGCGCGCGCCGCCTCCCCTCTGCGCGTGGTGGCCAGCTTCTCCATCCTCGCGGACATGACGGCCACGATCGGCGGCGATGCCATCAGCATCGCCACGCTGGTGCCGGTGGACGGCGACGCGCATGTCTGGCAACCCCGGCCCGCCGACCTCAAGACCCTCCACGCCGCCGACATGCTGGTGGAGA
This sequence comes from uncultured Rhodospirillales bacterium, assembly GCA_945957135.1. GTDB lineage: Bacteria > Pseudomonadota > Alphaproteobacteria > Acetobacterales > Acetobacteraceae > CAMFLK01. Next base: position 4,952 of record CAMFLK010000102.1, read on the forward strand.
ACGGGCTGGGCCTGGAAGGCTGGATCGGCCGCATGGCCCAGGCGGCGGAATTCCGCGGCGCGCGCGTCACCGCCAGCCGCGCGGTGAAACCCCGCACCATGACCGAGGACGGCCGACGCATCACCGACCCCCACGCCTGGCAGGACCCGCGCAACGGCGTGCTCTACACCCAGGCCATCGCCGACGGCCTGGTCCGCGCCGCCCCCGCCCAAGCCGAGGCCATCCGCGCCCGCGCCAGCGCCTACGCCGCCGAAATCGCCGCCACCGACAGCTGGATCGCGGAACAATTCGCCCCGATCCCGCCCGCGAAGCGCCGCATCATCACCAGCCACGACGCCTTCGGCTACTACGCCGCGCGCTACGGCATCACCATGCAAGGCGTGCAAGGCATCAGCACCGAAGGCGAGCCCTCCGCCCGCGACATCGCCAAGCTGATCGCCCAGATCAAGGCAACCGGCATCCGCGCCGTCTTCGTGGAAAACATGACCGACCCCCGCATCGCCACCACCGTGGCCCGCGAGGCCGGCGCCGTGGTCGGCGGCCAAGTCTTCTCCGACGCCCTCTCGCCACCCGACGGCCCGGCCGGCACCTACCTCAAGATGCTGCGGCACAATACGACGCTGTTCGTGGGAGCCATGAAGGGGTAGGGAAGGAAGAATCTTCTTTTTCTGAAGAAAAAGAAGCAAAAAGACTTCTGCTCGTTTTACGTTGTACGGGCGGCATCACCTCGGGAACTCGTCCCGAGGGGTCATACCAACGGTCATGAAGAATGACCGTTGGTATGAGTCTTTGTTCGGCGCGCCGCCGCCGGCCAACCACGCGCGCGGTGAAACCGCGCGCGGGGCGCGGTGCCAACGCCCCTCCGTGATGAAAGAGTCATCACTTCGGGCCGTTGGTATCATATCGTCTTGGACGTTCTTGACATGGCCATGGACGGGGCAAGCCCGTCCATCACGGTGAAGCGGACGGCAGGATCGGGAGGCGAGGGGCGGCGCCCCTCGCCTTCCCTTCGCCCCCTACTTCGCGATGCCGAATTTCCCGCCCTGCATTTCCAGCACCACCACCCCTTCCGTGGAGGCGGGATCGCGGCCGGGCGTGAAGGTGAACGGGCCCATCACACCGGAGAAGCTGGTCTTCAGCAGGGCGTCGCGGATCTTCTCCGGGTCGGCGGCGCCGGCGCGGTCGATGGCGGCGGCGACGATGAACATGCAGTCATAGGCCTGGGCGGCGAACTGGTCCGGGTCCTTGTTGAACTTGGCGCGGAAGGCCTTGACGAAGGCCTGGTTCACCTCGTCCGGCTTGCCGATGAACCAGGGGCTGCCGACGATCAGCCCGTCCGCCGCGGCGCCGGCGATTTCACCGAGCTTGGGCGAGTTGCTGCCGTTGCCGCCGATGAACTGGGTTTCCTTGCCGAAGCCGAGCTGGCGGGCCTGCAGCAGCACGCCGGAGACCGGTTCCACCAGGGCGGAGATGCCGACGGCGTCGGGCTTCAGGCCCTTGATCTTGGTCAGCTGGGCGGAGAAGTCGCTGTCCTTGGAACCGAAGCTCTCGATGGCCACGATGTTCAGGCCGAGCTTCTGGGCGGCGGCCTGCATCACGTCGAAGCCGGATTTCGAGAAGGCGTCGTCGTTGGCGTACATCAGCGCGATGGTCTTCACGCCGCGCGCCTGGGCCTTCTTCAGCGTGACCGGGATCACGTCGCTTTCCGGCAGCGAGGTGCGGAAGATGAACGGCCCGATATCGGTGATCCCCGTGGCGGTGGTGGAGGTGCCGATGGTGGGGATGCGGCGCTCGTTGGTGACGGGGCCGACGGCGAACATCTCATTGGAGAGGGTGGGGCCGATGATGGTCACCACCTTGTCGCGGCCGATCAGCTTGCGCGCGGCGTTGATCGCCTGGTCCTTGTTGCCTGCGGAGTCTTCCACGGTCAGCGCGATCTTCTGGCCGCCGAGCACGCCCTTCTTGTTGACCTCCTCCAGCGCCAGTTCCAGGCCGGACTTGATGGCGATGCCATAGGCGGCGTTGGGGCCGCTGAGGATTTCCACCGCGCCCACCGGCACGTCGGCACGGGCGGGGATCGCGGCCAGCAACGGCAGGGCGAGCAGCGGGGCGAACAGGGCGGCGCGGCGCAACATGGCGCGTTTCCTCCGGAATGAATTTGGCCAATACCTAGCCAAAGCCCCGACTTCCCGCAAATCCGCCGCGAGCAAACCCTTGCGGCCCGCGCGCTTCGGCGCCATCACGGCGCATGACCCGTTTGCGCATCGCCACCTGGAACATCAACTCGCTGCGGCTGCGCCTGCCGCTGCTGCCACGCCTGATCGCGACGCTGGAGCCGGACGTGATCTGCCTGCAGGAGACCAAGGTGCCGGACCCGCTGTTTCCCACGGAAGCGCCGGGCCAGCTCGGCTTTCCGCATGTCGCCTATCGCGGCATGAAGGGGTACAACGGCGTGGCGATACTGTCGCGCGTGCCGCTCACCACGCTGGACCACGCGCCGGACTGGTGCGGCCGGTCCGACAGCCGCCATGTCGCGGTGGCGCTCGACCTGCCCTCGGGGCCGATCGAGCTGCATGATTTCTACGTCCCCGCCGGCGGCGACGTGCCGGACCGCGACGTGAACGACAAGTTCGGCCACAAGCTGGATTTCGTGGACGAGGCCACCGGCTGGTTCGCCGGGCGCGGCGGGTTCCGCCGCACGGTGCTGGTGGGCGACCTGAACATCGCGCCGGGCGAGCACGACGTGTGGAGCCACAAGCAGCTGCTGACGGTGGTGAGCCACACGCCGCCCGAGGTGGAACGGCTGAACGCCTGGCAGGGCGCGGGGTTCATCGACGCCGTGCGCCATTTCGTGCCGGCCGACCAGAAACTCTACACATGGTGGTCCTACCGCAACCGCGACTGGCGCGCCTCCGATCGCGGGCGGCGGCTCGACCATGTGTGGACCTCGCCCGACCTCAAGGACGCGCTGCGCGGCTTCACCATCCTGAAGGACGCGCGCGACTGGCCGCGCGGCAGCGATCATGTGCCGGTGTGCGTGGAGCTGGAGGTTTAGGGAAGAAAGGAAGGATCTTCTTTTTCTGAAGAAAAAGAAGCAAAAAGACTTTGTTCGTTATTCTTCGCGCGGCCAGTGCCGACGCATACAACAAAAGATAAAAAGTTTTTTGGTTCTTTTTTTCAAAAAGAACACCCTTCCTTGCTTCTTCACACCACGCTTGCCCACCCCCCCGAATGCGGCAATAGTTACCGCAACCATAATCAGAATCTCGGGGGGAATCATGTCGAACCAAGGCATTTCCATCGGCCGGCGCCATGCGATGCTGGGCGGCGCGGGCATCCTGGCCTCGCTGTTGCGCGGCACGCATCCGGTGCTGGCGCAGAGCGCGCAGCGCAAGGCCACGCTGGTGATCGGCATCGACATCAGCGACATCATCTCGCTCGATCCCGCGCGCATCGCCCAGTACACCAACCCGATGATCGGCCATGCCGCGTACGACAGCCTGGTGACGGTCGCGCCCGGCGACTACATCACCATCCGGCCCGCCCTGGCCACCGAGTGGGCGTATCAGCCGGACGGCAAGACCATCCGCTTCAAGCTGCGGCCCGGCGTGAAATTCGCCAGCGGCAACGTGATGACCGCCGAGGACGTGAAGTTCAGCTTCATGCGGCTGATCAACGTGAAGGACCAGCCGCAGCAATACATCGCCCATGTCGATCGGGTGGAGGTGGTGGACGACCACACCGTGGACATGGTGCTGAACGACCCCACCCAGCCGGTGCTGAGCATCATCGCCGCCCCGGAATTCGTCATCGTGGAGAAGGCCGTCGCGATGGCGCATGGCGCCACCGACGCGGCGGACGCCAAGGACAAGGACACCGCGGTCGCCTGGTTCAACGAGAATTCCTGCGGCACCGGGCCGTATCGCCTCACCGGCTGGCAGCGCAACCAGCAGATCCAGATGGTGCGCAACCCCAATTACTGGGGCGGCGCGCCGGGCTACGAGCGGGTGCTGATCCGCCACATGAGCGAGAGTGCGGCCCAACTCCTGGCGCTGAAGCGCGGCGATATCGACGTGGCGTTCAACCTGATCCCCGAACAGATCGCCACGCTGAAGGACGACCCGGCGATCGGCGTGCTCGGCGCCACCAGCCTCGATTTCGTCTATATGGCCGTGGCCGAGAGCCCGGACAATCCGGCCCTCCAGAAGCGCGCCGCGCGCCAGGCGATCGGCCATGCCATCGACTATGACGGCATCATCCGCAACCTGATCGGCGGCAACGCGGTGCGGCCGGTGACCTTCATTCCCGTGGGCATGAACGGATCGACCGAGGCCCTGACCAAGGAAATCGGATTCCGCGAGGACCTGCCCAAGGCCAAGGCGCTGCTGGCCGAGGCCGGGCTGCCGGACGGGTTCAGCTTCCAGCTCGCCTACGGCAACGCGGCGATCGCCGGCGTGCAGTACCAGACGCTGGCGCAGAAGCTGCAAGCCGATCTCGCGCGGGTGGGCATCAAGGCCGAGCTGGCGCCGATGGACCAGCTCAACGCGCGCACGCTGTACACCAGCGGCAAGGCGCAGGGCATCATCACCTTCTGGAATCCGCCGGCGCCGGAGAACGAGCTGTGGTCCGGCGCCACCATCAACCGCGTGGCCAAGCGGGTGCACTGGGACGTGCCGGAGCCGGTGCGCAAGCTGGTGGCCGATGCCGGGGCGGAACGCGACATCGCGAAATCCGCCGCCCTGTACAAGCAATATCAGCAGGCGATGATCGACGCGGCGCATCATTTCGTGATGATCCAGCCGATCTACCAGGTGGCCGTGCGCAAATCGGTGACCGGCTTCGTGCTGACCGCGGCGGGCTGGCAGGCCGAGCTGGCGGGGGTGAAGCCGGGCTGAGCGCGGATCGCGCCGGCCGTGCTGCGATACCTGCTCTCGCGGCTGGCGACGTCGGTGGCGATGGTGCTGCTGGCCACGGTGGTGATCTTCCTGATCGCCAACACCGTACCGGGCGACCCGGTGCTGTCGCAGCTCGGCGACATGGCCGCGTCCAACCCCGCCACTGTCGCCGCATACCGGGCCAAATGGGGTCTCGATCTGCCGCTGTGGGAGCGCTACTGGATTTTCCTGCGCGGCCTCGCCCATGGCGATCTCGGCACCTCCATCGCCTCCAACCGCCCGGTGCTCGACGACATCACGGATTACGGCCCGGCGACGATCGAGCTGGCGACGGTGGGGTTCGTGCTGTCGCTGGCGGTGGGGCTGCCGCTGGGCATTCTCGCGGCGGTGCGGCGCGACCGCTGGATCGACCATGTGGCCCGCGCGGTGTCGCTGGTCGGCGTGTCCGCGCCCACCTTCTGGCTCGCCTTCATCATGCTCGCCATCTTCTACGGCGCGCTCGACTGGGCGCCGGGCCCGGGCCGGCTCGACCCCGTGGCCTTTCCGCCCGACCGGGTGACCGGGCTGCTGCTGATCGACACGGCGCTGGCCGGCGATTGGGACACGTTCCGAGATGCCGCCGCGCATCTGGTGCTGCCCTCCATCGTGCTGGCGGCGGCCACTCTGGGGCTGATCACCCGCACCACCCGTGCCGCGATGCTGGAGGCGCTGTCGCAGGACTACGTGCGGGTGGCCCGCGCCAAGGGGCTGCGGGCGCGGCTGATCGTGCTCGGCCACGCTTTGCCCAACGCCATGCTGCCGGTGGTGACGCTGGGCGGGCTCGCCTATGCCAACCTGCTCGCCGGGGCGGTGATGACGGAGACGGTGTTCTCCTGGCCCGGCCTGGGCCGCTACACCTTCCGCAGCGCGGTGACGGTGGATTTCCCGGCGATCATGGCGGTGACCACCATCGTCGCGGCGATCTTCGTGCTGGTGAATTTTCTGGTCGATCTGTCCTACGCGCTGCTCGATCCCCGCGTGCGCAAATGAGCGATATCGTCCTGCCTGCGCTCGCCTCGCCCCGCCGGCGCTGGGCGCGGCGCTACGGGCTGCCGGCGCTGGGCGGTGCCATCATCCTGGCCTGGGCGCTGGTAGCGCTGCTCGCCCCTTGGATCATCCGCGCCGACCCGAATTTCGTGAACGTCGCCGGCCGGCTGCTGCCGCCCTCGCCCCAGCACTGGATGGGCACGGACGCGCTGGGGCGCGACGTCGCGGCGCGGGTGGCCTATGGCGCGCGGGTGTCGCTGACCGTCGGGCTGGTGGTGGTGCTGGTGGCCGGGCTGTTCGGCACGCTGCTCGGCGCCTCCGCCGCCTATGCCCGCGGCTGGGCGGAGGAGGCGCTGATGCGGCTCACCGATCTGGTGTTCTGCTTTCCGCCGATCATCCTGGCCATGGCCATCGCCGCCGCGCTCGGCATCGGCACGGTGAACACGGTGATCGCCATGCTGGTGGTGTGGTGGCCGAAATTCGCCCGGCTGTCGCGCAGCCTGGTGCTCAGCCAGCGCTCGATGGAATATGTCGAGGCGGCGCAGTCGATCGGCTTCGGCCCGGCGCATATCCTGCTGCGGCAGATCATTCCCAACGCGGTGGGGCCGCTGGTGGTGCTGCTGACGCTCGATCTCGGCAACGCCATCCTGGTCTTCGCCGGCCTGTCCTTCCTCGGCCTGGGCGTGGTGCCGCCCACCGCGGAATGGGGGGCGATGGTGGCGGAGGGGCGGGAGCTGGTGCAGCAATGGTGGGTCGCCACCTTCCCCGGCCTCGCCATCCTCACCGTGGTGATGGGCTTCAACTTCATGGGCGACGGCATCCGCGACTGGCTCGATCCGCATGCCAGAAGCTGATCCGTTGCAAGAGGGGCCGTTGCTGCGGGTGCGCGACCTGCGCACCTGGTTCCTGACCGATGCCGGCCCGGTGCGCGCGGTGGACGGGGTCAGCTTCGACCTGCATGCCGGCGAGACGCTGGGCATCGTCGGCGAATCCGGCTCGGGCAAGAGCGTCTGCGCCAAATCGATCATGCGCCTGCTCGACCCGCCGGCCCGCATCGTCGGCGGCGAGATCCGCTTCCGCGGCCGCGACCTCGCGGGGCTGGACGAGGAGGCGATCCGCCGGCTGCGCGGCCGCGAGATCGCCATGGTCTTCCAGGACCCGATGACCTCGCTCAACCCCGTGCTGCGCATCGCCCGCCAGCTGGTGGAGGCGATGACCGCGCATGGCCGCTTCACCGCGAAGGCCGCGCGGCAGCGGGCGATCTCGCTGCTGCGGCGCATGGGCGTGGCCTCCGCCGACAGCGCGGTGGACGCGGTCCCGCACCAGTTCTCCGGCGGCATGCGCCAGCGGGTGATGCTGGCGATGGGCTTCTCCAACGAGCCCGCCCTGCTGATCGCCGACGAGCCGACCACGGCGCTGGACGTGACCATCCAGGCACAGATCCTCGACCTGCTGCGCGGGCTGAACGCCGATCTCGGCACGGCGGTGATCCTGATCAGCCACGATCTCGGCGTCATCGCCAATCTCTGCACGCGCGTGCTGGTGATGTACGCGGGCGAGGTGGTGGAGGAAGGCGCACCCGAAGCGCTGCTGACCGATCCGCGCCACCCCTACACCTGGGCGCTGCTGCACGCCGCCCCCCGACTGGATGCGGAAACCACGGAGCGGCGGCTGGTGACCATCGAGGGCCAGCCGCCCGACCCGCGCGCCTGGCCCGAGGGCTGCCGCTTCCGCGCCCGCTGCCCCTTCGCCCAGCCGCGCTGCGCCGAGCATCCCGAGCTTCTGCCGGTGGGCGCGGATCGCGCCAGCCGCTGCTGGATCACCCAGGCC
>CAMFLK010000103.1 GCA_945957135.1 uncultured Rhodospirillales bacterium
GCCGGCGATGTCCGCCGCCGCCAGCGTCACCGCCCCGGTGCGCCCGGCCACGCTGCTCACCGCGCCGGCGGCGGCGGAGAGCACGCCGCCGCTGATCGTCACGCTGGTGCCGTCCGGCCGCACCGCGCCCAGGGTGGAGGCGGTGGCGGCCGGCAGCCGCGCCGCGGCCAGCGTGCCGCTGGTGATGTTCGCGGCGTTGGTGGCGTCGGTGGTGGCGCTCGCGGCAAGGCCGGCGATGTCCGCCGCCGCCAGCGTCACCGCCCCGGTGCGCCCGGCCACGCTGGTCACCGCGTTGCTGATTGCCGAGCCATCGGTGCCATACACCGCCCGCCAGTCCGTCCCCGCGACATGCGCGCCGCCGGTGGTCAGCCGGCTCCAGCCCAGCAGGGTCTGGCCGTTGCTCACGGAAGGGCCGCTGTTCCACACGAAATGCCCCGCCACATAGGTGCCGGTGCTCGGCTGCGCGGTGTTGGACAGCAGGGTGGCGCTGGCGATCTTGCCGAAATTGGCGCTGGTCGGGTCCGTCACCTCGATGATGTGCCGCCAGCCCGGCCCCGCCGCGGGGATCACCGCGACGCCGCCATTGGCGGCGCTGTAGCCCACCGCGGCGGGCGCCGCGTGAACCACGTTGCTCCAGACGTTGTTCACCGCGACGCCAGCCTGGACCAGCGGATTCTGCACGTTGCGGAAATGGTTGTTGGCGACGTAGAGCCCGCTGGCATAGGCGAGGTACATGCCCTGCACCGCGCCGCCGGAGGTCCAGGTGCCGTTGGCGTTGCGGGCGGGGCTGCGGAAGAACGGATCGCCGTCGATCCAGTTGCGCTCGATGCGCGCCGCGTTGGTCCAGGCCGCCGGGCCGACGCCGGTCCACCAGATCGCCGCGGAGGTGACGTCGGCGATGTGGTTGCCCTCGATCAGCAGCCCGTCATAGTCGAGATCGGTGGTTGCCTGGGCGGAGAACTCGATGCCGGTCTTGCCGCTGGTCTGGATGATGTTGTTGCGGATGGCGCTGTTGCGCAGGCTGCCCAGCACCAGGATGCCGCGGCTCTGCAACGAGGCGTCGCTGATCGGGCCGTTGAAGATCTGCGGCCCGGAATTGCGGCCGACCACCCAGTTGGCGCCATAGCCCCACTGGCTCCAGGTGGTCACGGCACCCAGCGTGCGGACCAGCGTGTTGCCCTCCACCAGCACCCACCAACCGCCGGGCGAGGCCACCGGGGCGGGCAGCGTGGTGAGCGTGAAGCCGGCGCCGGCGGTGCCGAGATATTTCCACGTCACCGTGCCGTCGGTAATGGCGCTGGCGGTACCTGTCGGCCCGCCGCTGGCAGCCGAGGTGCCCGAGGCGGTGGCGATGTAGCCGCTGGTGCCGTTGATCACCAGCGTGCCGGCGACATAGGCGGTGGAGGCGGTCCACGCCGGCGCCTGCAAGCCGTTGCTGGTCAGCGCCGCCACGCGCGGCGTGTAGAGGTTCTGCGTCGCCCCCGCGCCGACCAGGCTCGGCACCGCGCCGGTGCCCGCCGTGGGCACGCCGGGGGCCGAGCCGGCGGTGCCCGCCTGCTTCTGCGCGGAACCCAGCACGATGTAGCTCTGCTGCCCCGCGCCGGCATAGGGCGGCAGATTGCTGTAGTCCATCACATCGAAAATCTGGTTGCCGATGATGCGCAGGCCGAACGCCGCCGTGTCGCCGCCAAAGAAATTGGGCGCGGCATTCACCTGGATGCCATAGGGCACCGCGCGGCGGATGAGGTTGTTGGAGATGGTGGTGGCCTTCACCCCCAGCGCCTGGATGCCCTGCCCGTCCTCGATCGTGTTGCCGTCCACCAGGATGTCCTGCGCGGCGGACGGGTAGCAGTCCGGCGAGCCGAGGCTGATGGAATCGTCGCCGGAAAAGCGGATGTAGTTGCCGATCACCTTCACGTCGCGCGAGCCGGACATGGCGATGGAATCCGCCATCGACCGTTCCACCCGGTTGTTCAGCACGCGCACCCGATCACAATTCGCCACCAGGATGGACATGGCGCGGCCGGCGAGGAAGCTGCAGTTCTCGACGAGAATGTCGTCGCCCATGTTGAGCGCGAGCAGGTTCACGCCGCCGGGGGTGTGGTTGGTGTCGCCCATGCCCTGCACGGTGAGGTCGCGCAGCACGAAGCCGGACAGCGGCATGTACCACAGCCCGTTGGGCGACAGCACGGCGCCGGCCGTGCCCGCCGCCACCTGGTTGGTGATGCCCGCCTGGAACGCGCCGTTGCCGCCGGTATCGTCGATGACGATCACCGTGCGGCCACGCCCCGCGCCCGCGATCACCACGCCGGATCGGGCAAGGATGCTGGCGGTGGCGACGTTCACGCGGTAGCGCCCGGCGGGCAGGTACAGCTCACAGCCCGTGGGCATGCCGGCGGCCGAGGCGATCGCGCTATTCAGCACGGCCGAATTGTCCGTGCTGCCGTCCGCCATGGCACCGGCGAAATCGAGCAGGTTGAGCCGCGTCCGCGCGGGCGTGGCGAGCAGGTCGCCATAGCTGCCGCGGCGCGCCACCGTGGCCAGGCCGGCGCCGGCGGCGGTGGTGATCGCGATGTCGCCCACCCGCCCGGCCACGCTGCGCACGCCGGACGCGATGGCCTGGTGGGCGATCACGAAATCATTGGTCGCCAGCACGGACGTGTCGGCCGCCAGCACCCCGCCGTTGATCGTCAGCCCGGCGCCGAGCGGCAGCGATTCCGGCGCGCCGGGCATGGCACTCGCCCGGCCGAGCACGGTGTTCTGGGCCAGCGTCATCGCCGGCTGGGTGCCCTGGAGCAGGTTCGCGACGGTGGTGACCATCATCGTGTCGTCATGTTCTACTAGGACGTAGTCATCCGACGTGACCGATGTGGCTTGCGGAAGCTGTTGGATGGTAGGCATGTATAAGCCTCCCCTGCGCAGATGGGCTGCGCGAGTTGCGAAGATTGAAGACAGAAAGCGGAAGAGCGGCGGAGCGTCAGCTCACGCGACAGCGATCCAGCCGGTGGAGCCGGTGCCGGTCTGCTTGATCCAGAACGAAGCCCCGGCGCCGCCGTTGAGGTTTCGGTAGTCCGAGCCCGGCGGCGCGGCCACCACGTTCAGCGGCGAACCGCGGCCGATCAGCGACAGCGCGCCAGTCGCCTCGCTGTCGCTGGACAGGCGGATATGGCCCGCCCCGCCCGGCCGCAAGATCACGTCCGCGCCGGAATTGCTGTGCAGCAGCGCGCCGCCGCTGCCGTCGGTGGCGAGGAAATCGGCCAGCGCGAAACGGCCGGCCCGCCACATGCCCCAGCTCGCGGCCCATTCCACATCGGCATTGGCGGGCACGTCGAGATCGGCCGCCGTCCAGTTCTCCTGCAACGGATTGGAGCCGGCGCGGGTGAAGCGCACGGCGGTGTTGCAGCGAACCAGCAGCCGCCGCTCATCGGCCAGGGGCACACCGGCATTGCCGGTGGCCTGCGCGCCGCTGCCGTCGCCGGTGATGGTGACCGGCACGGTGGTGCCGGTGGGGCCGTAGCCGCTGCCGGGCGCGGTGACGGCGATGCCGATCACCGCGCCCCCGGCGATGAAGGCGCTGGCCTGCGCCCCGCTGCCCACGCCGCCGATCGTCACGCTCGCATTGGTGTAGCCGCTGCCGCCGCTGGTGACGCGGATGAAGCTGATATGGCCTTCCTGCATCGCCTGCCAGGCGGACACCATCTGCTGCACCCCGCCGGGCGCGTAGGTGAGCATCACGCTCTCGGCGATGTCCGGAAACACCACGCGCTGGGCGCCGCCATTGGCGGCGGGGTTGCAGATGAACCGCGCCGTGCCGTTGAAGCGGTTGGCCTCGACGATCACGCTGTCGGTATCGGCATGCAGGCAGCCGGACACGTCGGCGGTGCCGGCGAAGTTGTTGCGCGCGATAAGAACGTTGCTCGGGCCGTCGCGCAGGCACACGCCGCCGGCGCTGCCGGTGAAGCGGATCCAGTTCTCGGTGATGGCGAGGTTGGTGCAGGCCATGCCGAAATTGGCGCCGTGCCCGTCCGTCTCCACGTTGTTGGCGCAGATGCCCCACATCGTGCAGTCCTGGATGGCGTTGCCGGCCACCCGCATATCCGTGCCGCCGCCGCAATTGATGCCGTAGCCGCCGCCCTGGATCTGGTTGGCGCTGATATCGCTGGCCTGGCTGCCGCCGCAATCGATGCCATACAGCGCGGCCCCGGTGATGGTGTTGCCGGCCACCCGGCTGGCGCCGATATTGGCCAGGATGCCGGCGCCGCTATTGGCCATCGTGCCGTTGTTGGAGAGCAGGTTGCCCTGCACCAGTATGGCGCGGCCGGAGACGGCGATGCCGTAGATGGCGTTGTCGTGGCACAGATTGTCCGCCACCAGCACGGCGATGGCGTCCGGATTGGCGTTTCCCCAGAACGGCGGCTGAAGATTCGTGGCGTTGTAGTTGCCCACGGAGATGCCGCGCACATTGCCCCAGCAGCGGTTGGCGGTGAGCTGGACCAGCGTCGTCTTCTTCACCAGCGCGCTGTCGTTGTAGTCGGCGGCGATGCCGTAGTTGCCGTTGTTGCGCGCGCGGCAGCCGGACACCTGCACGCCGGCGACGGCCTGCACCCACAGCCCGTGCACCGCGTTGTCGCGGAAATCGCAATCCATCACCACGTGGCGGCAGCTCGTGCCACCCTGGATCACCAGCCCGCTGCCCAGCACCGCGCCGGCCGCGTTGGCGAAGGTGCAGCGGTGCAGGTCGGAATTCACGCACAGCGTGGTGATCAGCACGCCCCAGCTATCCTGGGTGATGGCGCCGCGATTGGCGTCGAACACCACGCCGTCGGCGCGGAACCCGTCGGCCTGCACGGCGATGAAGGCGCCGTTGCCGCTTTGGGCGATCCGCCGCAGGGTGGAAACGCCCTGCACGCCCAGCAGCGTCGCGCCCGGCTGGGTGATCACCCATTGGCCGGCCACGCCGTAGGTCTTGGCACCCAGCCGCACCGGCTTGCCGGTGGCGAGTGCGGCGGTGAGCGCCGCCGTGTCGTCCGTCACCCCATCGCCCACCGCGCCGAACGCCTCCGGCGTCACCGCGTCGGAGGGCTGGACGATGGCGGAAAGTGTCGCGCCCGACAGGGACAATCCCGCGCCGAGGGCGATCGGCTCGGGTCCGCCGGCGCTGGCGCTGGCGCGGCCCAGCAGCTGGCCGCCGGTCAGCGCGATCTGCGCCTGGACGCCGGCCAGCAGCTGGGCACGGCTGGCCCGGCGCAGCACGCCGCCCTGGCTGACCGGCAGCAGGTCGGCATCCGCCACCGCCGCGGCGGCGTCGAGCTGGGAGATCATCGGCATGGATCAGTTCCCGAGCAGGATGGGGTTGCCGTTCTGGTCCGTCACCGCCACGCCCGAATCGGTGGTCAGCGCGGAGGAGGGAATGGTGGCGCTGGCCAGCGACAGCACGGGCAGCAGCAGCGCCCGGTTGATCGTGCGGCCGGACAGGGTGGTGATGCTGACCTGCACCGCATAGGTGGTGCCGGCCTGGCCGCCGGCGATCCAGAAGATCGCCAGCGCGCCGTCGGCCACGGCGGAGGTCACCGCGAACCCGCCGGCGGTGTTGGCCAGCGGCGCGATGGTGATCTGCGCGATGCCGTCCGCCTCGTTGCCGGTGAGGGCCGCGGAAATATCGAACTCGTAGTCCAGCACGTCGGCCGGGTCCTTGGGCGGCCAGATCAGCGGCGCGGGGGCGGTGGGCGCGGTGCCGCGCGGCACCGGGGCGAACCCGTCGAGCACGACGCGGCGCGCCGTGCTGGGCCGCCAGACATGGGCGGTGGTGGTGGCGGACATGGCGTGATTCTCTCTGTTATTCGCGTGATTCAGCCTCTTTGGCGATTCCGCCAAACGTCATCACGCTCGATATTCGATCGCGTGATTCAGCCTTTTTGGCGATTCCGCCAAACGTCATCACGCTCAGTATTCGATGACGACGACCCCCGGCGCGCCGGCGCCGGCGGTGTAGCCGCCCACGCTGCCGCCGCCGCCGCCGCCCGGACCACGCCCGTTCTGGCCCGTGTTGGTGGCGCCACGCCCGCCCGGGCCGCCACCGCGGCCACCGCCATAGATCGCCCCGGTGTTGCCGTCGTCGCCGTCGCCCAGCCCCTCGTTGAGGTCACCGCCCGAGCCGCTGCCGGAAAACCCGCCGGAGGACAGCGTGTAGTTGCCGCCCCCCCCGCCCGTGGCCAGGCACAGCGCGCCGAAGGCGGAGGTGCCGCCGCCCGCGCCGTCCGAACCCACGCCCGCCGCCCCGCCCGCGCCGACCACGACCGGATAGGTGGTACCGGGGGTCACGGCGATGATCTTGGTCGCCTTGCCGCCACCGCCGCCGCCCGCGCCACGCGCGCCGGCGCCGAGGCCGGGCGAGCCGCCGCCGCCGCCGCCGATCACCATCACCTTCAGCCGATTCACCCCGGCGGGCACGGTGAAGGTGCCGGTGGTGGTGAAGGTCTGGATGGCGGAGAAGCCGGGGCGCAGCGCCGGAAGTTTGTAGGCCAGCACAGGCGCGGTCGCCATCGGCGCGATGGACGCGGCGGTGATCTGCGTCTGCCCGTAGGCCACCGTGACCACCGCGAGCCCCACCCAGCCGGAATCGACCGGCGGCGCCTGCTGCGTGCCGGTGGTGGCGGGCGCGCCCGCGCGGGCGGCGATCTGCACCGTCTGCCGGCGCAGCGTGGGCTGCGCCGCGCCGTTGTTGCCCGCCCCCAGGAAGGGCTGCGCCGGGTTGGCGGCGTTGTAGTAGGGCAGCACCGTCGCGTTGGTGTCCGCCTCCTGGAAGCTCGCCTCGATCAGCCAGGCGGTGGACTGGCCGGAGGTGGTGGGCGCGGTCAGCGCCAGCGTGGTGGCCGCGAGGTTGATGCCCATCTTCATCAGCGGCGACACCGTGTCCGCCGCCAGCGAGCCATAGGCGGTCTGATCCACGGTGGTGAGCTGGGTGATGCTGCCCGGCCCCACCGAGACCGACAGCGAGGCCGGCGTGGTCGGCGCCACGGTCAGCCCGTCCACCACGGGCGTGTTGCCCAGCGTGGCCTGGATCAGCGCGCCGAGCGCCACCATCGCGCCGCGCCCCATGCCGAGCAGGTCGCTGTCGAGCGGAATGGCGCCAGGATAGACGATGTTGCGGTCCATGAACGATCCTATCGAGAGCGCGACGACGTTTGGCGGAATCGCCAGAACGTCTGGATCACGCGATCAAACAAAGAGATGTCAGTTGGTGATCTGCATCCAGGCGATGCCGCAGGCCGGCATCACCGAAGCGGCGGCGGCGTAGATGTCGGCGTCGGTCACCTGGCCCTGCAGCATGGCGAGGCTCGCATATTCCACCGGGCCCAGCCCGTACCCCGCGGCGCTGGTGGCATAGCCGGCAACCGAGGCGATGCCCGCCCCCTGCGGCCGGTGCGCGAGGACCAGGCATTGGAACGGCAGGGCAAGCGAGCCCCAGCCGCCGGCCATGCCATAGCCGTTCACGCCGTTCCACGCGCCGGTATCGGCGGGGCGGGCCGACTCGAAGATGGCCGGCGCGCGGCCGGTAAGGTCGGTCAGCACGCTGGTCAGCGCGGCGCGGGTGCCACGCTCGCGCAGCAGCTCGCGCAGGATGGCGGTGCGGAAGGCGCCGTCGTTCTGCGCCTTGCGGCGGGTGACACGCGCGCCGAAGAAATCGGCGGCGATCATGTCGAGGAACGCGCCGGTGGCGGTGGCGATGCGCGCCTGCGCCCGCGCCGCGGCGAGCAGGCCATAGAGCCACGACCAGGCATCCGCGAGGCCGGTGAGCAGGCCGGTGAGCACCGGCGCGTCGTCGGGGAACCAGCGCGGCGGCAACACCGCCCGCAGCCGGGCCAGCATGTCGGAGGGATCGCCCGTTGCCATCTCAGGCCACCAGAACGCTGGAGGTGGTGATCACGCCGGTGGCCGGCGGCACCAGATCGGCCGTGGCGCCGTTGATCTGCACGCCGGTGACGTTGACGACATCCGCCGAGGCGCCGTAGGCGATCTGCGCGATGCGCGACCAGGCGAGCGTGGCGCCGATCGGCAGCGCGTTCACCCAGGCCGCGATGGCGGCGGTGACGGCGGCGACCGCGTCGGCATGGCCGGTGGGGCTCGCGGTGGCGATGGTCAGCGAGATCGCCGCGTTCACCACGGTGGGCGCCACCACCGCGTAGCTGGTGCCGGCCGGGCGCACCGCCTCCACCGAATTCGCCACCGCCGCCAGCAGGGCGGCCGAGGGCGCGCCGGAGCCGTCATCGACGGTGACCACGAAGCTCCCCATGCGCGTGGACCCGTTCGGCAGCGTGTTCTCCTGCACCAGCCACGACAATCCCTGCCGCGTGGCGGCCACGGCGGCGCCGATGGCGAGCGGCGTGGCGCGCGAGCGGCTGTTGATGTAGTCGCGGAACCGCGCGCGCAGCGCGGCATCCGCCTCGGCGTCCAACCCGCCGGTGAAGGCGAAGGCGTTGGTCACGCTGTCCACGCCCACGATGGCCGCGGCGATCAGGCTGATCGCCCCGGCCTGGACGTTGCCGGCCGCGCCCACCGCCTGGGCGGCGGCGGGCACGGTGACGCCCGCGAGCCCGGCGGCCAGCACGTAACCGTTCTGGTCGGCGCTCCACGCCGCGTTGGTGGCATCGGCGGTGACGGTGAAGGTCTGCGTGGCGTCGGCCGTGCGCACCGTGGTGCCCACGGGAATGAAGGCGGCCTGGGTGGGGGTGAAGCGGCTGAAGGTGACGCTGCCGGCGGCGGCCACGGCGGGCAGCCGGGTGAGCGAGAAATCGGCCATCCAGCTGTCGAGATCGCCGCCCGCGCTGGTGGCCGCGCGGGTCATCTGCAGCACCTGCAGCACCAGCCATTGCAGCCACAGCGCCAGCGAGGCATTCGCCTCCAGCACCGCGCGCAGCACGGAGCCGGGCGAGAGGTCGAGCAGCTGGCGCGCGGCGCCCTGCACCGCGGCCGCGGCGGCGCTGACCAGCGAGGTGAAATTGCGAAGCGGCAACTGCATGGTTCAGGCGCCCCCGATGGTGAAGGACAGAGTCTGCGTCTGCGCGCTGTCCGCGTCGGCGTAGCGGACGGAAACGGTGATGGTGCCGGCCGGGCCTTCCTGCACATCCACCACCGGCTCCGGCGTGCGGGCCACCGCGGCTTCGCGGAAGATCTGCCCGCGCACCACGGCGCGGATGCGCTCGGCGGCGGCGGGCTGGCCAACGAACTGGCCGAGCCCGGCGCCGTATGAAAGGTTCCAGATATAGTCGGCGGCGTTGGTCAGCAGCCGGCGCAGCACACGCTGCTGGCCGAGCGTGGTGCCGCTCGCCGCGGCCAGGTCGCCGGACGGGCCGACGCTGAGGTCTTGGCCGAATTGGTGGGCAAGGTCGGGCATGTCGTCCCTCAATCCTGCGGAGTGCCGCGCGCGCCGATGCCAGGATGGACATGGGCGTTGTAGTGGCCGCGCAACTGCGCCAGCGAGCCGTGGTTGTCGTACACGTCGCCGCTGACATGCAGGTCGCCCTGGATGCGCACGGTGCCGTCGTTGGACAGACACAACGAGGTGCCGGAGCGGTGCACGAGCCACAGCTCGCCGCTCGCCGAGGGCGGCGGGCGCGCGGCATCGGAATAGGTGGCGCCAACGACGATGCCGTGCTCGGCATCGCCTTCCTGGGCCAGCACCAGCACCTGGTCGCCGGGGCTGGGCGGGCATACCAGCCCCCAGCCCGCGCCGGTCCAGGCGGAGAGCACCGGCAGCCAGCCGGTCAGCACGCCTTCCGGCTGCAGCGTGACCCGCACGGCGTAGCGCGCGGGATCGACGCTGGTGACCGTGGCGAAACGTGGCTGGGCGTGCGCCCCATCCAGGGCGGCCGCCTGCGCCTTCAGCGCGTTCAGGAACTGGTCCAATTCGCCACCACCAGATCTGCCGGCGAGGTGGACTGGCTGCCCACCGTCGCGTTGCGCGCGCGAAGGCGCTGGGTGAATCCTTCGGACATGCTGACATGCCGCTCGATCTCGTCGATCCAGTAGATCTGGTCGAAGGCGGTCAGCGTGCCTTCCAGCCGCATCTGCATGCGCGGCGTGAGTCCCAGCTCGCCGGGCATCTCCACCATGATCACCCGCTCGTGGCGGGTCAGCTCCGCCAGCTTGCGCTGGGCCAGGTGCAGCGCGTCGTCGGGCGTGAGGTTGGGAACGACATAGACGTAGCGCTGCACGTTGCCGCGCCCGCCACCCCCGCCGGTACCGCCGCCTCCGCCGGCGCCGCGCTGGCCGGTGGCCCGCGCGGTCTGCTCGAAGGAGTGGTTCTGCCGCGAGTTCCAGCTTTTGACGGTGACTTCGATATCCCTGGCCAGGGTCAAGGTGCGCTCCATCTGCAGGTCGATCACATCCATCGGCCGCAACACCGCCTGGGGGGCGGCGGCGGCCTGCATCGGGCGGAAATGCAACGTGGTCCCGCTCACCCACACGTCGAACCCCTCGTGCTGGGCGAGCGTCACCAGCAGGTCCCATTCCGTCGTCGCGCGGCCGAACTGGTTGAGCGTGATGCGGTCGTGCTCCATCTGCCAGTAGCGGCCGACCAGCGTGGTGGTGGCCTGCACGTCGGCGTCCAGCCCGTGGCGGGCGGCGAGGATTTCGGCGATCTCGCTGCTGGTGCGGTTGGCGAAGGTTTCCTGCGTGCGCGCCTCGATCAGCGCCGCCGTCAGGTCGCGCCCGCACAGCAGCAGCGTGCCGCGCGCCCAGTCCATCTGCACCGTGTCCACCGCGCCGCGCAGCAGGCTGGCCCAGCCGCCGCTCCAGCCGCCGCCATCGACACTGACGAGGATCTCCACCAGCGTGTCCGCCGCCTCCGCCCAGCTTGCCGCGCTGCCCGGTGCGGCGGAGAGGGCGGCACGCACGCGGAAGCGGTCGGCGGCGTAGTGGTTGTTGCTGAGGATCTCCGCGTCGATCACCCCCGGCAGTTCCATGCCGTCGGCGCGGACCAGGATGCGCGGCTTGCGCGCCTGGCTCGGATCATTGAACAGCAATGCCGCCCCCCGCGTTGGGATCGACATCCGGCAGTTCCAGCGTGACCACGCCGGAGAGCATCGGGTCGGACAGGTTGTTGAGCTGGGCGATGCGAATCCATTGCGTGGCGTCGCCGAGCTGCTCGGCGGCGATGTGGAACAGGTCGCCGCCGGCGACCGTGATGGTGCGCATTGGGAATTTCCTAGAGCGTGATGACGTCTGGCGAAACCGCTCGAAAGTCTGAATCACGCGGCCAGACAAAGGCGGAGAGCGGGATGGCTGAGCGCGCGCGATGTCATCCCGCGCTACGTGCCGGCATTCACCAGATTGGTCTGCGCCCGGCCGAGATAGCCGCGCGCGGCGGTCTGATTGGCGAGCCGCCCGGCCGCGTCGGTGGCCGCGGCCAGGCCGGCGGAGCTGGTGGGATCGCTGTTGGCGAGGTCCTTGTCCGCCCGGTCGATGGTGCTGGCGGAATTGGCGTTGACGCCGGTCAGCGCCAGCAGCGACCCGGCATAGGCCGCGGTGCCCACCGTCGCCGCGTCGGGCAGCGCGATGGCGGAGACGGCGCCCCCGGTATCCGCGCCGAACGCGGCGGCGGAGGTGAGGTCCGCCAGCGCGCCGGCGACGACGGAGACGGCGGTGGTGACCAACGCCTCCACCTCGTCGCGCAGCACGGTGCAGCACACGCGGTAGGGAATCCAGTTGCTGCTCGCGTAGTCGGCCTGAAACTCCGAGACGATGACGGAGTAGAAGAAGCTGGAGAAGGTCAGCGGCCACACCCCGCCTTCCGCGCGCATCAGGTCGAGCGCCCGCGCGCGCAGCACGGCGTTGGTGCCGGTGAACACGCCGCACCAGGTGATCGGCGCGTCGTCGCGGCCCATGCTGTCGATGATCCGCCCGCCGCCGGGCAGGCGATGGATGGCGGTGCGCTGGGCGCCGCCCCAGAAGATGCGCGGCGGCAGCTCGAAATTCTGCAGCAGCACGGGGCCGATCAACAAATAGTCGGACATCAGCTGTTGCCTTGCATTGCGCCGGGCCAGGCGAAGCTGGCGCGGGGATCGAAACCGGTGACACCGTTGGCGGGGCCGGTGGTCTGGCGCGCGAGTTCGCGCGCCAGCCAGCGACCGACGCGCAACCCGTCGAGATAGACGTCTCCACCCGTGGGGCCGCCCGTCGGACCGTTGGCGGTTGACTGCGCGCCGGCGGAGGGTTGCGTGGCAAAGATCGCGGGCGCCGGGCCGGTGTCGCTGGCGCGCGGCGCGGACGGCGCTGTGGCGATCGGCGCGGCGGGGCGGTCCTGGAACAGCTCCGGCACCGGCGAAGGGGCCGGGCGTTCCGGCAGGGTGGGCGCGTCGCCCATGCGCGGTGGCGCCGGCGTCGCGGATGGCGCGGGCATGACGGGCGAGACGACGATGTCGGGATGCGGCAGCGTCTCGCGCGTGTGCGTCACCAACCGTTCGTGGCGTTCATGCCGTTCCGTGCGCAGCGTCTCGCGCGCCGGCGCGGGGGCGAAGGCGGCGAGGTCGCGCGGCCGGGGCAGGTCGGCCACCGCGGCCGGCGGCGCGGCCGGCGGAATGAGGATGGGGGCATGCG
>CAMFLK010000104.1 GCA_945957135.1 uncultured Rhodospirillales bacterium
GTTCACGGGGTCGCTGGTGACCGCCGGGGCGGACGCCATCCTGCTCCAGGAGGACGCGGGGCGCGCCGGCGACCAGGTCACGCTGCGCGAGGCGGTGGCGGCGGGGCGGCACATCCGGCGCGCCGGCCAGGATTTCGCCGCCGGCGACGCGCTGCTGCCGGAAGGCAAGCGGCTGACGGCGCGCGATATCGGGCTGGCGGCGGCCGGCAACCATCCCTGGCTCGCGGTGCGGCGGCGGCCGCGCGTGGCCATCCTGGCGACGGGGGACGAGATCGCGCTGCCGGGCGAGCCGATCCCGCCGGGCGGCATCGTCAGCTCCAACTCCCACGCGCTCGCGGCGCTGGTGCGCGCGGCGGGCGGGGCGCCGACGGTGCTGCCGGTCGCCGTCGATGACCCCGACGCGCTGACGGCGGCGGCCGATTCGGCGGCTGGCATGGACCTGCTGGTGACCACCGGCGGCGCCAGCGTGGGCGAGCACGACCTGGTGCAGTCGGCCCTGGGGGCGCGCGGCCTCGCCGTGGATTTCTGGAAGATCGCCATGCGGCCGGGCAAGCCGCTGATGGCCGGCAGCCTCGGCCCCCTGCCGATGATCGGCCTGCCGGGCAACCCGGTCTCCGCCATGGTCTGCGCCATCCTGTTCCTGCTGCCGGCGCTGGACCGGCTGGCCGGCCTGGAAGGCGCGGCGCCGCGCGTGGCCAGGGCGCGGCTCGGTGCCCCCGTGGCCGCCAACGACCACCGCGCCGACCATCTGCGCGCCACCCTGGCCGAGCAGGCCGACGGCACGCTGGTGGCCACCCCTTTCCCGCGGCAGGATTCGGCCATGCTGCGGCTGCTCGCCCGGGCCGACGCGCTGGTGCTGCGCCCGCCAAACGCGCCGGCGCTGGACGCGGGCGCGGAAGTTCCGGTGATCCGGTTGGATATTTTGGGACTCTAGTATCTCTTTGTTTTCAATGGCCTACTCGCCCCCGCCAGTCGTTTGAAGGACAAAGAAGGGTGGGAGCAGAAAATTAGGATCATTTTGAGCTTGACGCGACGCGGGGAACCTATCTAGAACGCGAACACGGTTGCCGATACGTTCCAGATAAGGACGCCCACACCATGCTGACCCGCAAACAATTCGAACTGCTCGCGTTCATCGACAAGCACCTGAAGGATACCGGCTTCTCCCCGAGCTTCGAGGAGATGAAGGAAGCGCTGGGCCTCAAATCCAAGTCCGGCATCCACCGGCTGATCTCGGCGCTCGAGGATCGCGGCTTTCTCCACCGCCGCCCGCACCGCGCGCGGGCGCTGGAAGTGATCCGCATGCCCGGCGAGGACGGGCCGCGTCCGGGCGTCACCTTCTCGCCCAACGTCATCCGCGGCGATTTCCAGAAGCGCCTGCTGTCCGGCGTGCGCGCCGCGGCGGAGGCGGCGGGCGCGGTGCAGCTGCCGCTCTACGGGCGCATCGCCGCGGGCCTGCCGATCGAGGCGCTGCGCGACGCGGATGCCACGATCGAGGTGCCGGTCGCCATGCTCGGCGGCGGCGAGCACTACGCCCTGGAAGTGGCCGGCGATTCGATGATCGACGCGGGCATCCAGGACGGCGACACGGTGATCATCCGCCGCACGGAGAATGCCGATAACGGGCAGATCGTGGTGGCGCTGGTCGATGAGAACGAGGTGACGCTGAAGCGGCTGCGCCGGCGCGGCAACTCCATCGCCCTGGAACCCGCCAACCCCCGCCACGAAACCCGCATCTTCCCCTCCGACCGGGTGCATGTGCAGGGCCGGCTCATCGGGCTGCTGCGCCAGTACGATTGATCATACCCACGGTGATCAAGCGCGCCGCCGCCCGCCAACCCAGCGCGCGATACCAACGCCCCTACCTGATGGAAGAGTCATCACCGCAGGCCGTTGGTATCACTCCGCCAGCGCGGGCGTGAGGCTCACCCCCTTGGGCATGGCGCTGCGGGTTGGCACCGGCAGCACCCAGGGGCGGTCGCCGCGCGCCTGCCGGTCGGACAGCAGCACCGGCCCGTCCGGGTTGAGCCATACGGCGTAGGCGCCCTCGCGCCAGACGCTGAACCGGTCGATGCGCGGTGGCGGGGCGACGCAATCCACCCGCAGCGGCTCGGCGGCGATCAGCAGGGCCGTGGCGCAGGTGATGCCGGCGGGCGCGCGGACCAGCGTGGCGCCCCCGCCCCCGGCACGCAGCGCGCAGGCGGCGGGATCGCAGGAGACGGCGCCGCCGGCCGCCTCGCCGCTTTCCGGAAAGGCGATGGCATCGGCTTCGGTCCAGTATTGCAGCCAGGCATCGCGGGTGAAGTCGGCGGCGCCGGAATTGCGTTGCAGCACCACGCCCGCCGCCGTGCGCAGGCCGATCAACCGCGCGTCGGCGGAGACGAGAATGTCGGCGGGGCGCAGGAGAAGCGGGGACAGCACGCCCAGCGCCACCAGGGGCACGCCGAGCCAGCGCAGCCGCGTGCGCCACAGCCCCGCCCAGGCCAGCCCCAGGCTCAGCACCGCCAGCCCCCAGCCGGGCATCGGCGGCACCGCCAGCACGGCGGCCGGCCAGGCGGAGACGAAACGGCCGATGGCGGTGATCGCCTCGATGCCCCAGCCCATCGGCACCAGCGCCAGCGCCTCGAGATGGACCGGCATCAGCAGCAGGGCGATCATTCCCGCCGGCATCACCCAGAAGGCGGTGAGCGGCACGGCGAGCATGTTGGCGGCGACGTAGTAGAGCTGGATATGGCCGAAATGATAGGCGGCGTAGGGGGCGGAGAACGTGCCGGCCAGGGCGCTGGTCAGCGCCAGCGCCACCACATGGCTGCCGATCCGCCGCCCGATGCTCCGCCCGTGCAGCCGCGCCAGCCACGGCCGCAGCGCCACATAGCCGACGATCAGCGCCAGCACGGCGGAGAAGCTCATCTGGAAGCTGACGCCCATCACCTCGCTGGGGCTCGCCAGCGTCACCACCGCCATCGCCAGCGCCAGCCCGCGCAGCGACACCGCCCGGCGCCCGACGAGCACCCCCAGCGTCACCAGGCAGGCCATGGCGAAGCTGCGCTGGATCGGCACATGCGCCCCGGTGAACAGCAGATAGGCACCGCCGCCGGCGATCGCCGCCAGCGCGGCCACCTGCCGCAGGTTGCAGGCCAGCGCCACCCGCTCCGACAGCGCCAGCCCGTAGCGCGTCGTGGCGAAGACCAGCCCCATGACGATGCCGATATGCAGCCCGGCGATGGCGAGCAGATGGGCGAGGCCGGAATCGCGATAGGCGGCGCGATCCGCCTCGGGAATGGCCGACGTCAGCCCGGTCAGCAGCGTCGCGGCGATGGCGCCGTCCGGCCCCGGCAGCACGGCCCGGATGCGCCCCTCCACCGCCTCGCGCACGCCCCGCAGCCAATGGCCGCCGACACGCTCGCCCTCCAGCCGCTCGGCGGCGTTCAGCGCGTAGCCGAAGGCGGCGAGGTTGGCGAACCAGGCGTCGCGCTGCAGGTCCCACGCGCCGGGAAAGGCAGGCGGCGCCGGGCGCATCAGCAGGGCACGCACCCGCACCCGATCGCCCACCGACAGGTCCACCGCGTCGCTCGCCTTCAGCCGCACCCGCACGGCGCGGGCGATCGGCGCCGCGCCGTCGAATTGCGGGCTGGCCAGGGTGAGGCGCCTTCCGTTGAGCAGCTGCTCCACGGCCGCGATTGTGGCGGTGACGATGGTGGCGCGGCTGGGAATGTCCGGCATCGGCGCCGCCCGCCAGGTGGCGAGCTGGGCCGCCGCGAAGCCCAGGCTGACCGCCGCCACCAGCGCCGCGGCCGCGCGCAGCCAGGGCGGCCATCCCGCCATCGGCGCCAGCACGCCCAGCAGCACCAGCCCGCCCCACCAGGGCGAGGGCTCGGCGCGCAGGGCGAAATACGCCACCACGCCGGCCGCCAGCGCCACCGGCAGCCACAGCACGAACCGGCCCTGCTCGGCCTCCATCCACGCACGGAACGCGGCCGCGCCCGGCCAGTGCCCGAGCCGGCCCGGCAGCGCCAGTCCCGCCGCGATCCGTTGCATGGAGGCAAGATAAGAGAGAAAGAGCAAGGAAGGAAGAATCTTCTTTTTCTGAAGAAAAAGAAGCAAAAAGACTTTTCCCAATTTTTAGAGAAATATATAATTAATTTTGTTCGCACAAGGACTGCGACGCGTGTGAAACACCAATTCACGGATGAAGGTGATTTACAAGATTACGTAGCCCAATGGAAAAATCTATGTCGGCAGTGACGTAACCGACTCGATTACCTATTTCGGAAGTCCCAACAAATCATTGGTCGAAGCCGACTTTCCGGATCGCGAATCGCGACGCGACATGACCATCCGACGAGAAATCATCTGGGAAGACGCCACCGCCCCAAACAGCGACGTTCTGAAGAAAGAACGCGAAATGATCATCGGACTTCGCGCCAATGACCCGACGATCGGCTACAATGGAACGCCGAAATTCCGGCCGGTGGATGAGCAAGATGCTCAACTCCGCCCCGGCAATCTCCCCCTCCCCCCTCGGCGCCGCGCCTGCTAGACGGGCGGCATGACCGTCCGCACCCGTTTCGCCCCCTCGCCCACCGGCCTGCTGCATATCGGTGGCGCCCGCACCGCCCTGTTCAACTACCTGTTCGCCCGCCACCACGGCGGGGAGTTCCTGCTGCGCATCGAGGACACCGACAAGCTGCGCAGCACGGATGCCGCCACAAAGGTGATCCTGGACGGGCTCGACTGGCTCGGCCTCGCCCATGACGGCCAGACCGTGTACCAATCCAGCCGCGAGGCCCGCCACGCCGAGGTGGCGCGGCAGATGCTGGAAGCCGGCAACGCCTATCACTGCTACCTCAGCGCCGACGAGCTGAAGGCGATGCGTGAGCAGGCCGCCGCCGAGGGCCGCCCGCTGCGCGTGGTCAGCCCCTGGCGCGACCGCGACCCCGCCGAGGCGCCGCCCGGCGTCACCCCGGTCATCCGCCTCAAGGCCCCGCGTGAAGGGGAGACGGTGGTGCGCGACCTGGTGCAGGGCGAGGTGCGCGTGGCCAACACCGAGCTCGACGACCTCATCATCCTGCGCAGCGACGGCACGCCGACCTATCTCCATGCCGTGGTGGTGGACGACCACGACATGGCGATCACCCACGTGATCCGCGGCGACGACCACCTGACCAACACTTTCCGCCAGGTGCAGATCTACCAGGCGATGGGCTGGACCCCGCCCGAATTCGCCCACATCCCGCTGATCCACGGGGCGGACGGCGCCAAGCTGTCCAAGCGCCACGGCGCCGTGTCGGTGCTGGAATTCCGCGAGCAGGGCTTCCTGCCGGAGGCGCTGTGCAACTACCTGCTGCGCCTGGGCTGGGGCCATGGCGATGCCGAGGTGCTCTCGCGCGACGAGGCCATCGCGCTGTTCGACCTCGACGGCGTGGGCCGGGCGGCGAGCCGGATGGACTATGCCAAGCTCACCCATATCAACGGCATCTGGCTGCGCCGCGCCGATGACGACCGGCTGACCGGCGAGGTCGCGGAACGGCTGCACCTGCCGGCCAACCACCCCGCCCTGCCCCGCATCCGCCAGCTCATGCCCGGGCTGAAGGAGCGGGCGAAGACGCTGGTCGATCTCGCGGAGTCCGCCGCCTTCCTCGCCAAATCGGTGCCCATTGCCATGGATGCCAAGGCGGCGGCCCAGCTCACGCCGGAGAACCGGGCGATGCTGGGCGACCTCGCCGCGGCGCTCGGCGAAACCGATTTCTCGGCACAGGCGCTGGACGCCGCCCTGCGCGCTTTCGCGGAAACCACCGGCCGCAAGCTCGGCCAGGTGGCGCAGCCGCTGCGCGCGGCGCTGACCGGCACGCTGTCGAGCCCGCCCATCGACGCCACGCTGGCGGCGCTGGGCCGTGCCGAATCGCTCGCCCGCATCGCCGCCTGCCAGGCGGATTGAACACCTCAAGCAGGCGCCGGGCGTGGCCACCAGAAAGCCAAGCTGTCACCCAGACCATGGGTGCAGGCGAAGCCCAGCTCCGCCCTTGCCGCGTCCGTCGATGACGGGCCAGGGCGCATGAACGGAAAGCCCGCAAAGCCCCGGTCGGCCGGCCCGTCCAGCCGGCAAGTGAAGGGACCGAATTGCCGGGCGACCTCATCGACCACCTCGGCGAAGCGCCATTGCCTTGGATGCGCGATGTTGTAGATGCCGGTCGGCGTCGCGCCGGCATCCAGCGCCGCGAGAATGGCCGCCGCGCAATCGCGCAGATCGACGAACTCCTCCGTCCCACCCCAGAAATAGAGCGGATCGTCGAGCGTCAGCGTGCCGCCCATCCGCGCCGCGCCGATCAGCCGGTCGAAGAGCTGGCCGGGCACGCTGGTCGGCGTGGCGGCGTCACCGCCGACCACCGCCGCGAAGCGCAGCGCGACATGATCGACCCCGTACATGTCGCGAAACAGCAACCCCAATTGCTCGTTGGTCTGTTTCGTCATGGCGTAGAGGCTGCGTGGCCGGTCGGAGATCAGCCGCATGGCGGCGTCCTCGGGAATCGCCTCGCCGCTCGGGAAATACCCGAAACCGGAATAGAGGACTGTCGTCGAGGAAATCGTCACCACGCGCGCGACCTTCATCCGGTGCGCGATATCGAGCACGTTCGCCGTGCCCATGAGATTGACCCGCAGCCCCGCCAAGGGGTTGGCGCGCATGCCGTTCGACAGGATCGCGGCGGTATGGACGATTCTGCGGATGCCATGACGGGCGACAACAGCCTCGATCGCCCCGGCATCGGTCACGTCGAGCCGTTCGAACGCCGCGCCGGTCTCGGCAACCGGCGGACGGATGTCGCCGAGCACGCAGGCTTCGCCCCGTGCCGCCAGCAGCATGGCCGTGCGGCAGCCGACCAGCCCGGCACCCGTGATCAGTGTGCCCATGTGCGATGTTCGTCCGCCATTCTGCGCCCCAGCATCCGCCGTCCCGGGGCGAGGGGACAAGTCGCCTTGACGCGCTCCCCATACTGAGAAATTCTCTCATTTATGGAAGACGGCCACGCCCCCACCTCCGCCATCGATCGCCCGCTCGCCGCCCGGCTCGCGGCGCTGCGGCTGGAACAGGGCTGGTCGCTCGACATGCTGGCCGAACGCAGCGGGGTCAGCCGCGCCACCCTCTCCCGCCTCGAACGCGGCCAGACCAGCCCCACCGCCGCCGTGCTCAACCGGCTCTGCGGCGCCTATGGCCGCACCATGTCCCGCCTGCTCGCCGAGGTGGAGGCCGATCCGCCGAGCCTGGTGCGGGCGGCCGACCAGCCGGTCTGGACCGATCGGCCGACCGGCTTCCGCCGCCGCAGCGTCTCCCCGCCCGCGCATGGTTTCCTGATCGAACTCATCGAGGGCCGCCTGCCGCCCGGCGCCGTGGTGGCCTACGACCGCCCGCCGGTGCCGGGACTGGAACACCATCTCTGGCTCGCCACCGGCCGGCTCGACCTCGCCATCGGCGACGACAAGCATCTGCTCCAGCCCGGCGACTGCCTGCGCTACCGGCTGTTCGGCGCCTCCCGTTTCACCAATCCCGGCCTGGCCGAGGCCATCTATTCCATCGCGATAGGCCGCCCATGACCGACGTGACCATCGATGAGATCGACGCCACCGAAATGCAGGCGGTACTGCCGGAGCTCGGCCGCCTGCTGCACGAATGCGTGCAGGACGGGGCCAGCATCGGCTTCGTGTTTCCCTTCACGCCGGAGCAGGCCGATTCGTTCTGGCGTGCCCTGGTGCCGGCCGTCGCCGCCGGCGGGCGGCGCATGCTGGTGGCGCGGCGCGGCGGCGCGATCGTCGGCACCGTCACCCTGGTGCTGGCCCAGCCCGACAACGGCCGGCACCGCGCGGATATCGTGAAGCTGATGGTGCATCCCCTGGCCCGCCGCCTCGGCATCGCCCGCCACCTGATGCTCGCCGCCGAGGCGATGGCCCGCAGCTGCGACCGCTCGCTGCTGATCCTCGACACCCGCACCGGCGACAGCGGCGAGCCGCTCTACCGCTCGCTCGGCTTCGTCGCCACCGGCATCGTGCCCGCCTATGCCCGCTCCATCCACGGCGTGCTGGAGGACTGCACCTTCATGCACAAGCCGCTTTAGGCACGGCCGAGCCAGCCCGCCAGCAGCGCGTTCACCGCCGCGGAATCCTCGATCGGCGAGCAATGGCTGCACTCGGCGATCAAGTGCAGTTCCGCCCCGGTGACGCCGGAGGCGATCTCCCAGGAGAACACCGGCGGCGTCCAGCGGTCATGCGTGCCGCAGATCACGATGGTCGGGCAGGCGATGGTGGCCAGCGTGGCGCGGCGGTCGGCGCGGGCGATGATCGCCTTCTGCTGGATTTCGTACATGTCCGCCCCCAGCCGGTCGTTCATCGCGGCCAGTTCGGCGATGTCCGCGGCGGAGAGCCGGTCGGGCCGGTGGAACACCTGGCCGAGCTTCTCGCGCCAGGCCACCGCCGGCCCCTGCTCGCGCGCCACGCGGATGGACTCGTAGCGCCCCGCCGCGTTCTCCGGCGCGTCCGCCCGGGCCGAGGTGCTGATCAGCCCCAGGCGCGTCACCCGTTGCGGTGCCCGGTGCATCAGCTCCATGGCGATGTATCCGCCCATCGACCAGCCGAGCAGCGCGAAGCGTTCGGGCAGCACGTCGAGCAGGCATGCCGCCATCCGGTCGATGCCCGGTTCGTGGAAATGCGCGGTGGGCGTGATCAGCGCGTAGCGGTCGCGGAAGAACGCGATCTGCGCCCGCCAGCTCGTGTGGTCGGCGAGCAGGCCGGGCAGCAGAACGAGGGGGACATCCCGGCCCACCGCGTCAATTCTCCTTCGTCACGTTCCAGAAGGTGGAGACCGCGCCGTCGATCAGCCCGTTCAGCTTCTTGTTGCGGCCGACCACGATGTAGTTCTGGCCCATGGGAATGAACGACACCACGTCGTACATCCGCGCCTGGAGCTTCACGGCGATATCCTTCTGCTCCTGCGGATTGGCGGCGGTCAGGAATGCCGCCGACAGGTCCTGCAGCTGCTTGTCGCAGGCCCAGCCGAACCAGCCGGCGTCGCAGGCGCCCTTGGTGAACACGTTGGTGATCGGGTTCATCATGTCGATGCCGCCCCAGCCGGTGGAGAACACGCTCCAGCCGCCATTGGCGATGGGGCCGCGATTGGCGCGGCGGGAGAACATCGTCGCCGTGTCCGTCACGAAATCATCGACATTGAAGCCCGCGGCGCGGAGATTGGCGACGATGACGGTGTTGAACGCGTCCGCGTCCTGCGCGTCGGTGGGGTGGATCACCAGGATGGATTCGTTCTTGTAGCCCGCTTCCTTCAGCAGCGCCTTCGCGCCGGCGATGTCCTGCTTCATGATGCGCGCGGAATTGACGTCGGTCTCGAACGGCGCGCCGCAGAAGAACGCGGCCGGGCACAGCGTGTAGAGCTTGGTCTTGTCGCCGAAATAGGCCTGCTGGATGTCCTTCATGCTCAGCGCCATCTGCGCGGCCTGGCGGATCTTCTCGTTGTCGAAAGGCGGGTTTTTCCAGTTCAGCACCACCTGGAGGCTCTTGCCCAGCCGGTCGCGGATATACCATTCCGCCTTGGCACTTTTCTCGACCACCGGCAGCAGGTCGGGCGGCACGCCTTCCATGTAGTCGATCTCGCCGGCCATCAGCGCGTTCACCGCGGTGACGTCATCGTTGAAGTCCAGGCGCTCGACGCGGTCCACCTTCACCACCTTGCCGCCGGCGAGAAAGCTGGGCGGCTCGCTGCGCGGCACGTAGCCGGGGTTCTTCACATAGACCACCTTGCTGCCCGGCACCCATTCGTCCCGCTTCATGATGAAGGGGCCGGAGCCGACATATTCGGTGATCGCGGTGGTGGCCGGC
This sequence comes from uncultured Rhodospirillales bacterium, assembly GCA_945957135.1. Lineage (GTDB taxonomy): Bacteria > Pseudomonadota > Alphaproteobacteria > Acetobacterales > Acetobacteraceae > CAMFLK01. The sequence continues at coordinate 9,880 of CAMFLK010000104.1, forward strand.
GTGTCGGCGATGCGCTTGGGCATCATGAACGGTACATAGGCGCCGGGCTTGCCCAGGGCCTGGAGCGTGAGTGCCCAGGGTTCCTTCAGCACCAGCTTGAAACTGGTGGGGCTGACCTCCTCCATCCGGTCCAGCTTGCCCGCGAGCAGCACGCCGAAACTGTCCTTGGCCATCCAGCGCTTCAGCGAGGCGATGCAGTCCGCCGCGGTGACCGGGGCGCCGTCGCTCCAGGCGAGGCCGTCGCGCAGGGTGAGCGTGTAGGTCTTCTTGTCGTCGCTGATGTCGTATTTGCCGACCATCTGCGGCTGCACGGCGTAGTTGGCGTCGGTCGCGAACAGCGTGTCCCACACCATATAGGCCATGTCGCGGGTCGGCGCCGAGGTGGTCATGATCGGATCGACGATGCCGAGCGCGCCGGTCATCTTGATGCGCAGCGTGGTCTGCGCGGTTGCCGGCGTGGCCGCGGCGAGGCCCAGCAGGCCGGCGATGAGCGTGCGTTTGACATTCATGTGGTTTCCTCCCGATAGGTCCGCGTGGCGCGGTGTCAGGCTTTGGGTCGCTTGGGCCGGGTTTGCGCGTCGTCAGCAGGTGCGGCGCGCGGCGAGACATGCGCGGTGATGGGCAGCACGGCGCTGCCGATCAGCGAGGCGTCGGCGGCCAATTCGCTGAGGCGAATGGCGGGAATGGTCAGGCCGAACCGCTCGCCGCGCTTCAGCCGCTGTTGCAGCTTCTCGACGATCTCGAGCACGAGATAGCTGGGCAGCAGGCTGTCGATCACCACCGCCTCGACATCGATCACCGCGAAGCAGGCGGTCAGGCCCTCGACCAGCGCGGCCACGCAATCCTCCAGCCAGTCCTGCACCAGCCCGCGCGCCTGGTCGATCGCCTCCGGCAGGTCGGAGACGGCGTGGATGGTGAAGCCGTGCAGTTGCAGATGGCGCATCAGGCGGGATAGCGAGGCGCGGTCGCCGAGGAATTCGCCATCCGGCGCCGGTTCCTGCGCGCGGGCGAGCCGGCTGGGCCCGACCGGAATGGCGCCGAGGGCGGCGGCATTGCCGTGCGAACCGGTTTCCAGATTGCCGCCGAGCACGAGGGCGCCGGAGATGTGCGGGCCGATCGAGACCAGCAGGAAATTGCGGTAATCCCGGCCGGCGCCCAGCAGATATTCGGCGACGGCGGCGACGCGCGTATCGTTCTCGACGAAGACGGGCAGGCTGAAACGCGCGCGCATCTCGTCGGACAGGCTGTGCGCGTCCCACGCCGCCAGCACCGCATCCGGCAGGCGGTGGCGCTGCGGCCGGTACCAGAGGTCGTGGGAGAGCGAGACGCCGATGCCGCAGATGCGCCGCGGGCGGGCGCCGTCCGGCTGGAACGCGTCCAGCCCGCGCGCCACCAGCGCCATCACCGCATCAAAATCCGGCAGCTTGCCGTCCTCGCGCAGGCGCCCGGCGATGCGGCCGTTGAAATCGACCAGCGCCAGTTCCTGGCACTGACCCCCGACATGCAGGCCGAGGCCGAACACGCCGCCCGGCGCGATGGCGTAGAGGATGGAGGGCTGGCCGACCTGCCCGAGCCGCTTGCTGCGGCGATAGACCAGCCCGTCGGCTTCCAGCGCCGCGATGATGTCCGCCGTGGTCTGCATCGGCAGGTCCGCGGCCTGGGCGAGTTGTTTGCGCGTCGCCTCGCCGGCCCGCCGCAGATGGCCGAGCAGCAGCTGTTCCTTGGAGTGCCGGTCGCCGGCGGTGCCCACGCCGCGCGCCTGTCTGGCCATGAATTCCCCTGCGCCACGCGTGGCCGCGAATCGTATCGCCGACGGCCGGAGGAATGTACCCCGCGTGCGCCGAACCCGAAACCCGCGACGGGTACACCGCGGCGAACCCGGCCTGATTGGCTGATAATTCCGCGCGGCCGATCCATAGCCCGCCATTGACGCCGCCCGTTCCCGCCCTCCTTCATTCGTGGCATGGCAGGCTTGGCGGCGTCAATATCAACGGATTTCGTTTTTATTCGGGACGGAACACCCGCAGCCGGTGCCCGTCCGGGTCGAGGGCCACGAAGGTACGGCCGAAATCCATGTCCGTCGGCGGCTGGACGATGGTCAGGCCGCGCGCGGACCAGTCGGCGTGGGTGGCGTCCACATCCGCCACGGCGAAGGCGATCTCTCCACCCCCGCCCGCCGCCTGGGCCGCGGGCGCGACGGTGTGGCGGGACCACAGGCCGAGATTGATCGGGCCGCAGCGGAACATGGCGAAGGTGGCCGAGGCTTCCAGCGGCGCGCGGCCCAGCAGGCGCTGGTAGAATTCGGCGCTGGCGGCGGGGCTGTCCACGTAGAGGATGATCAGGGCGGGGTCGAACATCGCGGTATCTCCGGTTGGTTGGCCCGGCCGATCTACGCGCCCGCTTTGTCAATTCCTGTCAGCAGCCGTTCGGCCTCGGCGAGGTCTGCCGGCATGTTGACGTTGAGGAACGGGTCGGCCACGCCGCCGGGCAGGGCCGTGTCCGGGAAGGCCACCATCGCGGCGCCATGGGCGGCGGCGAATGCCTCCACCCGCCGCTCGCCCCCGCGCAGCGCCGCCT
>CAMFLK010000105.1 GCA_945957135.1 uncultured Rhodospirillales bacterium
GTTCGGCGGCCCGACCTACGACATCTTCGACATGCTGGAACAGGCCGAGCAGCGCCACGCCGCCCCGCCCTCCGTCCAGCCGGAGCCGCAGCCGGAACCGGCCCCCGTGGCGCTGGAACCCGCGCCCGAAGCCACTCCGGTCACCGCCGCCGCGCCGGAACCGGCGCCCCAGCCCGAGCCCGCGCCTGCCCCGGCGGTCGTGTCCGCGGAGCCCGAGCCCGAACCCGCGCCGGAGCCGGAACCCGCCCCGGCCATCGCCCCCATCCTGGTCGGCAGCGAGGCGGCCCCGCCCGCCCCGGCCAAGCGCGGCTGGTGGCGCCGCTGAGTCTTTTGCCTGCAAGCGGGGAATGACCCGCGCATGACTGGAGAAAAGCCTGTGATGTCACGACGCCTGGGACTGGCCGCCCTGCTCGCCGCCCTGTCCCTGCCCACCCTCGCCAGCCAGGCGGGGGCGGTCACCTTCAAATGGGCCAATGACGGCGATATCGGCGCCATGGACCCCTATACCCGCCAGGAGACCGTGCAGCTCTCCTTCCTGGCGAACATCTACGAGCCGCTGGTGCGCTGGAACCGCGACCTCAAGATCGAGCCCGCCCTGGCCGCGAGCTGGGAGCAGACGGCGCCGACCGTGTGGAAATTCCACCTGCGCCCCGGCGTGAAATGGCAGGACGGCACCGCCTTCACCGCCGATGACGTGGTGTTCTCCTTCGGCCGCATCACCGCGCCCTCCTCGCTGATGCGGGCGCCGATGGGCGCCATCAAGGATGTCCGCAAGCTCGACGACGCCACGGTGGAGATCGAGACCCGCATGCCGGATCCGATCCTGCTGCAGGAACTCACCAATTTCATGGTCATGTCGAAGGCCTGGTGCGAGGCGCACAACGCCACCGTGCCGGTGCAGATCGAGGTGAGCAAGGAAGAGAACTTCGCCGTCCGCAACGCCATGGGCACCGGCCCGTACAAGCTCGTCTCGCGCGAGCCGGACCGCAAGACGGTGGTGGAGAAGAACCCGGGCTGGTGGGACAAGCCGGTGGGCAATGCCGACCGCGTGGAGTTCAACGTCATCGCCTCGCCCTCCACCCGCGTGGCGGCCCTGCTCTCCGGCGAGATCGACATGATCTACACCGTGCCGCCGCAGGACATCGAGCGCATCAGCAAGACGCAGGGCTTCAAGATCTGGCAGACCGCCGAGCTGCGCACCATCTTCCTCGGCATGGACCAGGGCCGCGACCAGCTGCTGAAGTCCGACGTGAAGGGCAAGAACCCGCTGAAGGACGTGCGGGTGCGCCGCGCCTTCGCCCTGGCCATCGACGAGCCGGCCATCGCGGCGCGCATCATGCGCGGCCAGGCGCATGTGACCTGGGAGATGTGGGGGCCGGGCATCAACGGCTACAACAAGGCGCTCGACGTGCGGCCGGCGGTGGATGTGGCCAAGGCCAAGGCCCTGCTCGCCGAGGCCGGCTATCCCGACGGGTTCCGCATCACGCTCGACTGCCCGAACGACCGCTACGTGAACGACGAGGCGATCTGCACCGCCATCGTGCCGATGCTGAAGCGCGTTGGCATCACGGTCGATCTCAACGCCCAGACCAAGAGCAAGCATTTCGGCGAGATCAACCCGCCGAAACTCAACACCAGCCTGTATCTGCTGGGCTGGACCCCCTCCACCTACGACGCGCACAACGCGCTGTTCGCGTTGATCGGCACGCGCAACGGCCAGCGCGGCGAATTGAACAACGGCGGCTATTCCAACCCGAAGATCGACGCGCTGATCGACCAGATCGCGGTGGAGACCGACCAGACCAAGCGCAACGGGCTGATCGACGAGACCATCCGCATCCTGCAGGACGAGGTGGCCTATATCCCGCTGCACCAGCAGGTGATCGTCTGGGCCTCGCGCGCCAATGTCGATCTGGCGCAGATGCCGGACAACTACTTTCCGTATCGCTACATCAACGTGAAGTAAGCGCCCGGTTTTATCGAGGATGGCGCCGTGCTCGGGGTCGTCAAGGGTCGCTTCGCTCAAGTCCCTTGACGACCCCTGCGCGCGACGCCTTGCTTGTGGAAGGCCGGGCCGGAGAAACGGCCTCTTTCAGCCGACCAGAGAAACGGGAAAGGGATCACTTCCCCTCATTCTTCGCATGTATGCCCTGGCTTCGTTGCGGGGGACGGGGTCAAGGCTCTTGAGCGAAGCACGCCCACGAAGCCGGCCAACGCAACGCAAGCACAATCATGAGTGCGAAGGAGCCCGCTTCCTCAGCGGCAGGCTCCGCTCACCGGCCGCCCGGCGAAGCGGTCGGCCAGCCAGTCCGCCACCGCATCCGCCCCGCGCGCGGCCACGCGGTAATGGTCGGCCCCGTGCAGCGACAGATAGGTCACGCTGCCGTTGTTCGCGCAGACCCGGCCGGCATAGTCGCGGGTCAGGGCGGGCAGCACCACGGGGTCCGCGTCCCTGCGAATGGCCCCAGACCGCGAAGCTGGCCGACGCCCCGGTGCCCGGCAGGCGCTGCGCGGCCCGCACCGAATCCAGCACCGCCCGCGCCTCGCTGGCGCCCACCAGATAGGGGTGAACGCCATCGGTGCCCAAGCCGGGATAGTCCGTCGCCACCACCACGTAGCCGGCGGCGAGGAAGCGGTCCAAGCCCTGGATCTGGCCGAACGGGTCCGGCCCCTCGCTCGGCGCGCAGGCCCGCTGCACCCCGGTGGTGGGATGCGCCCAGGCCAGCACCTTCCGCCCGCCGGCGGGCGCCGGACCGGCCGGGGTGATCACCAGGGCGGAGACGGCGATGGCCGCGCCATCCGGGTCGGTGGAAGCATAGACGATGCGCGTGGCACTGGCCCCGCCGGGCGCGCCAGGGAACGGGGCGGAGGACAGGATGGCCCCACGGTCGCCACCAGTGCCGGCGCAGGCGGTGAGCAGCAAAGCCAGCAGCAGGACGAACGGACGCATGCAGCCTCTTGATTTGAGACTGCGATTCACACCTTCGACGATTCCGCCTTCGGTGATCGCAGCCCCTGACGGCGGAGGCGTTCGGACTACTCCTGCGCCACCGTCTGGTCCATGGTCAGCGCGGGCATCGTGGTGTTGCGCGGCCCCACCGGCCGGGCCGGCACGCCCACCACCGTGGTGAACGGCGCGACATTGGCCAGCACGATGCTGCCGGCGCCGACGCGCGCCCCCTCGCCCACCTCGATATTGCCGAGCACCTTCGCCCCGGCGCCGAGCAGCACGCCGCGGCGGATTTTCGGGTGGCGGTCGCCGCATTCCTTGCCGGTGCCCCCCAGCGTCACGTCCTGCAGGATGGAGACGTCGTCCTCCACCACCGCGGTCTCGCCGATCACCACGGCGGTGCCGTGGTCGATCAGGATGCGCCGGCCCAGCCGCGCGGCGGGGTGGATGTCCAGCCCGAACATCTCGGAGGCGCGGCTTTGCAGGTGGCGCGCGAGGTGCTGGCGGCCGTGCCGCCACAGCCAATGGCTCACCCGGTGCACCTGGGTGGCGTGGAACCCCTTGAAGTAGAAGAAGGGGGTGACGAGGTCGGGGCAGGCGGGGTCGCGCTCGCGGATGGCGGTGAGGTCCTCGGCGGCGGCCGCGACGATGTCCGGCTCCTCCTCCATCGCATCGGCCATCAGCGCGGCGAGGCACTCCGCGCCGATATCGGCGTCGCCCAGCTTGGCGGCGAGGCGGTGGGCCAGCGCGTCGGCGAAGCCCTCATGCGCGAGCAGGGTGAGATCGACGGCGCGGGACAGCAGGGGTTCGCGCGCCGCCATCTCCGTGCCCTCGGCGATCATCTGCGCCCAGATGCCGGACCCCGGCGCGAAACGCCGCCGCCGCGTGGCCATCGAAGCCTGCAATTCCTCGCATCCGGCGGTCCACATGGCGAAATCCTATACGTGGAAGCTTTCCCCGCAGCCGCACCGCCCCTTCTCGTTGGGGTTGATGAAGGTGAAGCCGGAGGACAGCGTCTTCACTTCATAGTCCATCGTGGTGCCGATGAGGAACAGCGTCGCCTTGCGGTCCACCAGCACGGTCACGCCCTTGTCCGTCACCACCTCGTCGCCGGCGGCGGGGGCGTCCACCCAATCCATCACGTAGGACATGCCGGAGCAGCCCTTGGTGGAGACGCTGATGCGCAGCTTCATGCCCGCCTTGCCGCCGTTGTAGAGGCGGCCGAGGCGTTCCGCTGCCGCGTCGGTCAGCGCCATCAGCGGCGGCAGGGCGCGGCGGGGCTTGGCAGGGGTGACCGTGGTGGACATGGCAAACCTATGTCGGTGCGGATCAGAACATGTTCAATGCCAGGCGGGCATCTTCGCTCATGCGGCTGGGGTCCCAGGGCGGGTCCCACACCACATCCACCTCGCAGCCGGTGACGCCGGGCACCGCCATCACCGCCTCGCGCAGCTGCTCGGGCAGTTCCTGGGCGCTGGGGCAGGCCGGCGCGGTCAGCGTCATCTCCACCTTCACCGCGCCGTCATCGGCGATCTCGATGGCATAGACCAGGCCGAGCTCGTAGATGTTCACCGGGATTTCCGGGTCGTACACGCTGGCGCAGGCGGCGATCACCGCCTCCTCCGACGGCTTGCCCAGTACCTCGCCCTCCGGCGTCCAGCTGCCGGTGGCCTGAGAATGGGGGGAGGGGGGATTGTCGGGTGCGGGTCCTTCACTCACTGGTGGTCTCCCCCTTGCCCTCGAGTGCCGCGAGCAGCGCGCGCCATGGCAGCGTCGCGCATTTCACCCGCGACGGAAATTCATGCACGCTGGCCAGCGGCATCAGCGCGGCCAGGGCGGCGCAATCCGGGCAGGTGCCGGTGCGCGCCATGGTTTCGAAATCGTTGGCCAGCGCCGTCACGTCCTCGGCGCGCAACCCCCGCACCGCCTCCACCATCAGATCGGCCGAGGCCTTGCTGATCTCGCAGCCGCGCGCCTCGAAGCCGGTGGCGGCGATGGTGCTGTCGCTGTCCTGCTTCACCCAGACCTGCACGCGGTCGCCGCACATCGGGTTGTCGCCGCGCGCCGTGCGGTCGAACGCCTCCAGCCGGCGCATGTGGCGGGGCTTGCGGCCGCGATCGAGGATGGTCGCGTTGTAGAGGTCGCGCACATCCTCGAACATCACGCGAAGAACTCCCGCACGCGGGCCAGCGTGTCGGCCAGCACGTCGATCTCGCCCGGCGTGGTGTAGAGGCCGAAGCTGGCGCGCGCCGTGCTGTCCAGCCCCAGCCGGCGCATCAGCGGCTCCGCGCAATGATGGCCGGCGCGCACCGCCACGCCGTTGCGGTCGAGCAGCGTGGCGACGTCGTGGGCGTGCGCGCGGTCGAGCGTGAACGAGACCACGCCGCCGCGGTCCTGCGCCCGGCCGATCACCGTCACCCCCTCCAGCGCCGACAGCCGGGCGAGGGCGTGATCGACCAGCGCCGCCTCATGCGCGGCGATGGCGTCGTAGCCGATGGATTCCACGTATTCGATGGCCGCGCGCAGGCCGATGCCCTCGACGATGGCAGGGGTGCCCGCCTCGAATTTATGCGGCACCTCGGCCCAGCGGCTGCGCTCCCAGGTGACGGAGGAGATCATCTCGCCGCCGCCCATCCAGGGCGGCATCGCCTCCAGCAGCTCACGCCGCGCCCACAGCACGCCGATGCCGGTGGGGCCGTACAGCTTGTGGCCGGTGAAGCAGTAGAAATCGGCGTCGATCGCCTGCACGTCCACCCGCCGGTGCACCACGGCCTGCGAGCCGTCGAACATCACCTTGGCGCCGTATTCATGGGCGAGGCGGGCGATGCGCGCGGCCGGCGTGCAGGTGCCCAGCACGTTGGACATGTGGGTGACGGAGACCAGCCCGACCTTGCGATCGGCCAGCAGCGCCTCCAGCCCCTCGAGATCGAGTTCGCCGGCATCGGTGATCGGGGCCACGCGCAGTTCGACGCCATGGGCGTCGCGCAGCATCTGCCACGGCACGATGTTGGAATGGTGCTCCATGGCCGAGACCACCACGGCCTGGCCGGGCTGCAGCACGCCATGCCCGTAGCTGTTGGCGACGAGGTTCAGCGCCTCCGTGCTGTTGCGCACGAAGACGATCTCGCTGGTCTCGCGCGCGTTCAGCAGGCGGGCGGCGGCGACGCGGGCAGCCTCGTAGGCATCGGTGGTGCGCTCGCTCATCCAGTGCAGGCCGCGATGCACGTTGGCGTATTGCGTCTCCATGCATTCGACCATCGCCGATATCACCTGGCGCGGTTTCTGGGCGGAGGCGGCGCTGTCGAGAAAGACGAGGTCCTTGCCGCGGATCTTCTGCGCCAGGATGGGGAAATCGGCGCGGATGCGGGCGAGGTCGAAGCCGGGCAAAGCGTCGGTCATGCCGGCTGCCTCTGCCACCAGCGCTCGATCGCACCTTCCAGCGCGGCCCGGCCGGCTTCATGGGCGATCGGGTCCAGCGCCTCGGCCAGGAAGGCGCGCACCAGCATGGCGCGGGCGATATCCGGCGGAATGCCGCGGCTGCGCAGGTAGAAAAGCTGCTCGCCGTCCAGCTCGCCAACCGTGGCGCCGTGGCTGCACTTCACATCGTCCGCGTAGATTTCCAGCTGCGGCTTGCTGTCCATCTCCGCGTCCGGCGACAGCAGCAGGGCCTGGTTCATCTGGTAGCCGTCGGTCTTCTGGGCGATGCGGGCCACCTCGATCTTGCCCTGGAACACGCCGCGCGCGGCGCCGGACAGCACGGTCTTCACCGTCTGGCGGCTGGCGGTGGCCGGCGCGTCATGCGCCACCACCGTGGTGAAATCGGCGTGGCGGCGGCCATCGAGCAGCTGCGCCGCGTTGAGATGGGCCGCGGCGCGGGCGCCGGCGAGGCGGGCATGCACCTCCATCCGGCCCAGCCTCGCCCCCAGGGCGAGGGCGAAGCTGTCGTAGCTGCCGCGCTCGGCCACCTCCGCCTGCACGGTGGAGAGGTGGAAGGCGCCCTCCGCCTCGTCCTGCAGGCGCAGATGGGTGAGTGTGGCGCCGGCGCCGACGCGCGCCGACAGCACGGGGTTGTGCAGGTAGGTGCCGGTGCCGGTCGCCACCTCGATCAGCGTCAGCGTGGCGCCGTCCCCCAGTTCCACGGCGTGGCGCGGATGGAAGGCCACCGCATGGCCCTGTGGTGCGATGCCGAGGCTGGCCAGCAGCAGCGTGCCGGCGTCCACCCCGGCGGCGACGCGGATCGCCGCGCCGTCCTCGGCCAGCATGGCGTTCAGCGCCACCAGCCGCCCGCGCGCCGGGTCGGCGGCGGAAGCGGGCGCGCCGGTGACTACCTCCACACCGTCCGGCAGGCGGGAGAGATCGGCACGGAAACGGCCGCAGACGAACACGAGGCGCGGCGCGTCGATCGCCGGCAGGCGGGCGAGCAGGCCCGCGCAATCGGCCTGGGCCACCAGCGGTTCGTGGAAATCGATCTCGGCCAGCGCGCGCAGGTTGGTGTAGCGCCAGGCTTCCTCGCGCGGGCCGGGCAGGCCGGCGGCGCGGAACAGCGCGGCCCCTTCGGCGCGCACCGCCGCATCGCCGGGCAGGCGCGCGCGCAGCCCCTCGTGGCGGGCCAGGAAGGCCGCCGCGCGGGTTTCCAGCAGCGAGGGGGCGGCAGGGGCGACGGCGAGATTCATGCCGCCTCCGCCACCACATCGGCATAGCCGCGGGCTTCCAGCTCGTGCGCCAGCTCCGGCCCGCCGGAGCGGACGATGCGCCCGGCCGAGAGCACGTGCACGCGGTCCGGCACGATATGGTCGAGCAGGCGCTGGTAGTGGGTGATCACCAGCGCGGAGAAGCCAGGCCCGCGCAGGGCGTTCACCCCCTCGGCCACGATCTTCAGCGCGTCGATATCGAGCCCGGAATCGGTCTCGTCCAGGATGGCGATGCGCGGCCGCAGGATGGCCATCTGCAGCACCTCGTTGCGCTTCTTCTCGCCGCCGGAGAAACCGACATTCACGTTGCGCTTCAGCATGTCCTCCGGCATCGACAGGCGCTTGGCCTCGGCGCGGGCGAGCTTGAGGAACTGCACCGCGTCCAGCTCCGCCTCGCCGCGCGCGCGGCGGATGGCGTTCAGCGCGGTGCGCAGGAAATTGGCGTTGTTCACGCCGGGCAGCTCCACCGGATACTGGAAGGCGAGGAACAGCCCGGCCGCCGCGCGCTCCTCCGGCTCCATGGCCAGCAGGTCCTGCCCATTCAGCGTGGCGGTGCCGCCGGTGACCTCATACCCGTCGCGCCCGGCCAGCACGTAGGACAGGGTGGACTTGCCCGAACCGTTCGGCCCCATGATGGCATGCACCTCGCCATCGGGCACCGCGAGGTCGATGCCGCGCAGGATGTCCTTGTCCTCGATGGAGGCGGCCAGGGCGTCGATCTTCAGCATCGTATCTACTTTCGTTTAAGGAAGACTCTTCTTTTTCTGAAGAAAAAGAAGCAAAAAGACTTTATCCGCTATCCTTCGTACGGCAGCGCCGACGCTCGTCTTCAACGAATAAAAGTTTTTGGTTCTTTTTTCAAAAAAGAACACCCTTCCTTGCCTATCCCACCGACCCCTCGAGGCTCACCGCCAGCAGCTTCTGCGCCTCCACGGCGAACTCCATCGGCAATTCCTTCAGCACGTCCTTGCAGAAGCCATTCACGATCAGCCCCACCGCGTCTTCCTGCGACAGCCCGCGCTGGCGGCAGTAGAACATCTGGTCCTCGGAAATCTTCGAGGTGGTGGCTTCGTGTTCCAGCTTGGCCGTGGGGTTGCGGCTTTCGATATAGGGCACGGTGTGGGCGCCGCACTGGTCGCCGATCAGCAGCGAGTCGCACTGGGTGAAGTTGCGCGCCCCGTGCGCGCGCGGCAGCACCCGCACCAGGCCGCGATAGGTGTTGTCGGACCGGCCCGCGCTGATGCCCTTGGAAACGATGGTGCTGCGCGTGTTGCGGCCGATATGGATCATCTTCGTGCCGGTATCCGCCTGCTGGCGGTTGGTGGTGACGGCGACGGAGTAGAACTCGCCCACGCTCTCGTCGCCCTGCAGGATGCAGGACGGATATTTCCAGGTGATGGCCGAGCCGGTCTCCACCTGCGTCCAGCTGATCTTGCTGCGGGCACCCCGGCAGGCGCCGCGCTTGGTGACGAAGTTGTAGATGCCGCCGCGGCCTTCCGCGTCGCCCGGGTACCAGTTCTGCACCGTGCTGTATTTGATCCGCGCGTCGTCCAGCGCCACCAGCTCCACCACCGCGGCGTGCAGCTGGTTCTCGTCGCGCTGCGGCGCCGTGCAGCCCTCGAGGTAGGAGACGGTGCCGCCTTCCTCCGCGATGATCAGCGTGCGCTCGAACTGGCCGGTGTTGCGGGCGTTGATGCGGAAATAGGTGGACAGCTCCATCGGGCAGCGCACGCCCTTGGGGATGAACACGAAGCTGCCATCGGTGAACACGGCGGAATTGAGCGCCGCGAAGTAGTTGTCGCCGGCCGGCACCACGCTGCCGAGATATTTGCGCACCAGCTCGGGATGCTCCTGCACCGCCTCGCTGATCGGGCAGAAGATCACGCCCGCCTTGGCCAGCGTGTCGCGGAAGGTGGTGGCGACGGAGACGCTGTCGAACACCGCATCGACCGCCACCTGCGGCGGCTGCTCCACGCCCGCGAGGGCCGCGCGCTCCTTCAGCGGGATGCCGAGCTTCTCGTACATCGCCAGCAGCTCGGGATCGACCTCATCCAGGCTCGCCGGGCCGGGCTTGCGCTTGGGCGCGGCGTAGTAGTGCAGGTCCTGGTAGTCGATCGGCGGGTGGTGCAGCTTGGCCCAGCTCGGTTCGGTCATGGTCTGCCACAGCGCGAAGGCCTTCAGCCGCCATTCCAGCAGCCAGTCCGGCTCGTTCTTGCGCGCCGAGATCAGGCGGATGATGTCCTCATTCAGCCCCTTGGGCGCCAGCTCCATGTCGATATCGGTGGAGAAGCCCCATTTGTAGCCGGACTCGGTGGCGGCCTGGACGGCGTCGAGCGTTTCTGGAACGGCGGGCATGGCGGCTCCCTATTCGGCGGGCGCGGTGAGGGCGAAGCCGGGCGCGATGCGCAGCCCGGCGGGGATGGAGGCGGCGCGCATCTCGGCGAGCGTGATGGCGGCCAGCGCCTGGTGGATGGCGTCGTTCACCAGGTCCCACCGCCCGCGCAATGCGCAGCGCGGATGCATGTCGCAGGTGCCGGGCGCGCCGTCCACGCAGGCGGTCAGCGCGATCGGCCCGTCGATGGCGGTGATGACGTCGGCCACCGTGATGGCGTGCAGCGGCTGCGCCAGCCGGTAGCCGCCGCGCGCGCCACGCTGCGAGGCCACCAGCCCCGCGGCGGACAGCGCCTTCAGCACCTTGGCCACCGTGGGTTCCGGCACGCCGGTGGCGCCGGAGATGCCCGGCGAGGTCTGCACCGCCTCGCCGCACGCCGCACCGGCATCGGCGAGACGGATGAGCACCACCACGGCGTAATCGGTCAGTTTCGACAGGCGCAGCATGGAGCCAACCCCTAACCGGACCCGTACGGTCCTGATTTCGGGGACATGGAACATCCGCCCGCCGCCGTCAAGGGCCGCGGGCGGATGGGAGCCGTCAATAAGCGTGCGCGATGCGCGTACGGGCGCCGAAGGTGATCACCACGCGGTCGCCGGGCCGGAACGCCTCCTCGTTGGTCTGAACCACGGAGATGGCCTGGCCGTTGTCCTGGCGGATGATGAACTCGATGGCGCTGCCGGTGCCCAAGCCCCCCTCCACCGCGTTGCCGACCAGCCCGCCCACCACGGCCCCGCCCACCGCGCCCATCACGTTGGCGGCGACGTTGTTGCGCCCGATGAAGCTGCCGGCCGTGCCGCCCACCACCGCGCCGCTGACCGCGCCGATGCCGGTGTTCTGCGCCTGCACCGTCACCGGGCGCATGGACATGATCACCCCCGTGCTCATCGTCGCGGCGCGGCCGATCTCGCCGGCGCTGTAGGTGGTGTTGGTGTTGGTCGGCGCGCAGGCGGCGAGCCCGCCGAGCAGGGCAAGGACGAGGGCGGCGCGGCACGGCATCGGTGGGTTCTCCAGCTGGACAGGCGCGCACTCTCGCGTGCCCGACACGAAAGCGCCACAGCCACGATTTGAAATGATCGTCATCGCTCCCGCGCCGGGTTGGCCGGCGGCGGCGCGGCAAGCAAAGACTCATGCCCGAGATCATTCTTCATGATCGCGGGCATGAAGTTGTCTTGCGTCGAAGATGTCTTTGGGATAACGCTTTATCCAGGTTTGCTGATCATCTTCATGAACGACGGCGCGCAATGCCGTCGCGTTCCTTGGTTTGCTCGGCAGGTGGTTTCGCCACCGTCCGGCGCGGCCGCGACACGACGGAGGCTACCGCCTGATGCCCGTCCTTTCCGTCTTTCTTCGCGGCGCGTCCGTGCCGGTCCTGCGCGCTGTTGCCTGCCTCGCCGTCATCGCCGCGCTGGCCGGCTGCGCGAGCCAGAGCCCGGTGCGTGAGGCCGCCGACTACAAGGCCCACGCCAAGCGCAACTATACCCCGCCCGGCCCGCCCGGCGACCCCTGGGGCCCCTACATCACCGAGGCCTCCGCCCGGTTCGACGTGCCGGATGTCTGGATCCGCGAGGTCATGCGCCAGGAATCCGGCGGCCGGCTGTACGAGAACGGCCAGCTCATCACCTCCGACGCCGGGGCGATGGGGCTGATGCAGGTGATGCCCGGCACCTATGACGAGCTGCGCGGCCGCTACAACCTCGACGACGACCCCTACGACCCGCACAACAACATCCTCGCCGGCACCGCCTATATCCGCGAGCTCTACGACGTGTACGGCTCGCCGGGCTTCCTCGCCGCCTACAACGCCGGGCCGGGCAAGTTCAGCGACTACATCACCCGCAACAAGTCGCTGCCGCTGGAGACGCGCAACTATGTCGCGCGCATCGGCCCGCGCATCGCCGGCGTCTATCCCACCCGCCAGGTGGATGCGACGCAGGTGGCGATGTACCAGATTCCCACCAACATTCCCGCCGGCCCGCGCTATCCGCGCGGCTCGCGCAACAGCCCGCCGGTCATGCTGGCCGACACGCGCGGCCGCACGCCGGCCAATTCGCGCGGCGTGGTGCTGGCCTCCGCCCTGCCGGAACCGCCGGCCGCCCCGTCCTCGCGCTACGCCGCCACCGGCCCCAACCCGCTGAGCACGCCACAGCGCGGCGGCTTCCACCTGATCCAGCCCGCCATGGCCGGCGGCCTGCCGGTGCGCCAGGGCGGCCCCGCCACGGGCGGCTGGGCGATCCAGGTGGGCGCCTACGGCAACGAAGCCCAGGCCCGCGCCGCCGCCACCACCGCCCGCGGCCAGGCCGCCAACCTGCTCGCCAGCGCCCGCCCGGCGGTGGGCACGGTCAAGCAGGGCAACGC
>CAMFLK010000106.1 GCA_945957135.1 uncultured Rhodospirillales bacterium
CATGTGGACCGGGCGGGCCGCGCGCTGGTCGCCGGCTGGGCGATCGACGCGGCGCGGCCGGGCCGCCCGGTCTGCCTGGAAGTAACGCGCGCCGGCACGGATGGCGCGGACCTGCTGCTGGGCGGCGGCCTCGCCGACCGTCCACGACCCGACCTGGAACGCGCCGGCGCCCCCGCCTGGCGCTGCGGCTTCCATATCCCGATCGCCTGCCCGCCCGGCCCGGCGCTGATCGCCGTGCGCCGGGCGGAGGACGGGGCGATGCTGCCGGGCGCGCCCTTCCTGCTCGCCGCGCCGCAAACGGCGGACGCACCGCTCGCCCCCGCCCTCGCCCGCCTCGCTGGCACCGACGCGGCGTTTCTCGCGCAAAGATTGCTGTGCCTGGCCCGGGCGGACAACCGGGAATGATCCCCGCGGCACACCGGTCGCGGTTTGTCGCGAAGCAACGGCTTGAACCCGCTGCCCCGGTTGGGACAGGCTGATGCCCATAACACAGGGAGAAGCCCACCGATGAAGCGCAGAACCCTCCTGGCCACCGGCGCGGCCCTGCTGGCGGCTCCCCATATCGCCCGCGCCCAGGCCGCCAAGCCGCTGAAATTCGTGCCGCACGCCGACCCCGCCTCGCTCGACCCGGTGTGGACCACGGCGGACATCACCCGCAACGTCTCGCTCGCGGTGTTCGACACGCTCTACGGCACGGACGCCAAGCTGCAGTCGCAATTGCAGATGCTGGCCGGCGACAAGGTGGAGAACGACGGCAAGCTGTGGACCCTTACCCTGCGCGACGGGCTGAAATTCCACGACAACACGCCGGTGCTGGCGCGCGACGCCGTGGCCAGCATCCAGCGCAGCGGCAAGCGCGACGCCATGGCCCAGGTGCTCGCCGCGCGCATCGACGAAATCTCCGCCCCCGACGACAAGACCATCCGCATCCGCCTCAAGAAGCCCTTCCCGCTGCTGCGCGACACGCTGGCCGGCTACGCCTGCTGCGTGATGCCCGAGCGGCTCGCGAAGACCGACGCCAATTCGCAGATCCCCGAAGTGGTCGGCAGCGGCCCGTTCCGCTTCGTGGCGAACGAACGTGTGCCCGGCTCGCTGGTGGTGTTCTCGCGCTTCGACGGCTACGTGCCCCGCGCCGACGGCACGCCGAGCTTCACCGCCGGCCCCAAGGTGGCGCATTTCGACCGGGTGGAATGGCAGATCCTGCCCGACCCCGCGACGGCCGCCGCCGCCATCGGCAACAACGAGATCGACTGGTGGGAGAACCCGCCGATCGACCTGGTGCCCAGCCTGAAATCCAACAAGGCGCTGGCCACCAGGGTGATCGACCCGTTCGGCTCCATCGGCTGCCTCCGCTTCAACGAGCTGTTCCCGCCGTTCGACAACGAGGCCATCCGTCAGGTGGTGCTATCGGTGGTGAACCAGGACGAGTTCATGATGGCCTATGCCGGGGCCGATCCCAGCATCATCAGCAACCCCGTCGGCCTGTTCGCGCCGGGCACGCCGATGGCCAGCAAGGCGGGGCTGGAGGCGATCGGCCGGGTGAAGGACATGGCCCAGGCCAAGAAGGACCTGATCGCCGCGGGCTACAAGGGCGAAAAGGTGGTGCTGCTCGGCGCCACCAGCATTCCGCCGCTGCACGCCTATTCCCAGCTCGCCGCCGACCTGCTGCAGCGCATCGGCATGAACGTGGACTACGTGGCGGTGGAATGGGGCACGGTGGTGCAGCGCCGCGCCAGCAAGGAACCGCCGGAGAAGGGCGGCTGGAACATCTTCCTCACCAATCTCGGCGGCCCCGGCAATGTCTCGCCGGCGGCCAGCCCCGGCATCCGCAGCGGGGCCGCCGCCTGGTTCGGCTGGCCCACCGTGCCGGGCATGGAGGAGCTGCGCGATTCCTGGCTCGACGCGCCGGACCTCGCGGGGCAGAGGGCGATCGCCGAGAAGATGCAGCTGCTGATGCTGAAATCCGTGCCCTACGCGCCGCTGGGCTACTATGCCGGGCCGATCGTCTTCCGCACCAGCCTGACGGATATCCGCGAGGGCTTCCCGCAGATGTATGGGGTGAGACGCGTTTCATGACCGAACCGGCTGCCCCTGCCCGCTCGCCCTACCTGCCCGTGCGCCAGGACTGGTTGGACCGGGTGGCCGAGCCGGCGCTGGAGCCGGACCTGCCGATCATCGACCCGCACCACCATCTGTGGGATCGGCCGGGCTGGCGCTACCTGCTCGACGATCTGCTGGCCGATCTCGATTGCGGGCACGCCATCCGCGCCACCGTGTTCGTCCAGGCCCGCGCCATGCACCGGGCGGCGGGGCCGGAGGAATTGCGGCCGGTGGGCGAGACGGAGTTCGTCAACGGCGTGGCCGCGATGTCCGCCAGCGGCATCTACGGCCGCGCGGACATCTGCGCCGGCATCGTCGGCCATGCCGACCTGATGCTGGGCTCGGGCGTGGACAAGGTGCTGCACGCCCATCTGCGCGCCGGCGGCGGGCGGTTCCGCGGCATCCGCCACATCGTCGCCGCCAACGACGATCCGGAGATTTTCAACCCGGGCGTCACCCCGCCGCCCGGTCTGCTGACCCATCCGGATTTCCGCTCCGGCTTCGCCCGGCTGGCGCCCTTGAACCTGTCCTTCGAGGCGTGGCTGTACCACCCGCAGATCCCTGACCTGACCGCCCTGGCCCAGCTGTTTCCCGCCACCCCCATCGTGCTCAACCATGTCGGCGGGCCGCTGGGCATCGGGCGCTATGCCGGGCGGCGGGCGGAGGTGTTCGCGGACTGGGCGAGTTCCATCCGCGCGCTGGCCACCTGCCCCAACGTGTTCGTCAAGCTCGGGGGCCTGGGCATGCGCGTCAACGGCTTCGGCTTCGAGGCGGAGGCGGATCCGCCCGGCTCGGCCCGACTCGCCCAGGCGTGGAAACCCTATGTGGAGACCTGCATCGACGCGTTCGGGCCGGCGCGCTGCATGTTCGAGAGCAACTTCCCGGTGGACAAGGGCTCCTACAGCTACGGCGTGTTCTGGAACGCCTGCAAGCGCCTGGCCGAGGGCGCCAGCGCCGCGGAGAAGGCCGATCTGTTCTTCGGCACCGCCAACCGCTTCTATCGGCTGGACCTCGCGCGATGATCGAACAACGCCGCCTCGGCCGCACCGGCCTCTCGGTCTCCGCCCTGGGCTTCGGCTGCGGCGCGGTGGGCGGGCTGATGACGCGCGGGACGGCGGCCGAGCAGGAGCGCGCCATCGCCGGCGCCGTGCAGGCCGGCGTGACCTATTTCGACACCGCCGCCTCCTACGGCGATGGCGAGAGCGAGCGCAATCTCGGCCGCGCCCTGCGCGCGCTGAAGCTGGACGTCACATTGGGCACCAAGGTAGGGCTGGCGAGCGCCGAGCGCGGCCGCATCGGCCCCGCCATCGCCGCCGCGCTGGAGGCAAGCCTCGCCCGGCTGGGGCGGGACAGCGTGGACCTGTTCCAGCTGCACAATCCCATCACGGCCGCGGGCTCCGACCCGGCCCTGGATGCGCCCACCGTGCTCGGCGAGGCGGTGCCGGCGCTCGCGCGGCTGCGCGAGCAGGGCAAGACGCGCTTCATCGGCATCACCGGCATCGGCGACCCTGCCGCCATCGCCGCCGTGGTGGAATCGGGCGCGATCGACAGCGTGCAGATCCCCTACAACCTGCTCAACCCCAGCGCCGCCGGCCATCTGCCCGCGGGATTGCCGGGGGTGGATTATGCGGGGCTGATGCCGCGCGCCCAGCAGCACGGCGTGGGCGTGATCGGCATCCGCGTTCTCGCCGCCGGCGCGCTGAGCGGCGCGGCCGCGCGCCACCCCAACGCCATGCAGACCGTCGCCCCCATCGCCTCCGACACCAGCTACGACGCCGATCTCGCCCGCGCCCGCCTGTTCCGCCCGCTGGTGGAGGAAGGGCTGGCCGGCAGCCTGGTGGAGGCGGCGATCCGCTTCGCCCTGTCCAGCCCGGCGATGAGCACGGTGCTGATCGGCATCGCCACGCCCGAGCAGTTCGAAACCGCCGCCCAGGCCGCCGCGAAAGGCCCCCTGCCGCAGCCGGCGCTCGATCGGCTGGCCGCGATCTACGCCGCCATCTGAGCGGGCTCCCTCGCACTTTCGATTGTGCTTGCGTTGCGGGAGACGGCGTCAAGGCGCGCTTCGCTCAAGCGCCTTGACCCCGTCTCCCGCAACGAAGCCAGAGCCAACATGCGAAGAAGAGGCAGAAGTGAGCCTTTCTTTGTTCGGCTGAAAAGGGGCCTTTCCTCGCCCCGGCCTTCCATCCGATAGGCGCCGCGCGCAGATGCCGTCAAGGCCCTTGAGCGAAGCGTGCCTTGACGGCATCGAGCACGGCGCCACCCTCGAAGAAGGCGGCCCCCCGACACGCTAGGCGCGGATCAACGTCCCCAGCCCGCCCTCGATGAACAGCTCCAGCAGGCAGGCATGGGGCTGGCGGCCGTCGAGGATCACCGCGCCCTTCACGCCTTCGCGCACCGCGGCCACGCAGGTCTCCACCTTGGGGATCATGCCGCCGCTGATCATGCCGCTGGCGATGCCCTGGTCCACCTCGGCGATGCTCAGTTCGGGGATCAGCTTCTTCTGCCCATCGAGCACGCCGGGCACGTCGGTCAGCATCAGCAGGCGCTGGGCGCCCAGCGCGCCGGCCACGGCACCGGCCACCGTGTCGGCATTGATGTTGTAGGTCGCGCCATCGGCGCCGATGCCCACCGGCGAGATCACGGGTATCAGCCCCGCCCCGGTCAGCGCGTGGATCACCCGCACGTCCACATGCTCCGGCTCGCCGACGAAGCCGAGATCGAGCGCCTGCTCGATGTTGCTGCCGGGGTCGCGCACCGTGCGTTGCAGCTTGCGCGCGCGGATCAGCCCGCCATCCTTGCCGCAGATGCCCACCGCCAGCGCGCCGGCCCGGCTGATCAGGCTGGCCACGTGCTTGTTGACGGTGCCCGAGAGCACCATCTCCACCACTTCCACCATCGCCGCGTCGGTCACCCGCAACCCGTGGACGAAGGTGGACTGGATGGCCAGGCGCTTGAGCATGGCGTTGATCTGCGGCCCGCCGCCATGCACCACCACGGGGTTGATGCCCACCTGCTTCAGCAGCGCGATGTCGCTGCCGAACATGGTGGCCAGATGCTCCTCGCCCATGGCGTGGCCGCCATACTTCACCACGATGGTGGCCCCGGCATAGCGGCGCAGGAAGGGCAGCGCCTGGGCCAGGATGCGGGCCTGCTCCTGGGCCGCTTCCAACTGCTCGGTCTCGGTCATGCGGCGCGTCCCCTCATTCGGCCTGCGCGTGATGACGTTTGGCGGGATCGCCAAAAAGCCTGAATCACGCGATCAAACAAAGCCGCCGCGTTGTGCGGGGCCAGCGCGGGGCGGTCAACCCGCGGGGGAAGCGAGGCGGGCCAGTGCGGCGCGCAATTCCTCGATTCCCAGCCCGGTCTCGCTGCTGGTGGTGACGAATTCCGGGAAGGCCGCGGGGTGGCTTCGGGCCAGCGCCGCGATCTCCGCCTGCTTGGCCGCCAGCGCCGCGGGCTTCACGCTGTCCGCCTTGGTCAGCACCAGCTGGTAGGTGACGGCGGCGCGGTCGAGCAGATCCATCACCGCGCGGTCGGAGTCCTTCAGCTCGATCCGCGCGTCCAGCAGCAGCACCACACGTTGCAGGGT
Source organism: uncultured Rhodospirillales bacterium (assembly GCA_945957135.1). GTDB lineage: Bacteria > Pseudomonadota > Alphaproteobacteria > Acetobacterales > Acetobacteraceae > CAMFLK01. The sequence goes on from CAMFLK010000106.1 coordinate 5,690, forward strand.
GGGTCTTCCGCGCAGGAAGTCGAACATCAGCCCCTGCCAGTCCTCCTTCACCGCCTTGGCGGCCTGGGCGTAGCCGTAGCCGGGCATATCGACCAGCACCAGCCGCCCGGCGAGGTCGAAGAAATTGAGCTGCTTGGTCCGGCCGGGCTGGGAGGAGGCCCGCGCCAGCGCGGTCTGCCCGGTCAGCGCGTTGATCAGCGAGGATTTGCCCACGTTGGAGCGGCCGGCGAAGGCCAGTTCCGGCAGGCCGGGCGTGGGCAGCTGGTCCAGCCGCTGGGCGGCGAAGAAGAACCGGCACTCCCCCGCGAACAGCTTGCGGCCCGCTTCCTTCCAGGCGGCTTGTTCTTCCGCCGTCTCCATGGCTCAGACCTTGGCCATCGCCGGCTTGTCCAGCCGCGTCTGCCGCATGATCAGCCATTGCTGGCCGATGGTCAGCAGGTTGTTCCAGCTCCAGTAGATCACCAGCCCGGCCGGGAAGCTCGCGAGCATGAAGGTGAAGATGATCGGCATGAACTGGAACACCTTGGCCTGCACCGGGTCGGGCGGCGGCGGGTTCAGCTTCTGCTGGAAATACATGGTGAAGCCCATGATCAGCGGCCAGGCGCCGAGATGCAGCATCGGCGCGATGGTCGTCGGGTCGAACGGCAGCAGGCCGAACAGGTTGAACACGTTGGTGGGATCGACCGCCGACAGATCGTGAATCCAGCCGAAGAACGGCGCGTGCCGCATCTCGATGGTGACGAAGATCACCTTGTACAGGCTGAAGAACACGGGAATCTGCACCAGCATGGGCAGGCAGCCGCTGGCCGGGTTCACCTTCTCGGCCTTGTAGAGCTGCATCATCGCGCCTTGCAGCTTCGACTGGTCGTCCTTGTACTGCTCACGCAGCGCCGTCATCTTCGGCGCCAGCAGCTTCATCTTGCTCATCGAGCGGTAGGACTTGTTGGCCAGCGGGAAGAACAGCGCCTTGACGAACACGGTGAACACCAGGATCGCCACGCCGAAATTGCCCAGATAGTGGTACAGCCAGTCCAGCGCGAAGAAGATCGGCCGCGTCAGGAACCAGAACAAGCCGAAATCCACCGCCAGATAGAAATACTTGATGTCGTATTCATGCTCGTAATGGTCGAGCAGCTGCACCACCTTCGCCCCCGCGAACAGGCGCTGCTGCAGCTCGCCCACCCCGCCGGCCGGGGCGGCGATCGGCTCCTTCGGCACGAAATCGACCTGGTAGCGGTCGCCGTTGTCGGCGATGTGGCGGAAGGTGGCGACGGTGGGCACCTTCAGATTGGGCACCAGCGCGGTCAGCCAGTATTTGTCGGTGATGCCCGCCCAGCCGCCCTCGGTGGTCACTTCCAGGCCGACGCCGTTGGTCTTCTCGCCGTCCTTCTTGGCGCTGGCATAGGAGAGTTCGCGCAGCGTGCCGCCGAGCACGCCGATCAGCCCCTCGTGCAGGATGTAGTAGCCGCCCACCACCGGCGTGTAGTCGCGGCGGATGCGCGACCAGGGGAACAGCTTCACCTCCGCCCCCGTCGCGTTGCGCACGCGCTGCTGGATGGTGAACATGTAGTTGTCGTCGATGGCCAGCGCGATCTCGAAGGTCAGGCCCTCGCCGTTGTCCCAGGACAGCGTCACCGGGCGGCCGTCGCCCAGGTCGTTGCCGCTGGCCGTCCACAGCGTGTCGTTGCCGGGCAGCCTGGCCTTGACGCCGTCCGGCGCGGTCCAGCCGAACTGGACGAAATAGGGCTGCGAATCCACCTGCGGCTCCAGCAGCCGCACCAGCGGCGAGTTGGGCGCGATGGTCTCGCGGTAGCGGCGCAGCACCAGGTCGTCGATGCGCGCGCCGAGCAGGTTGACGCTGCCTTCCACGCCCGGCGCGAGCAGCTTCAGCCGCGGCGCGTTGCGCAGGGCGGCGAGGTCGGCGGCGCTGGTGCCGTTGGGCATGCCGCCGGCGCTGGGGGTGGCGGCGGGTGCGGCGGGCGTGGCCTCGCTCGCCACCGGTGTGGGCGGGGCCGTGCGCTGGGGATGCGGTGCCAGCAGCTGGAAGCCCAGCAGGATCGCGATGGAGATCGCGATCGCGATCATCAGTCGTTTCTGGTCCATCAGGGAGACGTCCGGCCGAGAGGAGAAGGGGGAGGCGGCACCGGGTCGTAGCCGCCTGGGTGCCAGGGATGGCAGCGCAGCAGCCGCCGCCCGGTCAGCACGGTGCCGCGCAGCGCGCCATGGGTGGTCAACGCCTCGATGGCGTAGTGGCTGCAGCTCGGCTCGTGCCGGCAATGCGCGCCGATCACCGGGCGCAGGGTGAGTTGGTAGGCCCGCACGGCCCCGGCCAGCACGGCGGCGGGCAGGCTCTTGCCGGGAGGCGTCATGACCCGACCCCGGCCTTGGCCAGGGCGCGCGACAGATCGTCCATCAATGCCGCGAAATCGCGCCCGCGCGTCGCGTCGCGCCCGATCAGCACGAGGTCCACACCAGTCAGCGCACGGTCGGCCAGCAGCAGCCGCGCCGCCTCCTTCAGCCGGCGGCGGGTGCGGTTGCGCACCACGGCATTGCCCACCTTGCGGGTGACGGTGAAGCCGAGCCGGGCGGGCTGGTCGTCGTCGCGCGGCAGGGCCTGCAGCACCAGCCCATGCACGGCGGCGCGGCGCCCCTTCGCGGCGACGCGAAGGAATTCGGCGCGGCGCTTCAGGCGCTGCGGGGGCGGCGCCATGGGCGGAACAGCCGCCGCCGGATCAGGCGGACAGCTTGGCGCGGCCCTTGGCGCGGCGGTTGGCCAGAACCTTGCGGCCGCCAACGGTGGCCATGCGGGCACGGAAGCCATGACGGCGCTTGCGGACCAGCTTCGAGGGTTGATACGTGCGCTTCACGTCACTTCTCCGATCAGCCCGTTCGCCACCTGGCGGGGAACGGGAAACAGCCGATACGGGACCGCCCGGCCTGGGCCAGCCCCGTTGCAGGGGCCGGCTTATAGGGGTGGGGGGGCCGGCGCGTCAACCATTCCCCTCTCGCCCCACCCCCGGCATCATCGCGGCGGAATGGGGGATGGGAGAGGAATGGCCGAGAACGCCCCGATCAGCGAGGTCCGTTTCCGCCACAGCCTCTCCTTCCGGCTGCTGTGGCTCACCCTGGTGGCGATGCTGATCACCGAGGCGCTGGTGCTGGTGCCCGCCCTGCTGCGCGAGCGGCGTGGCTGGTACGAGGCCCGCGCCACGGCCGCGCGCACGGTGGTGCTGGCCGCCGCCCTGCCGGGCGGCACGGCGCCAAGCCTCGCCCCGCCCGGCTCGGTGGCCACGGCGCCCCGCTTTCCCCAGCCGGGAGCCCAGCCCGGCCTGGACCGTGCCGGGCGCATCGAGCTGCTCCGCCTGGCCGGCGTCGAATCGGCGCGGTTGCAGGAGCCGGGGCGGCCGATGCTCAGCCTCGCCCCGGTCACCCAGCTCACCGGCGCCGCGCTGATCGACCTGCCGGCGGAATCGACATGGCTGGCCGCGGGCCGCGCCTGGCGCGCGCTGTTCCGCCACGACGACCGGCTGGTCACGGTGATCGCCGCCGATGCCCGCCGGCCGGGCAGCGTGCTGACCATGGTGCTGCGCGAGGGCGAACTGAGCGACACGCTGCGCGCCGCCCTGGCCGCCACGGCGCTGGAGGCGCTGGCGGTGGCGCTGATCGGCGGCGCCGCGGTCTATGCCGGGCTGTATTTCGCGCTGGTGCGGCCGATGCGGCGACTGACCCGCAGCATCGCCGCCTTCCGCCGCGACCCCGAGCATGCCGCGCCACCCGGCCGGGTGGCGCTGTTCGCCGGCGACGAAATGGCGGTCGCCGCCACCGAGCTCGCGGCCATGCAGCGCGACCTGCGCACCGCGCTGTGGCGCAACGCGCGGCTGGCGGCGCTGGGCACCGCCGTCGCCAAGGTCAGCCACGACCTGCGCGGCGTGCTGGCCCCGGCCATGCTCACCGCCGAGCGATTGCAGGCCAGCGAGGACGGCTCCATCCGCCGCAGCGGCGACATGGTGATGCGCACGGTGGACCGCGCCACCGAACTGGTCCGCCGCACGCTGGATTTCGCGCGGGACCTGCCCGCCGCGGTGCCCAGCGCGGTGGAACTGGCCCCGGTGATCGAGGACGCCGCCGAGCAGGCCCGCGCGGTGCGCCGCGACATCGTGGTCACCACGGAGATTCCCGTGGGGCTGACGGCGCGGGCCGATCGCGAGCAGTTGCTGCGCGTGCTGGGCAACCTCGCCCGCAACGCCGCCGAGGCCGGCGCCGGGCGCATCGGCGTGACCGCCGCCGCCGATGGCGAGACGCTGGCCATCACCCTCACCGATGACGGCCCCGGCCTGCCCGCCGCCGTGCAGCGCGACCTGTTCCGCCCCTTCGTCACCGGCGGCCGGGCCGGCGGAAGCGGGCTGGGCCTGGCCATCGCCCGCGACCTGCTGCGCGCCCAGGGCGGCGGCATCACGCTGGAGCAGACCGGCCCGACCGGCACCGTTTTCCGCCTGACGCTGCCCATCCCCCCGGAGCCGAACGGCGAGGGCTGACCCGCTACGCCTCGCAGCCCTCCTGCCGCAGCAGCCCGGCCACCGCCGCCTCCTCCACCCCGCGCTGGGTGAAGGCCGCGCCCACGCCGCGCGCCAGCACGAAGGTCAGCGCGCCGTCGCGCATCTTCTTGTCCCGCCGCATGTGCCCGATCAGCCGGGACGCGGACAGGCGGCGGTTCAGCATGGTGAGCTCCGCCGGCAGCCCCACCTCGGTGAAATGCGTCACGACCCGGTCCGCCTCGCCTTGGGGGCACAGGCCCAGCGCCACCGAAAGCCGGAAGGCCAGCCCGATGCCCACCGCCACGGCCTCGCCATGCAGGATGGTGCCGTAGCCCAGCTCGGCCTCCAGCGCATGGCCGAAGGTGTGGCCGAGATTGAGCAGGGCGCGGCCGTCATTCGGCTTCTCCTCCCGCTCGTCCTCGCCCACCACCTGGGCCTTGAAGGCGCAGGCGCGGAAGATCGCCTCGGCCTGGGCCTGGGCGTCGCCGGACACCACCGCCTGCCCGTTGGCCTCGCACCAGGCGAAGAACCCGGCATCGCCGATCAGCCCGGCCTTGGCGATCTCCGCATAGCCGGCCCGCAGCTCGCGCGGCGGCAGGCTGGCGAGCACGCCGGTATCGGCCAGCACCATGCGCGGCTGGTGGAAGGCGCCCAGCAGGTTCTTGCCCTGGCGCGTGTTGATGCCGGTCTTGCCGCCCACCGAACTATCAACCTGAGCCAGAAGCGTGGTGGGAATCTGCACGAAGGGCAGGCCGCGCAGCGTGGTCGCCGCGGCGAAGCCGGCGAGGTCGCCCACCACGCCGCCGCCCAGCGCGATCACCGAAGTGCGCCGCTCCACCCCGGCATCGAGCAGCCCGTCCACCACCTGGCCGAAGGTCTCGAGATTCTTCGAGGTCTCGCCCGCCGGCACCACCACGTGGCGCGCCTCGAACCCGGTCTCGGCCAGCCCGGCCAGCAGCGTGTCCAAGTGCAGCGGGCCCACCGTCGCGTCCGTCACCACCACGCAGCGCTTCTGCGGCAGCACCGGGGCCAGCAGCGCGCCGGCGCGGGCCAGCAGCCGCTCGCCCACCACCACGTCGTAGCTGCCGGAGGACAAGGCGAGCGACAGCCGCCGCGCCGGGCGCCACGCCATCAGCCGCGACAGCACGTCGGACGTGGTGATCTCCGGATTCTCCTCGCCGCAATCCACGATCATGTCCGCCTCGGCATAAACAGGGTGGCGGACCTCGATCAGCCGGGTCAGCACCTCCGCCGGGTCGGCGGCGTTGAGCAGCGGGCGGTTGGTGCGGCCGGAGACGCGGCGCAGCAGCACCGGCAGCTTCACTCGCAGCCAGATGCTCACCGCCTCGCGCCGCACGGTGGCGCGGGTCTCCTCGTTCATGAAGGCGCCGCCGCCGGTGGCCAGCACCAGCGGGTCGCCGGACAGCAGGCGGCGGATCACCCGGCGCTCGCCGTCGCGGAACTCGGCCTCGCCGAACCGGTCGAACAGCTCGGGAATGGTGCAGCCGGCGGCCAGCTCGATCTCGGCATCCGCGTCGCGGAAGGGCAGGCCGAGTCGGGCGGCGAGGCGGCGGCCGATCGAGGTCTTGCCGGCGCCCATCAGCCCCACCAGCACCACGCTGCGCCCGGCCAGCGCCGCCGGCAGGGGCGGTGCGTCCTCGTGCAGCCGCGGGGCGGGCTGGAAAGCGGTGTTGCGCGTCATCACGGCGGAGGCTAGCACACCCGGCAAGACCGAGGCCACGGCACCGCCCGGGCCTCCGCCATACCCGTCAGGAATTCATGCGCAACATCTTCCTTCTGGTCGTCCTGCTCGGTCTGGTGATCATGGCCATCGTCATGGTCGGCCTCGGCGCCTTCCCGCCCGATCCGCGCGTGCAGCAGATCCAGAAGGTTCTGCCCAACGACCGCTTCGGCCGGTAAGTCCAGCCGGGCAAGCCGATGACGGACCGGCATGTCGAGGCCTTCCTGGAAATGCTGGTCGCCGAACGCGGCGCGGCGCCCAACACCGTGCTCGCCTACGGCGCCGACCTCGCCGACTACGCCGCCACCGCCGCCGCCCGCGGCCAGTCCCCGGCCACGGCGGATGCCGACACCGCGCGCGCCTGGCTCGCCGGCCTCGCTGCCGCCGGCCTCGCCGCCCGCTCCGCC